>JBIKRO010000041.1:0-24555 GCA_044349095.1 Aquirufa sp. | reverse complement strand
ATGTATACGCTCCTGTGGTTGGATTTTTAACCGCCTTTATGATTTTAGCGTACTTAACGCCTCCTTCTTTCTTTAGTGTTGCAACTACCTTCTTAGCCATAATTCCTGAATATTAAATCTATTTAATTTCTTTATGTAAAGTAACTTTCTTCAATACCGGATTGTATTTTTTCAATTCAATACGTGCCGTCGTGTTTTTACGATTCTTAGTTGTAATGTAACGAGACATTCCTGGTACGCCAGACTCTTTGTGCTCAGTGCATTCCAAAATTACTTGAATGCGATTTCCTTTCTTTGCCATAATTTGTAAATCATTTTTACGTCTCCTCTCGAAACGGAATGCAAAGGTAGAAGAATTATTTTTTTCAACAAACTCTTTTGCTAAAATATATATCAAAAAATATTCAAGTACTTGATATTTCTATTAAAAAGATGGAAACGAGTTTTTTTTAAGCAATTCTTTCCGCATTTTTGTTTAATGAATTCCACTCAATACCAATTTCATCCAGAAAACTTCCATTTATCGGATCCAAATCGGTATAAAGAAGAGGATTTGAAGTCGGAGGAAATGCTCATTTCTTTGGGACCTCAGCATCCTTCTACACATGGAGTGCTCCGGTTAGAAGTTATTTCTGATGGCGAGTGGGTTAAAGATGTGATTCCGCACCTGGGGTATTTGCATCGTTGTTTTGAAAAACATGCTGAATCTCTCCCTTTTAATCAAATTATACCTTATGTAGATCGACTTGACTACATGGCTTCCATGAATTCTGAGCATGCGTATGTGATGGCGGTAGAAAAGATGATGGATTTAACGGGTAAAATGCCTAAGAGAGTCGAATATATTCGTGTTTTAGTCGCGGAATTAAATCGCATTGCATCGCATTTTGTCGCTATCGGAACCTATGGCTTAGACATTGGGGCCTACACGCCATTTTTATGGTTGATGCGCGACCGTGAGCACATTCAGCGCTTGTTGGAATGGTTATCTGGCGCTCGAATGCTTTACAACTATGTATGGATCGGGGGATTGTTTTATGATTTACCCATCGGTTTTGAAGAAAAGATAAAAGAGTTTATCCCCGTTGTTAAAAATACTATTTCTGAGGTGGTCAAATTGGTCGAGGAGAATACTATTTTCATCAAAAGAACGGCAAATGTGGGGGTATTGCCTTTGGATATCGCCATCAACTACGGTTGCACGGGCCCTGTGCTGAGAGGTTCTGGCTTAAAGTATGATTTACGAAAAGTGGATGCCTATTCTATTTATCCGGAACTTGATTTTGATATACCTATAGGTGCTGGAGAAATGGGTCAAACGGGAGATTGCTGGGATCGAAACCATGTTCGAATACAGGAATGTGTTGAATCCCTCAAGATCGTGGAGCAATGTTTGGATCAGTTGACGGGCGAACATAAACGAACTAAAGACTTTAATCCGCAGGAATTTGTACCTAAAAAAATAAGACCTTCCGCGATGGATGTTTATGTCAGAGCTGAAAATCCAAAAGGAGAATTGGGCTTTTTCATACGTTCGGATGGTAAATCGGATATTCCTCAGCGAATGAAAGTGCGGGCTTGCTCGTTTCATCACCTTTCTGTCATCCCTTTGTTGGCAAAAGGAGCATATTTAGCAGATTTAGTAGCGATCATTGGATCTATGGATTTGGTGATGGGAGAAGTAGATAGATAATTATGGCAAAAGAATTTTTTAATGCCCTTGAGGCTGAAATTGCAAAGCAAGACATGGGGAATCACCCCAAAGAATTGTATGAACCTATTCACTATTTAATGAGTTTGGGTGGGAAAAGAATCCGTCCTGTGCTTTGTTTGTTAACTTATTCTTTGTTTAAGGATCAATGGCAAAAAGCCATTTCGCCCTCCTTGAGTCTTGAAATTTTTCACAATTTCACCTTAATGCATGATGACATCATGGATAAGGCGCCGCTCCGTAGAGGTAAGCAGACGGTTCATGAAAAGTGGAATGACAACATTGCGATTCTTTCTGGGGATGTGATGTTGGTTAATGCGTATCAATACTTGAATAAAATCAAGGATTTGAGTTTATCGGAGTTTCAATTTGCCTTGGAGAGATTTAATAAAACGGCGGCGGAGGTTTGTGAAGGCCAACAAATGGACATGAATTTTGAGTTACGTGATCAAGTTTCTGTCGACGAATATATTGAAATGATTCGCCTGAAGACCTCAGTTTTGATTGGCCTTTCGATGGAATTGGGGGCTATTTTGGCTCAACAATCCAATCAAGTTTCTAATCAAATCTATAAAATTGGCGAATTAATTGGGCTAGGTTTTCAGTTGAAAGATGACTTATTAGATGTCTATGGAGATCCAGAAAAGTTTGGAAAACAACCTGGCGGAGACATTTTAGCGAATAAAAAAACGTATTTATTAATTCGGGCTTTGGAATTGGCTGAAGGAGAAAACAAAATAGAATTATCAAAATGGTTATCCATGGCTAACCCAAACCCTGAGTTAAAAGTAAAGTCTGTGACAGCAATTTACACCAGTCTTGGCGTGAAAGAGGAAACGGAAGCTTTAGTGAAAAAGTACTTTGATGAAGCCTTTGTGCAGATGTCGGCCTTAAATATAGGAGACGAAAAAAAGGCGGGTCTATTGAAATTCATGAACGGGTTGGTGGATAGGGAAGTTTAATGTAATTTTAGTGTTTAAATGGCTTCGTCAAGAAGCTTTTTCTATTATGGGGGATACGATTTCAGTAAGTTTAATGATTATGGCTGTGACCGTACTGGTTTCATTAGCTGCTTGGCAAAAGGCTGATTGGATGGAACTAATGACCATGAATCCTTACTTGATTGATCGTAAAAAACAATATTGGCGCTTCATTTCATCCGGATTTATCCATGCAGATTTCACTCATTTGTTTTTCAATTTGTTTTCATTTTACTTTTTTGGAACCCAATTGGAATATATTTTTTCAGTGATTTTTCCAGGTATGGGGCCTCAAATGTTTGTTTTGTTTTACTTGTTGGGAATATTAGTGGCAGATTTGCCGACGTATTTCAAACAAAAAAATAATGCCTATTTCAATTCATTAGGAGCCTCTGGCGCTGTTTCTGCCGTTATTTTTGCCGGGATCATGTTTTTCCCTACTGAAAAAATTTACTTGTTTGGACTTTTAGGAATCCCTGGAATTATCTATGCCGGTTTATTTACTTGGTATTCTATTGAAATGGACCGAAGGGGAAAAGATTATGTCAATCATTCCGCGCATCTGTACGGGGGATTATTTGGAATTTTATTTGTCTCGCTGACTTATCCAAAGGTTTGGATCACATTTATTGAACAAATCAAGGCGATGTTATGGTAAAAAGAATCGCCATATTGGGATCAACAGGATCGATTGGAACTCAAGCGCTAGAAGTCATTGATCAGCATCCTGCTATTTTTGAGGTGGAGGTTTTGACTGCGATGAGCCAAGCAGATTTGCTCATATCCCAAGCCATTAAATACAAACCTTCTCATGTGGTGATTGGCGATGAGTCAAAATATGAATTTGTAAAAAATGCGCTAACAGGATTAAATATTATTGTTCATGCAGGTGCAAAAAGTTTAGAGGAGGTTGTTACATTAGAATCTGTGGATGTTGTATTGACTGCTTTAGTCGGTTATGCGGGTTTATTGCCCACCGTAAAAGCTATTCAAGCAGGAAAGCCGATTGCTTTGGCCAATAAAGAAACGTTGGTTGTTGCTGGTGGTCTCATTATGCCTCTTGCCAAAAAACTAGGAGTCCCCATTTTACCTGTTGACTCGGAACATTCTGCAATTTTTCAGTGCTTGATGGGGGAGTCACATAATCCCATTGAAAAAATAATTTTAACTGCTTCAGGAGGACCATTTAGAGGATTTACGAAGTACCAATTAGCTAACGTAACTCGGGCGCAAGCATTAAAACACCCTAATTGGACCATGGGGGCTAAAATCACCATAGATTCAGCCAGTTTAATGAATAAGGGCTTAGAAGTCATTGAAGCCGCTTGGCTTTTTGACGTGGAGGCATCTCAAATAGAAGTAGTTGTTCATCCCCAATCGATTGTTCACTCGTTAGTTCAATTTGAAGATGGATCTATCAAAGCCCAATTAGGTTTACCAGATATGAAATTGCCTATTCAATTTGCTTTAGGATATCCAAATCGAATCAAATCTGATTTTCCAAGATTTGATTTTCGACAGTTTGGGTCTTTAACTTTTGAACAGGCGGACGTAGATACTTTTCGAAATTTGGGATTTGCTTTTAAAGCGCTAGATCAGGGAGGTAACATGGCTTGTATTTTAAATGCAGCTAACGAAATAGCTGTTGACGCATTTTTAAAAGAACAAATCGGCTTTTTACAAATGTCGGATTTATTAGAATATTGCATGTCTATTGGAACTTTTTTAGGGCAACCGACATTAGAAGATTATATTGAAACAGATTTATTAACAAGAAAAATGGCCCAAAATTGGGTAGAAAAAAACAATAAGAAATAATATGGAAGGTTTGATCATGGCAGGGCAGTTGATTTTAGGGCTGTCGATACTAGTAACATTGCATGAGTTTGGTCATTACATTACAGCCAAATGGTTTAAAATGCGGGTTGAAAAATTTTATTTATTTTTCGATTTTTTATTTCCAATTCCTTCATTGTTAAACTTTGCTCTTTTTAAGAAAAAAATTGGCGATACCGAATATGGTTTAGGTTGGTTTCCTTTAGGAGGCTACGTTTCTATTGCGGGTATGATCGACGAAACACAGGACGCGGCTACTTTAGCGAAGGAACCTGAACCATGGGAATTTAGGGCTAAGCCCGCTTATCAACGTCTTATTGTTATGTTGGGAGGGGTTATTGTGAATATTATTACGGGTATTGTCATTTTTGTTTGCCTGACTTATTCGAATGGAAACAACTTTATCTCAAAAGAGGAATTAAATAAAAATGGAATTGTTGCGTTGGAATTGGCCCAACAAATTGGATTAAAAACGGGAGATAAAATCATAAAAGTGAATGGAGCGGACTATCTGTCTTTGACAGATTTAAGATCTTCAGATGTATTGCTAGGTGATAATTCTTCTTATACGGTACAAAGGGGGGATCAAACGTTAGAAATTAAAATCCCATCAAATTTCATCGAAAAATTAAGTGATAAAAAAGCTGGTTTCATTGAACCTATGGCGAAATTTAAAGTAGCCGAAGTAACAAGTCCAAATCCTCCATCAGCTTTTGATAAACTTTTAGGGAAAAAATCAGAGGAGATGTTGCCAGCCTTATCTGCGGGTTTAAAAACAGGAGATTATGTCACTTCAGTCAACAATAAGTCGATTACCTATTATCATGAAGTAAAAGAAGCCTTAAAATTGGAGGCTGGGAAACCCATTCGTCTAGGCATTTTAAGAAATGGGAAAGCGGATACACTTCAGATGACAGTGACTCAAACGGGTCAAATTGGTTTTTTCCCAGAATTGTTAATTAAAGTTTCCCACCAGGAATATGGTATTTTAGAGGCGACTGGAATCGGAACTTCAAGGGCATTTTCTGTCATTACGGACAACGTAAGAGGATTTAAGAAAATAGCTTCTGGGGATGTTTCTGCCTCTAAAGCCTTGAGCGGACCTATTGGAATTGCTCAAATGTTTGGAGGAGTTTGGGACTGGACTAGATTTTGGATGTTGACAGGTCTACTTTCTATGGCCTTAGCATTCATGAATATTTTGCCAATTCCAGCTTTAGATGGCGGGCACGCAGTTTTCTTGATTTATGAAATGATTACGGGAAAGCCTGCTTCAGATAAGGTATTGGAAAGAGCTCAGCAAGTTGGCATGATTATTTTGTTGGCTTTAATGGCTTATACCTTTGGGAATGATATTTTTAAAGCTTTATTTTAATCCTTGAAAAAACTCTTTTTTTTAATTTTTTTATTAGCGAGTAATCTTACTTTTGCTTCGAAAAACCATCCTTTTCATACCAGTGTAACGGAGATTGTTTTTAATGAAAAAGAGCAACTTTGGGAAGTGAGTATTCGTTTATTTCAAGATGATTTAGAAGCGGGATTGTCTGCATTTCAAGGAAAAAAGTTTCAGTTTCAGGCCGGTGTAGATGTGGATGAGGTACTGTCAAAATACATCAAAAGCCATGTGGGTTTTCAGGTAAACTTGAAATTACAAACGCCCTATCGATACATTGGATTTGAGCCACAAAAGGATGTAATTTGGGTGTATTTAGAAATCCCGACCCAACAACAATTGACTGGGGTATATTTTCAAAATAGTTTGTTGGTGGACGTTTTTCCTGACCAAACCAATTTGTTGCATGTAGCACGACTGGATAAAAAGAAATCCTATTTGTTTAAAAAAGACATTCCGGTAATTTTACTCGAATAGTATTTTACTGCCATGTTGTCTTATGGCATAATAGTTGATAATAGACGGATTCCTTCAAAAAATATTGAAGAGGGTAAGGTATTTAAATTGATCGTATGAATAATCCAAATGATGTTTTTAAGCATTTGAGCGTTTCAGAAATTTCTGATTTCGAAAATATAGAATTGATTCCTATTAATGGGGAGGGGATTGGAAGTGATGATAAAATGGGAGTTTTGTCAGATGAATTGCCAATCTTACCTATTCGTAATATCGTGTTATTTCCAGGGATGGTTATTCCGATTACGGTTAGCCGCCAAAAATCGGTTAGGCTTGTCAAAAAGGCTTACAAAGGGGATCGGACGCTAGGAGTTTTGGTGCAAGCGAGCAATTCAAAAGAAGAGCCCAAGGTGGACGATTTGTATAAGATCGGTACAGTGGGGCATATTATTAAAATGTTTGTACTTCCAGGAGGAAATACAACGATTATCGTTCAAGGTAGAAAGCGTTTCGAGGTGAAGGAGTTTGTCAAAACAGAGCCTAATTTAATTGCTAAGGTCAATTACATCGAAGATACCTTTCCTAAAAAACTAAATAAAGAGAATAAGGCCTTGATTTCAACGTTGAAAGAATCGGCTTTAAAAATATTAAATCTTAATCCAGAAATTCCCCGTGAAGCTCAAATTGCATTGGATAATATTGAGTCTTCGGCCTTTTTAATTCACTTTTTGTCTTCAAACATTAATGCGGATTTGAAGGAAAAGCAGGGCTTATTAGAAACCTTGGACGGAATAGAACAAGCCACTCATTTGTTGGAATTTATGTTGAAAGACATTCAACATCTTGAGCTTAAAAGGGAAATACAAAGCAAGGCGTCCAGTGACATAGATCAGCAGCAAAGGGATTATTATATACGTCAGCAAATTAAAGTATTGCAAGAGGAGTTGGGTGTTGAAAGTCCTGAACAGGAACTAGATGGATTGAGAGCGAAGGGAGTCAAGAAAAAATGGTCAAAAGAGGTGAATGACTTTTTCAACAAAGAGTTGTCGAAGTTGCAGCGAACGAATTCGATGTCACCGGAATATCCGATGTTGATGAATTTTGTCGAACTCCTGACTGATTTGCCTTGGGCGGAATACACAAAGGATAATTTTGATTTAGTTAAGGCTAAAAAAGTACTGGATTCGGATCATTTTGGTTTGGAAAAAGTGAAGGAAAGGATCTTGGAATATTTAGCTGTATTGAAGATGAAAGGGGATATGAAGGCACCTATTTTATGTCTTTATGGTCCTCCAGGCGTTGGAAAAACATCTTTAGGCAAATCAATCGCGAAGGCTTTAGGTCGGAAATATGTTCGGATGGCTTTAGGTGGATTGCGTGATGAGGCGGAAATTCGGGGTCATCGCAAAACCTATATTGGGGCGATGCCGGGAAAAGTGATTCAAAATATTAAGAAAGCGGGTTCTTCTAATCCTGTATTTATTTTGGATGAGATAGATAAAGTGGGTTCTGATCATCGAGGTGATCCTTCCTCGGCCTTGCTTGAGGTGTTGGATCCTGAGCAAAACAGCAGCTTTATGGACAATTATTTGGAGTGTGAATATGATTTGTCTCGCGTTATGTTTGTGGCTACGGCAAATAATTTAGATACAATTCACCCAGCTTTACGTGATCGTATGGAGATTATAGAAGTGAGTGGCTATACGATGGAAGAAAAAGTTCAAATTGCTAAAAAGCATTTGTTGCCCAAGCAAAAGAAAGAGCATGGTTTAGAGAAGATGTCCGTTAGCATGTCTGATGTGGCGATTCAAAAAGTGGTGGAAGGGTATACCCGAGAATCAGGAGTGCGAAAATTAGAACAAGAGATAGGCCGAGTGATTCGGAAAATAACGAAATCCATTGCGATTGGCGAGACCTATCCGGCTAAAATCCAAGCATCGGATGTAGTGAAAATGTTAGGCCAAGAACATTTCGATAAAGATGCTTATGAAAGCAATGAATATGCGGGTGTTGTAACAGGTTTAGCCTGGACGCCTGTGGGAGGCGATATTTTATTTATTGAAACACTTTTAAGCCGGGGCAAGGGCGTGTTGACACTTTCGGGCCAATTAGGAGATGTGATGAAGGAATCAGCGATGGCAGCTTTAAGTTTTTTAAAGGCGCACGCAGATCAATACGAAATTGATTATCGGATCTTTGACCAATATAATTTGCACATTCACGTACCCGCAGGAGCAGTTCCTAAAGATGGTCCATCGGCTGGAATAACGATGCTTACAGCTATTGCGTCTGCTTTGACTCAAAGGAAAGTACGTTCCAAATTAGCTATGACGGGTGAAATTACCTTACGAGGAAAAGTCTTGCCTGTCGGCGGGATCAAGGAGAAAATATTAGCGGCTAAACGTGCGGGCATCAAAGAAATCATTATGTGCGCAAAAAATCGCAAGGATGTGGAGGAGATAGAGGCACATTATATTTCAGATCTGTCCTTTCATTATGTTGAAAATGCGATTGAAGTTTTGTCTTTAGCCTTATTAGAAGAGAAAGTTAAAACGCCTATCTCTTTTGTATTTCAAGAGGATGCCAAGGCTACTGTTTCCGTATCAGCGTAAAAAACTTCTCCTTTTTCCAGGCTATATTGAATGACTTTTATGGCCTCAGATTTAGAGAGAGGGCGGAGGCAGTCGACTAAGTCGCTTAGATTCATGGGGCCATTTTTTAAATATTGAAGGATCAACTTCCTTTCTTGAACGTTCCCTTCAGGGTATGCTTTTCCAGAATTCTCGCGTTTTTCTTGAATGCAAATGTCACAAATGCCACAGGGGATTTCGATGTTTTCTCCGAAATAAGCAGATATTTGTGCCGTTCTACAAAATTGATTTTGCCTTACATAGGTTTCAATGGCATCTAATTTTGACTTACTGGAATCTTTTTTTGCGACATAAGTATGCCAACTAATCGGCAAATTATGTACGGAAGCTCTTGGGGTTAAAAAAGTGATTTTGGGTTGCCCATTTTGTTTTTCGTATTCGATAATTTCGAATTTTTCTAATAATTGCAATGACCTTTCTATATCTGCGACAGGTGCTTTAAATTGTTGGCTTATCGTTGATTCCGAGATGGTTACAAACTGATTGTACAAATTTCCACCAAACTGTCTTAGCAAATATTTTAATATTGATTCAAATTTTTCATTTCTAATTTGAAAGTCATAGAGCTCGGTAGAGTTGACAATAATTTTTATTTTGGATGGATTTTGCATCGCATCGCTCATTAAAATCAAGCCCTCAGATTCGAGGGTTTTAAGCGCGTAAAATGTTTCAGAGGAAGGCAATTGGTAACGAGAAACCATTTCTTGCCAATCAAAATCATATGTTGACAATTCGCCACTTCCTTCGGCGATTTGCAAAAAATTACTAATGGATTGATACGTTCGCTTGATGATATCAGCTGTTGGATATGATTTTTGCCATTGTGCTTTTAATTCAAGTAGGTCATTCTCCTCAATTAATATGACACCAAAGGCTTTTTTTTCATCTCGTCCTGCTCGGCCAGCTTCTTGGTAATAGGCTTCCATTGAATCGGGGAGGTCAATGTGAACGACGAGTCGGACATCTGATTTATCTATTCCCATCCCGAAGGCGTTAGTCGCCACGATGCATTGAATTTGATTCTCAATCCAATCCTTTTGTCTTTTTGTTCTTTCTTCGGTGGTTAAACCGGCGTGGTAGAAATTTGCTTTGACTCCTTTATCCAAGAGCATTTTGGCTATTTCTTGTGTTTTTCTCCGGTTTCTAGCATACACGATGGATGAGCCACCTACCTTTTGGATCATCTGAACTAATTTTAAATCCTTATTTTCTTCCCAAAGAACGGAGTAAGATAGATTAGCGCGGCTAAAACTTTTTTGGAAAACGGCTGGATTTTTTAGCTGTAAATTGGCCAAAATATCTTTTTTGACCTCTGAAGTCGCTGATGCGGTCAGCGCCATGCATGGGACGGCTGGAAATAAGTTTTTGAAATTTTGAATCTCTAAATAAGCAGGCCTAAAGTCATATCCCCATTGTGAAATGCAATGCGCTTCATCGACCACCAACAAAGAAATTTTCATTAGTTTGGCTCGCTCAATGAGCAATTCGGTTTTTAGTCGCTCGGGAGAAATATAAAGAAATTTAATCTGGCCATAAATACAATTATCCAACAAAATGTCAATTTGTCTTTTTGACATACCAGAATAAATGGCCACCGCCGAAATGCCCCTTTGAGTTAATTGGTCCACCTGGTCTTGCATCAAAGCAATCAGTGGAGTGATTACGATGCAAATCCCATCCATAGCCATGGCAGGAACTTGAAAACACAGCGATTTACCTCCTCCAGTAGGCAAAAGTGCTAAGCAATCTTTTTGGTTTAAAGCCGACTGAATGATGTCCTCTTGAAGAGGTCTGAATTCTGAATATCCCCAATATGTTTTTAGAATGTCGTGAATTTGACTCATAGGTAATTCAAAGCTACCAAAAAAAAGTTCTTGTGAAAATAGCGAATGGCCTACTATTGTTTTTTGATTGAAATTTATTCTTTTAAAATGTCAAATATCGGGGCAAATTCTATTAATTTTAAGTTTTAATCCATGTATATGTTGTCAGAAAGGGACTTAGCAGACCTGAAAAATAGGGGAATTAGAATAGAGGATGTTTACCAACAAGTTGAATTTTTCAGGAATGGATTTCCATGGATGAATTTAGAAAAGTCGGCGGTTATCGGCGACGGAATTTTAAAATTATCTGAGTCGGAAGTGGGCCATTGGGTCAATCATTTTGATATACTCAAAGCAAATTTGCAAATCGTAAAAATGGTTCCGGCCTCAGGAGCGGCGACCAGAATGTTTAAGTCATTATTTGAGCATATTTCGGAGAGCAAATCGAATAAAGAATCGGATCTATTTTTAAGTCGTTTAGATGAATTTGCTTTTTCAAAAGCGTTGTTAAGTTCATGCCCTAGCCAAGATTCGAATGAAATAATTAAAACATTATTGGGTGAAAAAGGCTTGGATTACGGTTCGCTTCCCAAGGGTTTATTGGCTTTTCATTCCTATGAGGATGGATCTAGAACCCCTTTAGAAGAACATTTATTTGAGGCGGCTGAATATGCTTCTGACGGGAAAAAAGCTCGTTTGCATTTTACGGTATCCCCAGAACATCGAGCGAGATTTGTCAATTTAGTTGGCGAGTTAATGCCTAAACTAGAGTCGAAATTTGGAATCAGTTATGAGGTTCAGTTTTCTGAACAAAAGCCAGCGACGGACACGGTGGCGGTCCAATTAGACAATGAATTATTTCGGGAAAAAGATGGAAACATATTGTTTAGACCTGCTGGCCATGGTGCTTTGTTGGAAAATTTAAATGAAATAAAAGCGGATTTAATTTTTATCAAAAACATAGATAATGTAGTTCCTGATGCCAAGAGAGAATCAACGATTCGATATAAAAAGGCGATAGGTGGCTTGCTTTTAAACATTACCGAAAAAATAAAGAATTATTTGGTGCTCTTGCAGGGGCAAATCTCTGATGAGTTGATCGTGGAGATGCTGGCATTTACCAATAGCCATTTGGGCATTAAAATGTCAAGTGAATTTAGCCATTTAAGTGATGAGGAAAAAGTGGATTGGCTTAAGAATATTTTGCATCGTCCTACGCGAATTTGTGGAGTGGTAAAAAATATGGGTGAACCGGGAGGGGGACCATTTTGGTGTTCGGATGGACAAGGGAATTTTGCATTGCAATTAGTGGAGTCGGCTCAAGTGGACATGGAAAATGAAACTCAAAAAGAAATTTTTTCAAATTCAACCCATTTCAATCCGGTTGATTTAGTTTGTTCAACGAAGGATTATGAAGGGAAATATTTTAATTTATTGGGTTTTCGGGATATGTCAACCGGCTTTATAACTGAAAAGACGAAAGATGGTCGAAAATTGAAGGCTCAGGAGCTTCCAGGCTTGTGGAATGGGGCCATGGCGCACTGGAATACCATTTTTGTGGAGGTTCCGTTGGATACCTTTAATCCAGTAAAAACAGTAACTGATTTGTTAAGGCCTGCACATCAAAATGGCTAGATTTTTTCAATTGTCAAAAAATCAATTAATTTTGGCAACCTTTCTGAAAGATTTTTGAGAAAGTATATAAATGCTTGATTACAAAAACCTTATTCGGTGTCCGGATAAGGTTTTTTTTGTGATTTCAGCATAGCAAATTTTATACAGCTTGATGTATAGAAATCTTTTATGATTAACTTTGATGATTCATTTGGTAGGCAAAACATAGCCAATGGAAAAATAAGAGTGCTTCATTTAAAAATTGTTACAAGATATGGCTTTAGAGCAGACATGGCGTTGGTTTGGACCCAATGACCCCGTAAAATTATCAGATGTACGTCAAGCAGGTGCGACGGGAATCGTCAATGCATTGCACCAAATACCCAATGGACAAGTTTGGGAGGTTGCCGACATTTTGGAAAGAAAAAATATCATAGAGGCTTCAGGTTTAACTTGGTCAGTGATTGAAAGTATCCCTATTCACGAAACGATTAAAACGAGAACCGGTAATTTTAAAAAATACATCGCGAATTATCAGCAATCGATACGTAATGTTGCCAAAGCAGGCTTAGATACCGTGTGTTATAATTTCATGCCTATTTTAGACTGGACAAGGACTGATTTGGATTTTAAGTTTCCGGATGGCAGTACAGGCTTACGTTTTGATTCGGCTGAATTTGCTGCATTTGAACTCTATTTATTGAAGCGACCAGGTGCTGATGCGCATTATTCGGAGCAGGAAATCACCCGTGCAAAGCGTTGGTATGATCAATCAACACCGGGCCAACAAGAAAAATTGATTCGTAATGTCATTGCCGGATTGCCTGGTAGTGAGGAGAGTTTTACGTTGAAATCATTTCAGGAAGCATTAGACACTTATATGGAAGTTTGCGATGCCGAATTACGCGGCCATTTATATGAATTTATCAAAGAAATAGCCCCAGTGGCAGAGGAAGAAGGGGTTAATTTATCGATTCATCCTGATGATCCTCCCTATCCAATTCTAGGTTTGCCGCGTGTCGTAAGTACAGAAAACGATGCGGTTCAGTTATTAAAAGCTTATGATCGTCCTGTCAATGGTTTATGCTTTTGTACAGGCAGTTATGGAGTAAGAGCCGACAATGATTTAGTGGGTATGGTGGAGCGATTGGGCCATCGGATTAATTTTATTCATTTAAGAGCGACAAGAAGAGACGAGTTTGGAAATTTCCATGAAGCAGATCATTTGGACGGAGATGTGGATATGTTTGGTGTGATGAAGGGATTGGTTGTGGAACAAAATAAACGCATCGCTGAAGGCCGGAAGGATTATAGATTGCCATTTAGGCCAGATCATGGACATCGCATGTTAGACGATTTACAAGAGGGTAAAAAGACAAATCCTGGTTATACGGCGATTGGCCGTTTAAGAGGTTTGGCTGAATTACGTGGCTTGGAAATGGGAATCCGTGGATTTGTCAAATAATTTTATTGATTCGTATTTTGTTTTTCGTTTCAATTTATTAACTTTGCACCCCCGTTAGTATGGGATAACTCAATCGTATGAGTATCATTTGCTGCAGGGATTTAATAGAATTTATATTTAAACAGGTAATTACGCTAAAATGCCAACTATTCAGCAATTAGTGCGCAAGGGACGTGAGCAAATGACTTGGAAATCTAAGTCACCTGCTTTGGATTCTTGTCCACAGAGAAGAGGGGTTTGTACACGTGTATACACGACGACTCCAAAGAAACCAAACTCAGCGATGCGTAAAGTAGCGCGTGTACGTTTGACAAACCAAAAAGAAGTGAATGCTTACATTCCAGGTGAGGGTCACAATTTGCAAGAGCACTCGATCGTATTGATTCGTGGTGGTCGTGTAAAAGACTTACCGGGTGTGCGTTATCACATTATTCGTGGAGCATTAGATACGGCCGGTGTAACGGGTCGTTTACAATCTCGTTCGAAGTATGGTGCTAAGCGTCCAAAACCAGGACAGGTAGCTCCAACAGCCAAAAAGAAATAATTATTAACAGAACGATCCAGTATGCCATTGTTTAAGGCAGAAGGTTGGGTCAATTTTAAAAAACAAACAAAATGAGAAAGGCGAAACCAAAAAAACGCTACGTATTACCAGATCCTAAATTCAAGGATGTATTAGTGACCAAGTTTGTCAATAACTTGATGTATGATGGAAAGAAATCGACTGCATTTACTATTTTTTATGATGCTTTAGATAAAGTGGAAGATCGTACTAAAGAGAACGGATTAGAGACTTGGAAAAAAGCATTAAACAATGTTATGCCATCAGTCGAGGTTAAGAGCCGTCGTGTGGGTGGTGCTAACTTTCAGGTTCCAACAGAAGTGCGCGCTGAACGCAAAGTTTCATTGGGAATGAAGTGGTTAATTTTATATGCGAGAAAGCGTGGTGATAAAACCATGATGGATCGCTTAGCAAATGAGATCATTGCGGCTGCCAAAGGTGAAGGAGCAGCAGTTAAGAAGAAAGATGATACGCATAGAATGGCAGAGGCGAACAAAGCGTTCTCTCACTTCCGTTTCTAGTCGTTATTTATATGATATCAAAAGGCTGTTCGACCACGAACAGCCTTTTTTTATGGGCCTATTATTCAAGCAATGAAACAAAACTGTCATTTCAATTTTCTGAAAATTAGTTAATCGATTGGTTTAATAGGCTTTTTGTGAATTCAGTTAAATATTTAGTAGCTTTGATGATAATTCAACAAGCCAAATGATATCTAAGAAAGCAAAATATGCGTTGAAAGCGCTTAAGGTTTTAGCTCAATCGTATGAGAAAGGACCATTATTGATTTCACATATTGCAGAGTCTGAAAATATTCCCAAAAAGTTTTTGGAAGCTATTTTATTAGAATTACGAAACCATGGGATCCTACAAAGTCAAAAAGGGAAAGGGGGCGGATACTATTTGCGGATCCCACCAGACCAAGTAACATTTGCCAAGATCATTCGAATTGTAGATGGACCTATTGCCCCAGCTTTATGTGTTTCTTTGCATTTTTACGGTAAATGTGATGATTGTGCGGACGAAGAAACTTGTAAATTGAGGAGTGTGTTAGCCAAATGGCGCGATGCCAATTTATCGGTTTTAGAAAAGACTACTTTGGAGGAACTTATTTAAGAGATAAGTTAAATCATACAAAAAAAAGAGCTCGATATATATTCGAGCTCTTTTTTTATTCAAATAAGTGATCTAAATTTTTCAATTTAACTTCTTCTGTTTCAAGCTCTAAAAATTCTTCCCAGAAAGGATTTTCTGGAACAGCCGCTTTACAGATGATAGGTGTTTGTTTGATGGGATGTATAAAGTATAGTCGGCGCGCATGTAAATTGATACTCGCGTCAATATTAGGCTTGTCATAGCCGTATTTTATATCGCCACGAATCGGACAGCCCAAAGAAGCTAACTGTACCCGTATTTGATGTGGCCGACCAGTTATAGGCTCCACTTCGATTAAATAATGGAGATTGATTTTGCCGATCAATTTATAATTTAGTTCTGCTTTTTGTGCTTTATCCTCTGGATAATCTAACGCCGTTGTTACATTTTTGGCCTCATTCTTGATCAGATAGTGGGTTAATTTACCCTTGATTGGATCCGGTTTTCTCCTCGTAATAGCCCAATATGTTTTTTGAATATCTCTTTTGCGGAACAATTCATTCATTCTTTCAAGGGCCTTTGACGTTCTTGCGAATACAACTAAGCCACTGACGGGTCTATCTAATCGGTGAACAGGATGTAGAAAAACAGCCCCTGGTTTTTGGTACTTTTCTTTGATGTAATCTTTCAATACATCGGTGAGTGTTCGATCCCCGGTACTATCCCCTTGGACAAGAATACCTGCTCGTTTATTTACGATTAGGAGGTGATTGTCTTCATATACAATGTGATAGTCTTTCATTTTTATTTCAATTTTCCCTAGATCTAGATCAACAAAGGGGGACGCAAAGGTAGGATTATTTTGTGAAATTATTTCTCGATAAATTTTTAATTTCTTGGGCTACATGGATCATGTCTGAAAACTGTATTATTCTTTATGGGTACTATTTGTAACCCCATCTTTTACCTATTTCTTTTTACCTATTACCTAATACTTATTACCTATTACCTCTTACCTAATACTTATTACCTATTACCTCTTACCTAATACCTATTACCTATTACCTATTACCTCTTACCTAATACCTAATACCTCTTACCTTAATTTACCTAATCTCCTTTTTCATTCGATAATGTTGAATCTCCCCAAACAATAAATAGGATTCTTTCTCGATCACATATCCAATGGATTTATAAAAGGGAACGGCATTTTCACGCGCTTCTAAGATGATTTCTTGAATCCCCATCGTTATCGCCTTCTCTTCTAAATGCGACATAATGGCCTTTCCCACACCCTTTCCTTGCGCCTCGGCTGCCACAGCAACACACCTAACTTGGCCTTCATTCTCTCCAGACATGTGCATCCTGGCAACCCCAATAATTTGATCATTCTCCATTACCATGGCATGAATCGCATCTGATTCATCCGCCAATACTTCCGAACCCAATGGTTGATTCCATGGCTCTCTCAATATTTTGAAACGTAGTCTATAATAAGACTCCCATTCATCTTGGCTTATTGGACTTTTAATGATCATTTATTCTTTGGCTTATTCATATATCAAAAAAAGAAGCCCTAATAAGTTTTTCTTTCTAGGGCTCCTCAATTAATTTTTACGATTCAATGAACCTCATGCAAGGCTTATCCTATTTTATTTGGCAAAATTAACTGCGCGCATTTCACGTATAACAGTCACTTTGATTTGACCCGGATATTGCATCTCTTTTTCTATTTTTTGAGAAATATCAAATGATAGATTGGATGCTTTTTCATCACTTACATTTTCTGAATCCACTAATATACGTAATTCACGTCCTGCCTGAATCGCATAACATTTTTGAACCCCGTCAAATGAAGTAGCCAAGGCCTCCAAATCCCTTAAACGCTTCATGTAAGACTCCATCATCTCTCTTCTAGCTCCAGGTCTTGAGCCTGAAATAGCATCACAAACTTGAATGATGGGAGAGATCATCGACGTCATCTCCGTTTCATCATGGTGTGCACCGATCGCGTTACAAACTTCTGGATGCTCTTTATATTTAAGTGCCAATTCCATCCCTAATAATGCGTGAGGTAATTCGGGCTCTTCATGCCAAACTTTCCCTATATCATGTAATAGGCCTGCGCGTTTGGCTAATTTGGCGTTTAAACCCAACTCCGCGGCCATGGTAGCACATAACTTAGCTACCTCTCTTGAATGTTGCAAAAGATTTTGTCCATAAGAGGAACGAAACCTCATCCGACCTATCATCTTAATTAACTCTGGATGTAAGCCATGTATACCTAGTTCGATAACGGTTTTTTCTCCAATCTCGATTATCTCATCGTCGATATTTTTTTTCGTCTTATTGACTACTTCTTCAATACGCGCAGGGTGAATACGGCCATCTTGTACCAAGCGATGCAACGATAAGCGTGCAATCTCTCTTCTAACCGGATCAAATCCTGAAATGATAATCGCCTCAGGTGTATCATCCACGATAAATTCTACTCCTGTAGCCGCCTCTAAAGCACGAATGTTTCTACCCTCTCGGCCAATAATCTTTCCTTTAACATCATCTGATTCAATGTTGAAAACCGAAACGCAGTTTTCAATCGCATTTTCCGCAGCCGTTCTCTGAATTGTCTCAATGACAATTTTCTTTGCCTCTTTCGTCGCAGTTAATTTCGCTTCCTCGATGGCCTGCTTAACTAAAGAACTTGCCTTGCTTTCAGCCTCCGACTTCAAAGCCTCCATGATTTGTTCACGAGCTTCCGCTGCTGATAGGTTGGCAATTTTCTCCAACTGGCTAATCTGGTTTGCCAGCATTTCATCTGCCTCAGCGCGTTTTTTCTCTACCTCCTCAAGTTTTTTGCGGTAGTTTTCTTCCTTAGATTGAATGCTTTGCTTTTGCGCCTGCAAATCTTGATCGGCAAGTTTTTGCTGCTCTTGTTGTTGCGCTAAAACTCTTTCCTTTTCTCTTAAAATTTGCTCATTTTCTTGTAAAATACCCTTCTTAGCTTGAGTTTCTTCCTCAAACTCACCACGTAGACGAAGGAAATTTTCCTTGGCCTCTAACATGCGATCTTTCTTTAAATTTTCTGCTGAGACTTCAGCATTTTTCAAGATATCATCAGCCTTTCTTTTGGCCTCATCTTCGAAATTTTTATTGGCTTTTGAAAAGAATACTTTTCCAGCGAATACGCCCCCTGCTAATGATAACAATGGGATAATAATACTTAATATGCTCGACATAGAACGAATGTGTTTATTACATGAGTCCCCAAAAGCCTTAAAAAAAATTGATTATAAAGTGAACTCCTCAGCCATCGCGAGCAATTGCTCGTTTTCCGCTTGAACATCTTCTAGCAAATTAGTTTTTTCCGATTCAAATTTTAATCCACACATAGCTAAATCTAAGGCCACCAACGCCATTACAGCATTTGGATCTGAACTATTGGCCTTTTTTTCGTAAAATTTAACTAATCGGTTAACTAATAATGCCGCATTTCGCACACAAAACTCCTCTTCTTTATTAACCCGCAAGGATACTGTTTGTATTCCTAATAATAAATTGCAGGGTAATTGTTGGCTCATGTTTTGCGTAATTGCTCAATACAATGATCTATTTCAACTATATATTTATCTAACGTTTTCTTCAGCTCAGCAGTTGGGACCGCCGTGTTGTTTGTACTAACTACAATTTTACCAAATTTATCTGATTTTTTAAAGTTTTTTTCCAATTCTTTTGTTGCTTGGCTCGATAAGTTGAGCTCCTTATTTTTTTCTTCGAGTAGATTTTTTAGTCGGCCTACTTCCCTTTCCAGTTCTTTGATGGTCCCTTGATTTTCTTGCAAACGCAATACCATTTGGCTGATTTTCAGCTTTAAGGTTAAATATTGCGTTTTTAATTCCTGTTTCATTTGGCCTTTAAATTAATGTTTTAACTTAAATTTTCCTCCGCCTTTCCAAGAAAATTCGAAGGCCACAACAAATAAAAGTAAAATAAAGACACCTATATTTTCGCGGATGATGTTTGGAAGATCCATGATGACTTGAATTTTATGTCCGACCTCAATACATATATACCCCAGAACAATATATAACAATCCGGCTTTCCAACGATACGGTATGGGATCAAATTTTTGACCACCTAAATAACACAAGATCATCATGACTAAGCTTGACGCCAGAAAAGACCAGGCGCAAGCCATATAGCCGTATTTTGGGATAAAAATAATATTTCCAACAACCGTTGTAACTAATCCAATTAGCGTAATAATGGTCCCCATGTAGGTTTTATTCGTTTTCTTAAACCAAACAGATTGGGTGTAATAAACACCTAAAAACAAATTGGCCAACAGCAAAATAGGAACAATCCCAATGCCCTCCCAATAAATTTCCCGTCTTAAAAATAAAGTCTTAATCCAAAATAAATTGACTGAAACACCCACCCATAAAAATGTACAAATAATGATAAACCAGTGTGTTACTAAGGCTAAATTGGACTGGTCGTTGGCCTCCGTTTTCTTCCCTAGAAAAAAGGGTTCTGCTGAATACTTAAATGCTTGAATGGCTAAACTCATAAAGACAGATAGTTTATAGCAATTGCCATAAATACCCAAGGCGTCTTGAGAACTTCTCCCGGGATAAAAAGATTCAGGTAAAAATTCCTCGAGCAGTAATCGGTCAAACATCAAATTGAACATGGCGGCTAAACTCATGAACATAATGGGATACGCATAGACCCAAAGAGATCTTAATTCTGCCCAGTCCCAGGTCCATTTAAACACTTTAAATTCTGCTTTGAGCCAATAAAACAAGGACGCATTGCCAATTAAGTTGGCCAGAAAAATATACCCTGCGCCGACCTCTGGTCTATATACGTTCTTCAAAAACTCAGGTCCAGTCCCTTGCTCATGCATAGGTTTTAAAACGAGTAAAATGATCAGATTTAATCCAACATTAATTAAGATGGAAACGATTTTTGCTTGAACAAATGTTCGAATCTTGTTTTCTAATCGGAGCTTTGCGAATGGGATGGCTGTTATAGCGTCAATGGCTAAAATTACGGCCAACCACTTTAAAAAGATACCCTTGTTCTCATACCCTAATTGGGCCATGATGGGATCCGAAAATAGAAATAAACAGAGCGTAAATAATCCTGACGTTGCGATAATTGCCGTTAAAATGATGTTGTAATATTTAGTTGGAGCTTCTTTGGCATACCTGAAATAGGCCGTTTCCATGCCATAGGTATAGATGATATTGGCTATGGCCATGTAGCCATATAATTTGACATTAATCCCTAACTCTGCTGGCAAAAATGCGATTGTATGAACAAATACAAGTAAAAAATTAAGGGAACGCCCTAATATGGTACTGAATCCATACGATAGAGTTTCACCCGCTAATTTTTTTAGAATAGACATGTGTTAAAGTTTGTCAATTCCAAAGGTACAAATTTCTGTTGGATTGGGTAATTTATGGTTTTTGATATCCGATCGTTTGATAAAATTGCTCCGAGTAATTATCAGAAAGGGGGATATGATTTTCGCCAATTTTGATTTTCTGATTTCGGATTGATTCTACTTTTTTTAAGGAAACGATGAAAGACTTATGGATTCTTTGAAATTCAGCCGAAGGCAGTTTTTCCTCAATTAATTTCATCGTCATTCGGCAAACCACCGGAAACTTCTGGGTTCTCAAGTGAATTTTAATGTAATCTTTTAAGCCTTCAATGTATAAAATATCTTCCAGCATAATCTTCATCAACGAATAATCTGCGTGAATGAAGATATATTCCATTTTCTCAATCACAGGAATTTGAGCTTGAACCAGCACATTTTTGCTTTTGAAATAATCCAATGCCTTATGAGTAGCTTTTAAAAAGCGCTCAAATGAAATGGGCTTAAGCACATAATCAATCACATCTAAATTAAATCCTTCCAAAGCGTATTGTTGGTATGCCGTCACAAAAATTACCATGGGTTTCTGTGTTAGGCCCTCTAAAAATTGGACACCCGTGATTCCGGGCATCTGAATATCCAAGAAAATCAAATCGATTTCATTTTCCTGTAAATACTCAATGGCCTCAAAGGCGTTCCGGCATCTTTTTTCTAGTTTTAAAAAAGGGACTTTGGCGATGTTATCTTCCACTAAATCAAGGGCAAGATTCTCATCATCTACTGCTAAACATCTTAGAATGACCTTTGGAAGTGCTGTAAATTCCTCGATTTTCTCTTCCTCTTCTTCCATGTTAAATGTGTTTTATGGTAAGTTCAACCAAATAACTATTTTCCTTTTCGTAAATATTTAATTCATGCTGATCAGGGTATAAAAGCTCTAATCGCCTGCGCACATTAGTTAAACCTATCCCAGAACTTTCATCTTTTATTTCTGAGTTTTGTTTACTCACTTTATTAACAACACTAAAAAATAAAGCTTTTTTATCATCGTTTAGTTCGATTTCAATGCTGGGGTTTTCTACCATTCCAACGCCATGTTTGAAGGCATTTTCCACAAAAGGAATAAGCAACATGGGTTCTATGCTAGAAGGTGTTGAACTTAATTGGTGTTTGAAGTCGATCTTAATGTCATTGCCAAACCGTAAACGCTGTAATTCAATATAACTTTCTAAATAACTAAACTCCTTGTCAATGCTTACTTTTGAATCAATTGTTTCATAAATCATGTATCGCATTAATTCGGACAATTTAATTACCACAGGTTCCACCATTTCGGGCTTTCTTCTTGACAAAGAAACAATGCTATTGAGGACATTGAACATGAAATGGGGGCTGATTTGAGATCTCAAGAATGATAATTCAGATTTTAATCGTTCGTTTTCTTCTTCTTTTTTAACCTCTTGATCTGTCATGTTATCTGAAAGAAAGCGATAACTAATTCCGATGGCCACAATAAATAATAATTGGAATATTATCCTTAATGAGGTCCCTCTCCTAAACCCATTGCCTCTTGGCCCCCCGCCATTCGCCATTTCAGGAAAAAATAACTTAAATAATTCCTCATGAAACCAAAGCATTAATGACAAAGAAATTACGAGCATTACTATGTAAATGAAAACGCCCCTATTTTTTAGGATTTTTCTTAATAAAAATTCTGTATTAAAGTAAAATAGGGGAATGTTGAATAATCCAAAAACGACAAAAAACATATTCCATTGGAAATGTCGCTCAATTTCTCGTGGATTACTAGAGGCTGTATTGGGTCCTAATAAAAGGGGTAATGCCAAAAAACAAATCCAAAAAAAGATATGTAAGAGTATGGGCCTAAGCTTCCATTGTAGTTTCGACATAATTTTCTTTAGGGAGTAAATCCAAATTAAAACAAAATCGCTTATATTACTAAAAGTTTTTCTACGAGTGTCCCTTTTTTGCCGATGAAATAGCTAAAAGGATATTTGTAAATTACATTAAACCTATTAAAACTAACATGAAAAAAGTCATTTATTTATTATTGTTGCCCTGGGTATGTTGGGCCCAACAAACCATTCCTCTAACAGATTTGAGTGCTTTTGACCATCCAAGTACGAATTGGACCATTGAGCAAGTGATTAAAACGCGACCTACGGATACAAGCTTTCAAGTAAGCTCCGGCAAAGGTGTGCTCTTAAATACGCTTCGTCATGGGAAATATAAGCGTTCAGATGATTTGAAATTTAATTTAAATCATGGTGACATTCATTTTATGATGGATTTTATGCTTCCCAAAGGCGCTAATTCAGGCATATATTTACAAGGCCGATACGAAGTGCAATTATTTGATTCATGGGGTAAGAAATCGCTAAAATTCGGCGACTGCGGTGGCATTTATGAACGCTGGGATGATGCTCGTGGAAAAGGAAACGAAGGTTTTGAGGGATTTGCCCCTAGACAAAATGCTTGCAAAGCACCAGGTTTATGGCAATCGATCGAAATAGACTTTGAGGCTCCACGATTTGATGCTTCTGGTAAAAAAATCAAAAATGCCGTTTTCAAAAAAGTTATCCTGAACGGAATATTGATTCAAGAAAATATCGAAATGTCCGGTGTGACTCGAGGGGCAATTTTTGCTAAAGAAGGTCCTTTAGGTCCTATTACTGTTCAAGGAGATCATGGACCTGTTGCATTTAAAAACATACGTTATGAGACCTATGATAAGCCAAGCGCCAAATTAAGCAACATAACTTATCAGTATTATGAAGGAAAATTCCCTGAGCCAGTGATTGGACAAGCTGTCCCATTGCTTAAAGGAAATTTAGCTGCTTTGACCCAAAAAGTGATCAAAGCGCGAAACGATTATTTGATTCATTATGTAGGGGATTTGGAAATTCCTGAAACGGATAATTATTCATTTCAAACCAATTGGACAGGGTCGGGTGTTTTGAAAATTGACGGAAAAGAATACAATTCAGGTGCTCACTGGTATACAGATGACGTTTTATCCACGGCTAATTTAACGGCTGGCAAGCATAAGTTTGAGCTTATCCATGTGAAGGATTTTAGTTGGGGCCCTAAGGCCTTAGGTGTTTTTGTCAAAAGAGTCGGAGCCCAAGTGGTTCCTTTGCACGTACGGACTTCATTGCCTGATCCTGAACCTAAGGGTTTGATCGAGGTGAAAGCAAATTCAGAGCCAGTATATCAAAGATCTTTTACATTTCACCAAGGAAAGAAAAAGACGCACGTGATACATATGGGGGACCCTTCAGGACTTTCCTATTCCTATGATTTGAAACAAGGTGCTTTATTGCAAACTTGGAAAGGCAAATTTCTAAATGCAACACAAATGTGGTTGGATCGAGGCGAGCCTCAAACCGCTGAGCCGATGGGATTAAATGTAGTTATGGATGGTAAATTTCCTTTGGTTTTAAGTAGTCAAGCCCAACCCGATTCCGTTGACGCAACTAAATTAGTTTACAAAGGATATAAGATATTGCATGGCAGACCGGTGTATATGTACGATTGGCCTGCTGCTTCTTTGAAGGTA
>JBIKRO010000106.1:0-7551 GCA_044349095.1 Aquirufa sp. | reverse complement strand
CCAGACAATGTTCCTGCAGCAGCTGTCACCGTGATGTCAGATGAACCGTCAAATGCAGTGCCGTTAATGGTTTTTGTCGCGGCTAATTTGGTCGCTGTTGCAGCGTTTCCAGTGACATTTCCCGTTAGATTTCCAGTGACATTTCCCGTTAGGTTCCCAGTGACATTTCCCGTTAGGTTCCCCGTGACATTTCCCGTTAGGTTTGCCGTGATCGTGCCTGCACTAAAATTGCCATTGGCATCACGCGCCACAATTGCGCTTGCCGTATTGCTATACGTTGCCGTCGTAGCTGAATTGCTCACTTTGCCACCCGTTTCGATGGTTGCCAATTTGCTATCTGTTATCGCTGCAGAAGGAGAAATGTCTTCATTTATAATTTCTTCGTTTGCAATCTTTGCGCTAGTTACCGCGCCTGCGGCTAATTTGGCTGTGGTAATGGCTAAATTAGAAATAACGGGCGCCGAGGCAAGACTATTCGTTCCACCTAAATCTCCCGCTAATTGAATCTTACCAGTAGCCGACGTGGTTGCATTAGGCGCTCCAGAGGTTACACTTGCATCCACATAATCTTTGATGGATTTAACCGCTGGATATTTGTATGTAGACAAAGCATCTGCAACCATATCCGTACTTAAATTAGCTGCTTGCGCTCCCAATGCAATTAGGGCATCAGCCCCTGTCGTTGCTCCCGTTCCTCCATTGATAATAGCCACCGTTCCGGTTACATTGGCTGCCGTACCCGATGTATTTTGATTTAACGTCGGTAAATCTGCCGCCACTAATGCTCTGAAACTTGGTGCCGCCGTCGTGGATCCAGAACTAGGGCCCGCAAAAACTACATTGGGACTAGCCGTGGAAGTCCCCGTTCCTCCGTTGGCAACAGCCACCGTTCCGGTTACATTGGCTGCAGTACCCGTAACACTTCCTGCGATTGCATTGGTTACTGTTAAGTTCGTCAAGGTTCCCACAGATGTTAAAGATGAACCCGTGACCGTACTATTCAAGGATGTTCCAGACAATGTTCCTGCAGCAGCTGTCACCGTGATGTCAGATGAACCGTCAAATGCAGTGCCGTTAATGGTTTTTGTCGCGGCTAATTTGGTCGCTGTTGCAGCGTTTCCTGTGACATCTCCCGTTAGGTTCCCAGTGACATTTCCCGTTAGGTTTCCTGTGACATTTCCCGTTAGGTTTGCCGTGATCGTGCCTGCACTAAAATCTCTATTGGCATCACGGGCCACAATCGCTGATGCGGTATTATCTGCAGTTGCTGTCGTAGCTGAATTGTTCACTTTTCCTGATGATTTAATCTCAGCTAATTTGGAATCTGAGATTTCTGCTGAAGATGAGATATCATCATTTGCAATGGTCCCATCAGCAATCTTTGCACTTGTAATGGCACTAGTCGCAATCGATGGCAAAGCGGCTGTACCTGTCAAATCACCGGCTAATTGAACCTTACCTTTGGTTAAGCCATCGGCATCCGGTGCGCCGGATGACAAACTCGCATCCACATAGGTTTTAACTGCCAATTGGCTTGGGTATTTATCATGAGAAGCATTCGTAGCCCCTAAGTCTGTGGCAGTTGATTTATTCGCGCTATTTTCTTTTGCGCTCAATGCAGTAGCGGTAGCATTACTTATGGCTAAATCCGCTTCACTTTTATTTGTAACATTGCCTAAACCGACCATAGTCGCTGTAATTCCTGAAACATTTCCAGTGAAAGTTGCCGTTCCCGAAAATGTAGGAGAGGCTATAGGTGCTTTTAAATTTAAGGCGGTTAAGGTCGCATCACTTACAGGTTTATTGGCATCACTTGTGTTTTCGACATTCTCTAAACCGACCATGGTTTTGGTAATTCCGCGTACTGTTCCAGTAAAGGTCGGGCTTTCAATAGGCGCCTTAGCGGCTAAACCAGGTACCGAAGGAGAATCGTATGTACCACCTAAATCACCTGCCAACTTTATTTTTCCTGAAACGCTGGAGGTAGCATCTGGTGCTGCTGCAGCAGATTTAGCATCCACATAGCCTTTATTTGCCGCATCGGTGGATCCAGTTGGGGCATCCGTTAAGATAAGTGCTTTGCCCGTTGGGATAGTTAATACACCCTCCATAGTACCACCACCTAATCGAAGATAACGCGCATCTGTTGAGGCGGTGTTCGGTGAAACTTCATTCCAATTAGTATCATCCTTAATGAATGTTCTTCCGTTATTGGATGCATTCCCATCACCAGAAACGATGTAAATGTCCCCATTTATACCGCCGATAGTAGGTACATTCGCATAATTTCCTGAGGTTACTTTTCCAAACAATATGGTGACCTTACCATCTTTATCTGGAGGAGAACCATTAACCATCCTAACTGCACCATCAACATCTGCTGCTGGAATTACACTCACCGAAGTCATCGCGGCGTCTGTTCCGTTACCTTTCACATAACCTGTCAAGTCGGTAGCTCCCGTACCACCATGGCTCACGGTTACCGTTCCTGTTACATTGGCTGCATTTCCAGGAATATTACCGGTAACTTTTGTACCAGCAATTCCTCCAATTTTACCATCCGTGATGGCCAAATCAGCTATATCAGCTGTTGCGATGCTACCATCTAAAATTTTTGCACTAGTAATGGCACCTGTGGCAATCAATGGCTCATCGGCAGTACCCGCTAAATCGCCAGCTAATTTTAACTTACCTCTATTTGTCGAGCTCGCATCCGGAATTGTCACGGAGGTCACTTGATTATCCACATAGGTTTTAACGGCCTTTTGGCTTGGGTACTTTTCATCAGAAGCATTCGTAGCACCTAAGTCTGCGGCAGTTGATTTATTTGTCAAATCTTCCTTTAACGTTAACCCCGGCACCGTAGGCGAAATTGCTGTTCCCCCCAATGCACCTGCTAGTTGAATAATTCCCTTCGATGAACTCGACGCTTCTGGCGCACCTGCTGCTACTTGTGCATCCACATAGGCGGTTGTCGCAAGTTTGGTTGAATTATTTCCCAATGTTTGCGTTACCCCCGTCGTTCCTGTCGGTAAGCTGGGTGCACCTGTAAACGTAGGTGAGTTTATATCTGCTTTTCCATCCACAGTAGCTTGCAATGCAATGCCTGCCGTGGCCGCTTGCACAAAAGCCGTGGTCGCTAGTTTCGTAGAATTATCGCTGGAAGCGGGCGTAGGCGCCGTAGGTGTTCCCGTAAAGGTGGGAGACAATTTATCTGCTTTTCCATCCACAGTAGCTTGCAATGCTGTTCCATTCACCGCTTGATCCACATAATCTTTCACTGCTTTCACCGATGGATATTTAGTATCATTCCCACCATCTGCTTGCACACTGGATGATTTATTACCAATATTTTCTTTATTGGCCAAAGCCGGTACCGTCGGGCTAGCCGCCGTTCCTCCCAAATCTCCCGCTAATTTTACTTTACCTGCCGCTAAGGTTGTCGCGTCTGGCACCCCAGATCCTACCGCATCATAAATGGCATTGTCAATATAGGACTTGGCGGCCTTTTGACTCGGGTATAATTGATCGGATGGATTAGCGCCTCCTAAATTAACGGAAGTTGATTTATTTGAAACTACCTCTGCCACTCCCGTTAGGCTGTTGACCGTAGAATTAGTTGTATTGAGTTGTCCCTGTAAACCACCAATCTGCGTATTTAAATTATTGTTGGTTGCCGTGATCTGATTGCGGTTATCGACAATCTGATTTTGTTGCTCCACTATTTTTGTATTGATATTGCTAATCGAACCCGTGTTCTGAGCAACCTGATTATCTAAACTGGTAATGCTTTGATTCACCACTAAAAACGTGGCATCGCTCGCTTGTTTGTTATCAGCAATGGATTTATTCGCTACCTCAATTTTAGAGCTATTCGTTTGTATATCTGACTTAAGTGGATCCAAATCCTTCGGAATTAAGTAACCCGCGTCATTTGAGAACTGAGAAAGTTTAGTAGGCGCATCTCTTACGTTCTTGTAATCCACCGCTTCTGCATAAAGCGCGTAGGGCGTGTAATTAAAACTTTGCGTGCTTACTTGCTTAAAGCTGCTGCAACCATCATAACTGACACTTACTTTTAAACTCTTCACACTCGAGTTCCATAAAATACTATCAAAGCTCTTGTAAATGCTCGTGCTATTGCTGGCTTGTGCCTGGCTTCCGGTTCCGATCGCCACATTCACTAAGCCATATTCGTCCGTGGTCACTTGTTGGGTTTCCTCGTAATCCAAGCCTCCTTGCGCGTTCAATAAACTAAATCGCAAACACACATTTCCCTTGTTTAAGGGCTGGCCCACAATACTGGCTCCCGGAATGTCGATCGCCTTCGGGTCCAAAATCACCGCTTGGTAATTAAGCGTTTTTTTGTTGGTCTGTGCGAATGTAGTTAAGCCTATTAGGCTAAAAAGTAAAATGAGTAAATGATTGTACGATTTCATGATGATATTATTTAAGAACTAGGATATTGTTAAAAAAAATTAAGAACTAGGATATTATTATATTTTATAAATGGATATTAGTTTATGTGTTGTTTTACTGTACCTCTTTGATCAAGGACTGACTCTGCGGTTTTCCTTTTTGGAATACCTGCAAAATGTATTTGCCGGCCTTGATGCCTTGGAACTTCTCCAGTTTGATTTCACTTTGATTTTCCGCATAGCTTTGCTCCCAGATGATATTGGCATCTAGGTCATACAATGTCAATCGGGTCGGAAGTGTCGTATGCTGATTAAATCTCACACTCAAAACATCCTTAAAGGGATTCGGATAGGCTTGAAAAGACCAAGGACTTCCATCGCCTTCAGCCAGTTGGAGCATGCTGCCCGACTGAGTTTTTTTCTGAAGGTGAGTCGGTTGCTTAAAGCCTTGTCGGAATACTGTTCCATTTTTGCTTTCGGTTCCAGCGATCACGCTCGACTGGCCTACAACTTGGGACATGTAATTGCCCGAGGAGCTTGTGCCACCCCAAGAAGAAATCGTGGCCATTTTTAAATATTGGCCTTGGCTAATGTTGACTGATAAGAAAAAAAGTATCAGGGTATATATTCGGTTCATAGGCGGATCTAATTAAGTAGGCGGATGCCAACAGAGAAGATTGTTGGTTTAAAGTGTAATGTCGACTGACCCACCGGATTAGAGTTCAGCGTCTGGGTTTGTTGGTAAGAAAAGAACCCCACCAATTTATCCGAAAATCTTTTCTCGAATTCAGCGCCATAGCCGGCCATCATTTTTACCTGGGCAAATTGTGCATCTTCCGTTAGGTCTACATACCGATTCATGAGCAATTGGTTTCCGTGCACGATTTTATTCACGCTAGCAATGCCTTGAAGGTTCAAAGAGAACTTCCAGGGCAATGGAATACGAACGCCTAATTTTCCGTGAAGACCTATATAATCGGTTTGATACGAAAAGGCATTGTTTTGAATATCCCCTACCGCGTTTAGCTGTGAAAACTGTAGGCCTAAATCGTAATTGATCAGACTTAACAGTTTGGCTACTTTCGGGTTTTGACCTAAGTAAATCGCAAAAGGGGTTTGGTCTAGTTTGTATTTAGCCGAATCCACTAAACTGGCTTTATGAAAAGCTAAGGAAATGGCTAGGCCGGAGCCCGACTTTAAACCTTGGACATTTTGCCCCTGCTCATTTTGGTAATTGAACTGCGTGATGGCAATGCCTTGGTTGAGTTTGAATTGTTGGGCGTTTGATTGGAATAAAATTCCGATACATAAAGCCCCGAGGATTAATCCTCTGAATGGATACAGTTTTGAAATCATTTTTCTAGAACTAAGGTTTAAAAAACCCTATTTTTTTTCAATAAGGATTTGCAAAACAAGTTCTTTGGAATGGATTAAAACTGCCTGTTAAAGAAGAAAATAGTTCAACTTTGAGTAAAACTGAACAACATGAAAAATAGTAGTTAGTTTAATTTTAAACAAAACGATACCTTTGATTTGAATTAAAAATAGTGTTGCTTCATCTTAAACAATAGGTTCTAAAATGATCTTTACGTCCGCATTTCTAATTTCATTTCTCATCTTACTTCTATTGAATTATCAATTGAGCCTAGAAGAAAATTTTCGTTTAATTAATATGGTTGTTGACAATACTTATTTTAGGGATTTTCCAAAAGAGTACACCTTATTATTTGATTACAAGATCCAACGGGCATTCAATTTTGCTTTTATTCTGTACACCTTGTATTATTTACAAAAAAAGAAAAGCAATGTGTTGATGAAGCCGAAAATTGCAAAAATGATTTGTGCATTTCCTCACATTTTGTATATCATTTATGCTTCGCTTAAATCACCTTTACAAGCTGATTTAGCCTTCCGATTACCCACCGATAACTATACCAATAATTTAGAAATATTTTATTTGAACTAAAATTGCGAAATTATTCTATTTTAAAATCACTCACTATGATATACACTTCGCTTATTCTCGTATTAATTGTATCGTTTATTTTCATAGTCAACCACTGGAATCAGAACAAGGGGGTTGTTTATGTTGTATTTATTATCATAGATAAGGCCTTGACTCAATATGGCCTACTTAAACTCAATGCAACCCATGATCCCACTACCTTTGCTTTAGTGTACCATTTGATACCACTAATTGTTCTCCAAGGACCCTTCTTTCTTTATTATCTTAAGAGTATTATAAAGGGGGCTTTCGTTTGGGATAGGTACCTACTGTTTTTTTCTATTCCTACGCTGGTTTTTCTGATTAATGTACTTCCTTATTATGGCCTACCATTTCAGGAAAGAGTCGCTTATTTTATGGGGAAGGAATTAAGTCAACCGTTGAAAGGCCACTTGTTTCTTACGTTGAAACAGCAATATCTCTTTTTATCTATCTATAATACATCCTTCGTCTTATATGGAGCGATTTATATCAATAGATTGAAAGTGGGGAGTGGGATTTATCTAAAAAAGAAAATTGATGTCTTATTGAAGCGTATTTTTGTTGTTTCATTGCTGACTATTATTCCCGGATTAGTGCTACTATTTTTGTTGAATTTAAAATCAAATCAAGTGGGAATGATTATTTTTTATAATCCAGAACTGGTGAATAATAATTACTTATTTTTTCAATCACTGGTACTGCCCCTAAGTTTCTTTTTTGTACCTAACTGGTTGTATAATGAGAAGGAACCATTATCGTTTTTAGATATATTAAAGGTAAAGAGAAAGAAGGCGATTAGCTCAAATTTGTATAATGAGGTGGTCGAGTTAACTAAAAAATCAGACTTAGATCTTATAGTTACCTATATTGAAACGAAAAAGCCTTATTTAAATCCCAGATTTACATTGCATGACCTCTCTAGGGAGTTAAATATTCCACATTTGAAGGTATCCGGCTTATTCAACAAGGAGTTAAAAACTCCCTATCCAGAATATAAAAATCGATTACGCATAAATCATGCGATTCAGCTGTTTAAAGAGGGCATGCATGCTCAAATGTCTATAGAAGGAATTTCGACTGTTTGTGGTTTTAAAAATAAATCAAGGTTCTATGCAGCATTTAAAGCTGAACACAAGATGACGCCCA
>JBIKRO010000040.1:0-25742 GCA_044349095.1 Aquirufa sp. | reverse complement strand
ATGTCACTGGAAACGCTGCAACAGCGACCAAATTAGCCGCGACAAAAACCATTAACGGCACTGCATTTGACGGTTCATCTGACATCACGGTGACAGCTGCTGCAGGAACATTGTCTGGAACGTCCTTGAATAGTACGGTCACGGGTTCATCTTTAACATCTGTGGGAACCTTGACCGCTTTGACTACCTCCAGTGATATCACGGTAAATGGATTGACGATTGGCCGTGGTTCAGGATCACCTAATAATGCTGAGAATACGGCAGTGGGAATTGGAACACTTAAGGTGAATTCTGCATTAGGAACTACTACTCAAGGAGTTTCAAATACGGCTGTTGGATTTAACTCATTAATTGCCAATACCACCGGATCTTCCCTTACTGCTTTAGGACATACCGCACTTTATAAAAATACATCTGGGTCTAATAATGTTGCGCTCGGACAGGCTGCTATGTACAACAATACGGTTGGAAATAATAATGTCGCCATTGGGAATGCTTCACTCTATACGAATTTGAATACTTCTGGCAATACGGCAATTGGTAAATCTGCGGGTCAATACTTGAACAATAATAATAATACTGTGATTGGGGCCTATTCTGATCTAAGTGATCCAACCTTTACGAATGCGACTGCCATTGGATATGGCGCGCGCGTAAAAGCCAGCAACTCAATTCAATTAGGGGCAGACGGTACTGCGATAAACTCCGGAGCAATACAAACCACAGCGATAACGAATGTTATGACCACAGGAACCTTAACGCTAAAGGATGTTACATATCCCAATACACATGGATCTTCCAATCAAGTACTTACTACAACAGGAAGTGGAACGTTAACTTGGACCACACCATCTACAACTGCCACCAGTTTTTCTGGCAGTTTGAGTGGGGACGTGACAGGTGCCCAAGGATCTACGGTGGTAGGTAAAATCAATGGGGTAACATTGAAAAATTTAGCTTCTGGTTTATTGAAAAATGCGACAACTACGGGTGAGCCTTCGATTGCAGCGGCGGGAACAGATTATTCGGCTGGAACTAGCGGATTAAGTTCAGGAATTTTGAAATCAACTACAGGTACTGGTGAATTAGCCATTGCTTTGGCTTCAGATTTTCCGACGTTAAATCAAAATACAACGGGTAATGCTTCAACAGCTACAACCGCTGGAAACATTACAGCTACATCTAACACGACATTAACTTCGTTGTCAAATTTGAATACGGTGGGAACCATAACAACAGGAACCTGGAGTGGAACTGCAATTGAGGTTGCAAAGGGAGGAACAGGAGCAACGACTGCAGCTGCTGCGTTAACAAATTTAGGAGCGCAAGCAGTGACAAACTTGAGTACGGATATGGTTGCAGATGCATTGTCTACATCCAAATATCCAGCGGTTAAATCCATCAAAGATTATGTGGATGCAAGTGTGACCTCCTCCGGAGCGCCTGATGCAACCACTTCGGCTACTGGTAAGATTCAATTAGCGGGAGATTTAGGTGGAACGAATAGTCTTGCCTCAGCGCCGGTTATTTCAAATTCAGCCATTTCAACAGCCAAATTAGCTGCTGATGCGGTAACAAGTGAAAAGATTGCTGATGGGACCATTGCAAATATTGACATTTCATCTTCGGCAGGCATCGTAGATAGCAAATTAGCTGAGATTGTATCATCAGGAAAAGTGAACAATTCAGCTACGACAGCAACTGCCGGTAATACCGCATCAGCGATTGTGGCCCGTGATGCCAATAGAGATTTTAGTGCAGGCACGATCACGGCAAACCTAACGGGCAATGTCACTGGAAACGCTGCAACAGCGACCAAATTAGCCGCGACAAAAAACATCAATGGCGTCGCATTTGACGGTTCATCTGACATCACGGTGACAGCAGCCGCGAGTACATTGACTGGCACGTCCTTGAATAGTACGGTCACGGGTTCATCTTTAACATCTGTGGGAACATTGACGGACTTAACAGTAACCAATGCAATCACAGGAAGTGTAACGGGAACCGCTGCCAACGTAACCGGAACGGTGGCTGTTGCCAACGGAGGAACGGGGACTTCCACGGCTAGTCCCAATGTAGTTTTTGCAGGTCCTACTTCTGGATCCACGACGGCGGCACCAAGTTTCAGAGCATTAGTGGCGGCAGATATACCGACGTTAAATCAAAATACAACGGGTAATGCTTCAACAGCTACAACCGCTGGAAACATAACAGCTACATCAAATACCACATTAACTTCGTTGTCAAATTTGAATACGGTGGGAACCATAACAGCTGGAACCTGGAGTGGAACTGCTATTGCAGTTGAAAAGGGAGGAACTGGATCAACTACCGCTTTAGGTGCATTGACAAATCTTGGCGCCGCACCTGCAGCAGGTTCAAGTTCAATAACAACGGTGGGAACCATAACAACAGGAACCTGGAGTGGAACTGCTATTGCAGTTGAAAAGGGTGGTACTGGATCAACTACCGCTTTAGGTGCATTGACAAATCTTGGCGCTGCACCTGCAGCAGGTTCAACGTCAATAGCAACGGTGGGAACAATTAATACTGGAACTTGGCAAGGTAGTGCAATCGGTGTTGGATATGGAGGAACGGGGTCTTCTACGGCTACTCCAAATCACGTTTTTGCAGGACCAGCTACCGGAACCACGGCGACTGCACCAAGTTACAGAGCATTGGTCGGCGCAGATATTCCAGATGCAACTGAAACGGCAAAAGGAGGCGTGTCGATTACTACTCAAACTTTTGCGGGTAATAAAACCTTTACAGGTAAAATTAAAGCAACAAATTACATCACAACAGTCCCTGCTCTAACCCAGGCAACCACTGCGGCCACAAGCATCGATATGTCTACGGGTAATATTTTTCAAATTAACTTGAGGGCGAATACAACTGTAAGCCTCACTAATCTTTCGCCAGGTACATACCTGTTTGAAGTCATCCAAAATGGAAATGGAGCAGGATTACCCTTCTATAATGTTACCTGGCCAGCCTGGAAATGGTCTGGTGGCGCAGCTCCTACGATCACGACCACTTATGGAAAAATAGATGTTATCACCCTTGTCTATGACGGAGCTTTCTATTTAGCCTCAGCCGTTCAAAATTTCTAACATGAAAAATTGGATTTTGATATATATGCTTTTAACCGGGAATTACTTGTTTGCGCAAGTAATTCCGGTTGGGTTTTTCAGACCAATCAATACCAGTATTCCCACGGGTACTAATCCCGTGACGACCAATCTATTATTCTACTTAGATGCAACAAGAAGAGCGTCTTATGACGCATCGGGTAGTATTTGGTATGATATAAGTGGCGCATCCCCAGCTAATTCAGCCACCTTGGTCGGTAGCCCTACTTTTAGTGTGGCAAATCGAGTTGGAAGTTTTACAATGGCAGCCAATAATTACGTGTTGACTTCGCAAGTCATATCTTCTTTGTCTAGTGCGACATTTATCGCTTGGGTAAATCCAGCTGAGGTGCAAAGTGATTATACGGGTATTATAACTAGCCGTGGGGGGTTTGCAGGTGCCTCGGGTGGCCAGGGTATCGCCAATGGTTTAATGATAACTACGAATAATTCTAGAAACCTAGTTAGCTATGTCTGGAATGGAACAACAAGTACTTATTTATGGAGAAGTCTAGTAGTAATACCCAATAATGAATGGTCCATGATTGCGGTATCGATCGATTCAAATGGCGCAACTGCCTATATATTAAATTCCGGTGGAACTAGTAGCGCAACCAACCCAGTCTCTCATCCATCCGTTTCAGGCCATCAATTTTATATTGGTGTTGATCCCTATTCACCTTCAGCATGGGCATTTAAAGGTAAAATCGCAACCTCGATGGTGTATTCGACTGCCTTGACTTTAGCTAATATCACGTCCATTTTTAATGCGCAAAAAGCTGCCTTTGGCATATAAATTAATGATGAAAAAAATTCTTACCATCTTCTTTATCTCGATTGCTTTGGTTGCTCAAGCGCAAGTGATTCCGGTAGGGTTCTTAAAAAAAAAGGTATTAGTATCTACGCCTATACCAGAAAATCTATTGTTATACCTAGATGCCACAAAAACAGATTCATATGGCGGAACAGGGACAACCTGGACGGATTTAAGCGGTATGTCACCTTCAAATAACGCTACATTATATGGTAGTCCCACCTTTGAATCAGGGAGTTTTACGTTTGCAGTGGATAAATATGCATATACCGCAAATCAGGTAAATTTTTCATCTGGTACAGGCACATTTATTGCTTGGATAAATCCATCTAAGATTCATGCTATATATACGGGTATTATTTTTAGTAGATCTGGATTTGCAACGGGATTAAATCTTTTTACAAGTAATAATTCGGTAGGCTATCACTGGAATGATATAGGTGGGTCGTATAATTGGAATTCTAATTTGCAGGTGCCGATTAATAGATGGTCCATGATTGCGGTATCTATTGGCACGAGTTCAGTTACTGCCTATTTATGTAATTCGAATGGAACCACGTCTGCAACTAATACAGTCTCACATGCACAGACATCGGGACATCAATTTTACATTGCTCGTGATCCAGGTGCAGCATCGGAAAGGACATTCATAGGCAAAATTGGTACCGCCATGGTGTATTCGACAGCCTTGACCGCAGCTAATATCACCGCAATTTTTAACGCGCAAAAAGCTGCATTTGGCTTATAAATTAATAATGAAAAAAATTCTTATATTCTTCTTTCTATTTATGGCTTTGGGTGCTCAAGCGCAAGTGATTCCGGTTGGGTTTATGAAAAAAAGTAGTGGTTTCGTTAATAGCCCTACGCCTAATCCACCGTCGGTAACTAACGGGCTAATTTTATATTTGGATGCGACTCAGCCCGAATCCTACAGTGGCTCGGGATCCACATGGAATGATGTTAGCGGTCAATCTCCCGCGGGACCAGCTACCTTAGTGGGTAATCCGACCTTTGGTTCAGGTAGTTTAGCCAATGGTTCTGGTAGTTTTACCTTTGGAGCTAATATAAATGCGAAAACAACAAAGACTTATACCATTGACCGGTCAATTACTTACATTGCTTGGGTTAATCCTTCGCAAAATCAAACAGGTTCAGTAGGTATCGTGAGTAGGAGAACTAATCCTGCTAATGGCCATACGGGTTTGGTAATTAATACGTCGAATAATCTGGGTTATGATTGGGACAATTTATATTATAACGATCGGTTCAATTTATATGTGCCCAATAATCAATGGTCTATGATCGCTGTCACGATTAATGCAAGTACAGCAACGGGCTATTTATGTAAATCAACCGGTATTACTTCCTCTGCAATTTCACACTCTTTCCCCTCTGTGCTCGGCAAAGGTGCAACCTTTTTTACTATTGCCTATGAACCTTATTCATACCCCAGTAGACAGTTTATTGGAAAAATGGCGACGGCCATGGTTTATTCTACTTGTTTGACATCTGACGATATTACTTCCATTTTTAATGCCCAAAAAGCATCATTTGGATTATAAAATATTTCTAAAATAATGAAGGTTCCGCATGCTAAATATTGAAAAATTTCTACCTAAAATAAATAGTAAAAAACAGGAAAAGCCGAAAACTATAAGCTAGAGTAGGCATAAAAATATAATCCGATGAAAAATAAACTTGTTATCTGTGCCATGTTTTCTTTTTTATGTGTCAGTAGGGCTTCTTGCTATACCTTAAACTACACGGTCGGTAAAGGCCCCCAAAAGGGTATAACTGTTGTGCAAAAAAATCACTACCTCGTAGCCGGTTTGGCGCCCATTAAAACAGCTAACCCCGCAAAAATGGCGACGGCTATGGTTTATTCGACTTGTTTACCTTCTGATGATATCACGTTCATTTTTAACCCCCAAAAATCTTTTTTTATAAATTAGTCATGAAAAAAGCACTTATTTTATTCTTTCCTCTCATTGCTTTTGGTGCTCAAGCGCAAGTAATTCCCGTTGGGTTTATTAAAAAGAAAAATACCATTCCCCCAACTTTAGGTAGTACAAGTACCTATTTTTCACTAGGCCTAGTTGATGCCACAATAAGTGGAAATATAACTTCAGCTGGAGGTTCCTCAATTACGGTTTCAGGGATCTGTTACAGCGCAACAAATACCATACCTACAATAACTGATAATGTAACGACAAATGGTTCCACCTCTATAGGATTATTTAAAAGCTTGATTTCAGGATTAACATCCAATACAACCTATTATGCCCGAGCATATGCTACGAATAGCGATGGTACATCATATGGGAATACCGTAATTTTTTCTACCTATGGAACGGTGGTTACTAAAACCGGAAAAACTTGGCTTGATCGTAATTTGGGGGCTTCTAGAATTGCACAAAGTACAACAGATGCTTCCTCATATGGTGATTATTTTGAATGGGGAAGACCTGCAGATGGCCATGAGAAAATGCAGATATCTGGAACCAGTTCGGATTTCACCTCTGTAAGGTCAAGCACCTCGGTGCCTAGTGATAGTAAGTACATTAAATCAACGGACGGGTCTAATGACTGGTTAGCCACACCAGATAATACATTATGGACCGGGGCAAATCCTACAAACAATCCTTGTCCAGCTGGTTTCCGATTACCCACAGAAGGAGAATTTTTGGCTGAAGCCGCAAAGTTTACCGCACAGAATGCCAGTGGTTCATTTGAATCAATTTATGGTTTGCGATTACCTCTATCAGGTGTCTCCAAATCATCTATTAATTCTCCAAATCAATGGCAAATTGCACCAGGGAATTTTGGTCAATATTTGACTCAAACGGCCTATACTATATTTTCAGGGAAACCTAACGGTGCAGTTCTGTACTTTGGCGTCACAAATAGCTCGGTTTGGACTGATAAGAATTATACTAAAATTCATGGTCAATCCGTTCGTTGTATTCAAAACTAATTTTTTTAAAATACCAGGAAAAGCCGAAAACTGTATCCTAGAGTAGGCATAATAATATAATCCGATGAAAAATAAACTTGTTACCTCTGCAGTGTTTTCGTTTTTATGTTTGAGTATGGCTTCTTGCTATACCTTAAACTACACGGTCGGGAAAGGCCCTCAAAAGGGTATAACTGTTGTGCAAAAAAATCACTACCTCATTGCCGGTTTGGCACCCATTAAAACAGCTAACCCTGCAAAAATGGCGGGAGACGCCCACGACTATGAGGTAACCATCACGCATACATTTGTAGATGGGCTGATTAATGTATTGACCAGTGGATTGTATAACCCCACGACCACAATTGTCAAGAAGTAGATTTTTTTATGTTTTTCTTGGCGTTTTTTTCATTTGCTTATTGGAAGAGTATGTATTATTCTGTTCTTGTGGTCCATACTAGTTTTAAAATGATAATACCTACCATGAAAAAGGATAAGCTCGTATTGCTCATGCTAACCTGTATGGTTTGCGTAAGCGCCCTCGGGCAAACAAGTAAGAAAACCCTTAATTACCAAGCAGTGATTTTAGATCCTAAAGCCATCGATATTCCCGGGACCCACATCATAGGCCAGCCCTTGAATAAAGGCAATGTGTGTTTACGTTTTAGCTTATTGAATTCTATGGGGGGACTAGATTATGAAGAAACCCAGCAAATCACCACCGATGCCTATGGCTTGGTGAATGTGTTGATAGGAGCCGGAACTCCAGCGCAATCTATCAATAGCACCTATAATAGCTTTGATCGTGTCGTCTGGACCTCTAATGTGAAGAGTTTGCAAGTTAGTGTCAGTTATGATGGATGTAATAACTTTAATGTGGTAAGCTCACAAGTTTTAAATTACATTCCTTACGCGTTGTATGCGGAGGCAGTAGATTATAAGAATGTGCGAGATGCACCCACTAAATTATCCCAATTTACCAATGATGCGGGATACTTAATTCCCAAAGATTTAGATCCTGTCAAAGCAGATATTAAAAGTAACACAAGCCAAATCGCTATGGCCAACCAAACGATTATGGACCATAAGAATAGCAGCGATGCGGCATTTTTACTCGTCAATCAAAGCATCACTAGTTTGGACCAGCAAGTCGCTGAGCATAACAGCTCGATTGCCAGATTGAATATCAATTTGGCAGACCAACAAAATCAGATTTCCGATAACCGCAACCAGATTTCAGCGACCAACAACCAGTTAAATACTCAGGTGGGAGTGCTTCAAGGGCAGATAAACACGACGAATTCCACGGTAAGTAATCTAACGAGTGGAGCAGAGGTCGTCTCGAATAAATCCACAGCCACAGATTTAGGAGGAGCTACTCCTTCTGATCAATTTTATCCTAGCCAGAAGGCGGCTAAAGCCTACGTGGATCAAGTCATCTCCCAAATCGCAACGACAGGAGTTCCCGATGCCACAACACTAGCGCCGGGGAAAATTCAGCTTTCAGGGGATTTGGGTGGGACAGCCACGAACCCGATAGTCCCTCAACTGGCCAATAAAGCGAATATCGATTCGCCTGTTTTTATGGGAACCCCTGTCTTACCTAGTGGTACCACGGGAGTAACTCAGTCCACTGGAGATAATTCTACGAAATTAGCTACCACTGCATTTGTGACGGCTGCCGTGGGTGGATTGTCTTCGGGGTCCTCGGGTGTGCCTTATAGTGGAGCAACGGCCCCTGTTGATTTAGGAGCGTATAACCTAACGGTCAACGGCGTTGTAGTGGGCATTGGTGGTGGTGATAATACCAATACCTCCATCGGAAATTTATCCATGCGCGCGAACACGGGTGCACGAAATACGGCCTTTGGGAACTCGGCGCTACAATCTAATTCGTTGGGTAATGACAATACCGCCGTAGGGTATTTTGCCTTGCAAAAAAATACGGCAACGACAAATCCTACCACCTATGGTACTCAAAATACAGCCATAGGTTCTTATTCGTTGCATTCCAATACAACGGGTACTGGAAATTCAGCAGTAGGGGTATTTTCCTTGCAAAAAAATACGACCGGATACGACAACTCAGCCTTTGGTTCTTCTTCTTTACTAACGAATACGACGGGATATCGAAATACGGCCAATGGATCTTATGCGCTTTACTTTAATACGGGAGGTTTTGAAAATACAGCCAATGGCTATTTTTCGCTACAATCCAATACAACAGGTAGAGGTAATTCAGCACTAGGGGCATTTTCTTTGCAAAATAATACGGACGGCTATGATAATTCTGCCTTTGGTTATTCTTCATTGATGACTAATACGACCGGCTATAAAAATACGGCCGTTGGACATAATTCGTTACGAGATAATACGACAGGTACTGGAAATACAGCCAGTGGGGCTTCCTCGTTAGCATTAAATACATCGGGTTCAGATAATACAGCCAATGGATATGGCTCACTGAATCGAAATACGAAAGGTGTACGTGACACAGCCACTGGGGCTTATTCGCTTTTTTATAATACGGAGGGTTATGAAAATACGGCTAATGGGGCTTATTCGCTCCGAGATAATACAACGGGTCATGGCAATACGGCTACGGGACACTCTTCCCTGCTAGCTAATGTGGATGGATTTCGAAATACGGGTATTGGTTTTTACACATTGGCTAATAATACCTCAGGAGACGAAAATGTTAGCATTGGGTATGGAGCTGGAAATGCAATTACCACGGGAAATAGAAATACCATTATCGGGGTTAGCGCGGATGTATCCTCAAATAACCTGTTTAACACGACGGTGATTGGCTACAATGCAAAGGCCACATCTAGTAATACGATTGTTTTGGGGAATCCTTTGGTTTTTCGAATTGGCGGACCGGTGGGTTGGACTTCATCCTCTGATGTCCGCATCAAGAAAAATATCCGGGATATCCATTATGGTTTGTCTACCGTCATGCAATTAAGGCCTGTGGAATACACCTTAATTAGCAGTGATTTAAAACAAGTTGGATTCATCGCACAGGAGGTTAACAAACTCGTTCCGGAGGTGATTACGGGAACAGAAGGGGATCTTGAAAAGGGCGAAATTCTAGGTATCACGTATGCCAATTTAGTAGCGGTATTAACCAAGGCGATTCAAGAACAACAAAAGCAAATAGATGGTCTAAATAAACAAGTAGAAGAACAAGGTAAAAAAATAGATTACCTAACCACTTTAAGGGATGCACAAAAATAATCCTTTTACAGCTGAATTTTATTTTTAAAAATTTAAGCTGAGTTGGCATTCAAGAAACAGACTTTATTTAGAACAACAGAGTGTATAAAGCCAGGAGATTTTATCTCTTGGCTTTATTGTTTTGTAAACATATATGATTCATTCATTAAAATCAATTGATAGCTTGTTGACTTGCCTTCTTAACGAAAACCAATTATTGCTAACATGCGCCCAGTGACTCCTTTCTCTTTGCGATGCGAAAAGAAAAGGTCATTGTTTTCGATGGTGCAATATTCCGAAATTTCAATTTGGGAAATTCCTGCGTTTCTCAACTGCGCTTCATTGCTTGCTTTTAAATCAACATGCCAACGAGCGTCCCGCTTCTCTTTTAACTCAAACTGTTCTGCCACTTCATCCCCGACTTCAAAATGGGCCAAGCTAATGCAAGGGCCGATATAGGCAAGAATATCGGCAGGATTAGATCCGTTTGAAATGAGTATTGATGCCGTTTTGTGGACGATTTGTTGGACCGTCCCTTTCCAACCCGCATGAATCGCCGCGGTGGTTTTTCGCACGGGGTCCGCCAGTAAAATAGGACAACAATCCGCAATGCCGACTCCCGCAAAAATACCCGGTACATGTGCAATGATGGCATCATAACCAGATGTATATCCGGGTTCTTTGGTTTCCCAAATCACATCTCCATGGACCTGATAGGATCGCGCAAGCGCTTCAGGGGGAATACCTAAATCACGGCAAAAAAGGGATAGATTTTGTTGGACCATGTCCGGATGATCATCCGTATGTAGCCCTAAATTTAGCGTTTGATACGCCTGAGTACTTTTTCCTCCGTGGCGAGTGCTGACACCCGCCACGAGTTGAGGAATAGGTTTGAAAATGGTAGGAATAATGACTCTTTCCGAAGAATTAGTCATCATAACTCAAACCATATTGCTTTAATACATCCGCTGGAACACCTTTCCACTCATTCGGTGTATTTCCTTTGTAGCCTAAATCATCAATACCAATTCTAGAGGTATAAAATCCAGTGGCTGTTAAATTACGCATCAAAGTAAAAAAAGTAACGCCTTGTGAGAATTGCTTTTTCGCCTTTTCAGGATAGGCAATATCATCTACGATATTGATTCGCTGAGCAGGTGTGATCTGCGTAAACAACTTAGAAAAGCGACGATTCGATTCGCTATCTAACCACCTTAATCCCCCACGAACAGGAGTTTTAAATTCCGGCTTATCTTTCACGATAAACTCGATAAAACCAGTTACGCCCGACTGTGACGCACTTCCTGATTTTTTATCTGCTGGAATGATGATGTCCGAAAGGATGGTGATAGTGTCTAATTCGTGTTTATTTAAAAACACTTCCGCCATTAATTTAGCATCTCTTTCTGCTTCATCTTTGGTTCTTCCACCCGGAATTTTTAAGGCCGCAGCTTTTGGAACGCCATTGGCATTTTCCAATTGCTCCATCGCTCTTGCATCCGGATTTAAAACGGCTAATCCTAAGGAACTTAAACCGATATTTTTTAAATAATCTCTTCTTTTCATCTTATAAATTGGCTTTTTTTCTTTGGTCTATAATATATTCTGAAGTTCTAAGCGATAAGGCTAATATGGTCCAAGTCGCATTTTTATCACCCTGTGATACGAATGGAGAAGAATCGGCTAAAAATAAATTCTTCACATCATGTGCTTGGCAATTTGAATTAACAACGGAAGTGCTAGAATTATTTCCCATTCGGGCTGTTCCTACTTCATGGATAATTCTACCCGGATCCGCCAAACCATAATTGGTATCCGCGCCCGGTTTTTTACCTAAAGCCTCGCCACCCATTTCTTGGATGATTTGCTCAAAGGTATCTTGCATGTGCTTCGCTTGCTTAATCTCGTAATCACTCCATTTGTAATTAAAGCGAACTACCGGTATACCGTATTTGTCCACAACATTTGGATCGATTTCACAATAATTATCTTCTCTTGGCACAGGTTCTCCACGTCCAGCAAAACCTACATAAGAACCATAATAACGGCGATAATCTTCTTTTAAAGTCGCACCGTATCCTCCAGCAGCTTTACGAAGTCCATCACGTGTATAGTTTTCTTTTCCATTTAATCCTTCAATTCCCCATCCAAAACCGTAACTCGGCATGCCCATTCCACCACCATACTCAATGTGGTATCCACGAGGGAAATCTAATTTAGTATTGTCACCCCACCAAGGTGTGTAAACGTGCAATCCACCCACTCCATCTTCATTGTACACCTTACGGTCAAATAATTTTGGAATAATGGCAGAACGTGAAGCACCCGTCGAGTCATTGATATATTTACCCACCACTCCGCTGGAATTAGCAATACCATCTGGGAAACGGGAACTTTTTGAATTTAATAATAATCGGGCCGTTTCACCTGCCGAAGCAGCTAACATCACGATTTTTCCTCGTACGGAATATTCTTGTAAAGTACCTGTGTGCACATAAGAAACGCCTGTCGCTAAACCTGTCGCTGCATCCGTCATGACCTCTCTCGCCATCGCAAAAGGCAACAAAGTTAAATTTCCGGTAGCCATGGCTGGTTTTACCAAGACCGATGAGGACGAAAAGTCAGCATAAGCGGAACATCCACGGTTACATTGTGCGCAGTAAAAACATGAGCCACGCTCGCTGTTAATCGGTTTCGTTAAGATGGATAAGCGAGAAGGGTAGGTGGGAATTCCCAACGCCTTATTGGCCTTCTTAATCATCAATTCATGCAAACGAGGTTTAGGTGGAGGCAAGAAAAATCCATCTGGATCATTTCTAAGTCCTTCATTGGTCCCAAAAACCCCTAACATTTTATCTATTTTATCATAAAATGGCTTCATGTCATCGTAGCCAATCGGCCAGTCATCTCCTAAACCATCGATGCTTTTTCTTTTGAAATCATCCGGCCCAAAACGTAATGAAATACGTCCCCAGTGGTTGGTTCTTCCTCCCACCATACGCGCACGAAACCAGTCAAATTTAGTCCCGTTTTTACGAGTATACGGTTCTCCGTCGATTTCCCAGCCGCCATACGCCGCATCAAAATCTCCAAAAGCTCTAGTCGTTCCTGTTCCTCTGCGAGGGGATTCGTAAGGCCATTTTAACTGGGTGATGTTCTTAGGGTCAGCGGGATCAAAAGGTTGGCCTGCCTCTAACACACAAACTTTAGCGCCAGCCTTCGTTAATGTATGTGCAGCCATTCCTCCTCCTGCTCCTGAACCCACAATGACTACATCAAAAACCTCTTGTTGTGATTGAATATAAATTGAATTATTGATCATTATTTTTCTATAGATTTAAAGAATGGTAAAAGTATAAAATTTGAGTTATTTTTGCTTTCATTACCCGAAATTATTTTGGCAAAAAATACTAAAAATGGGGAGGAACCTTTGAAAAAAGGGGAAACTCCTTTGTCCCGACAGTTTAATCAGATCAAGGCTAAATATCCTGGAGCAATATTATTGTTTCGGGTGGGTGATTTCTATGAGACTTTTGGGGAGGATGCGGTGAAAGCGTCCAAAATTTTAGGGATCGTTTTGACCCGCCGAAATAACGGAAATGCAGATGATCATTTGGCAGGATTTCCACATCATTCCTTAGATACGTATTTGCCTAAATTAGTTCGGGCGGGCCAGCGTGTGGCTATTTGCGACCAATTAGAAGATCCGGCTTCCGCCAAAGGAATTGTGAAAAGGGGAGTGACGGAATTAGTGACGCCAGGGGTTTCTTTTAATGACCAAGTGCTTGACCACAAGCGAAATAACTATGTGGCGGCCTTGTCCTTTTCGGAGAAGGAGTCTTTGTTTGGCCTCGCTTTCTTGGATATTTCCACGGGCGAATTTATGTGTTCTCAGGGGCCTTTGCCCTACATTCAAAAGATGGTCCAAAGCTTCATGCCTTCTGAAATTTTGTATCCTAAAAAATACCGATCGGTCTATTTGGAGCATTTTGGTGATGCCTTCCACACGTTTACGTTGGAGGAATGGATTTTTACCCATGAGTTTGCCTATCCACTAATGACCCAGCATTTTAAGACTCAAAATTTAAAAGGTTTTGGGATTGAAGATATGCCCTTGGGTGTCATTGCCGCCGGGGTTATTTTGCATTATTTGGCTGAGACGGAGCATAATCAAGTGGGTCATATTTCTACGATTCAGCGAATCGAGGAAGATAAATATGTGTGGTTGGACCGATTTACTATTCGGAATTTGGAGTTAATTCATTCGGTTCAGGAGGGTGGAGTTCCATTGATTCAGTTGATGGATCAAACGCTCACGCCCATGGGCGCTCGCTTGTTGAGAAAGTGGATGGTACTCCCTTTAAAAGAGTTGAAGGCCATAAATGAACGCCAAGAAGGGGTTGCGGGGCTTATTTCTTCTTCCGATTTATTGGATTCTTTAGTTCATTTATTAAAGCCTGTGGGGGATTTGGAGCGTTTGATTTCCAAAGTGGCCGCTACTCGGGTTAATCCGCGGGAGCTTTTGGCTTTGAAACGGGCGCTTTTACAAATTCCTGAGATTAAGGAATTGCTTGCGAATCAATCCTCTGCTTATTTGGCAAAATGGGCGGACCAATTGAACCCCTGCCTTAAACTCGTTCAGAAAATCGACGAGGCTTTGCGTGAAGATGCGCCTATGTTGATTCATCAGGGAGGGATTATTAAAACGGGTTTTTTGCCGGAATTGGACGAATTACATTTGTTGTCGGCCAACGGCAAGGAATATTTAGCCGCGATGCAGAAGCGGGAGATTGAACGTACCGGTATCAGTTCCTTGAAAATCTCGTATAATCGGGTTTTTGGGTATTATTTGGAGGTGACGCATGCACACAAGGATCGGGTACCGGCCGACTGGATTCGGAAGCAAACCTTGGTGAATGCGGAACGCTATATTACGGAGGAGTTGAAAATTTATGAGGAGAAGATTTTAACGGCGGAGGATAAAATTGCGTCGATTGAGTTGGGCATATTTAACGAATTGGTTCACGAGGCTTTGGGGTATTTGGAATTAATTCAGGTCAATGCGACCGGATTAGCCACTTTGGATGTTTTGACCAGTTTTGCGGTAGTCGCTCAAAAAAATAAATATGCAAGGCCTGTTTTAGATGAAGGGGATGCGATTGAGATTATAGCGGGTAGACATCCTGTGATCGAAATGTCTTTGGCCGCAGGGGAGGAGTACGTTCCGAATGATGTGTTTTTGGATCATGAAACCCAACAAATCATGATGATTACCGGGCCTAATATGGCGGGAAAATCCGCGCTTTTAAGGCAGACTGCCCTAATTGTTTTGTTGGCCCAAATGGGTTCTTTTGTCCCTGCAGATTCGGCCAATATTGGTTTGGTGGATAAGGTATTTACTCGGGTGGGCGCCTCAGATAACTTGTCCAAAGGGGAGTCGACCTTCATGGTGGAGATGACCGAGACCGCTGCTATTTTAAATAATTTGTCTAGTCGCTCTTTGGTTTTGTTGGATGAAATCGGTCGGGGTACCTCGACTTACGATGGCGTGTCGATGGCCTGGGCGATTGCCGAGCATCTACATAATCATCCCAAAAACAGCGCTAAGACATTATTTGCCACCCATTACCATGAATTAAACCAGTTGGCCGAAGACTTCCCCCGCATAAAAAACTACCATGTGTCGGTCAAAGAAGTGGGCAATAAAATTGTTTTTCTGCGCAAATTATTGCCCGGTGGTTCGGCGCATAGTTTTGGTATCCATGTGGCCCAAATGGCCGGCATGCCCAATTCATTAGTCTTAAGGGCCCATGAAATTTTACAAAATTTAGAAAAAGACCATTCGTTGGACGACCATGTAGAGCGTTTGAAAGATATGCCAAAAGCAAATTTCCAAATGAGTTTGTTTGGCGCCGAAATTCCGGAAGGATTGCAAAAAGTCCAAGATCAATTAAATGCCTTAGATGTCAATACGCTTTCGCCGATTGAGGCGTTGTTGAAATTAAATGAGCTGAAACGGAATTTAGGGAATAAGTAAAAATAGGGATTAGGTAATAGGTAAAAGGTAATAGGTATTAGGTAAAAATAGGGATTAGGTAATAGGTAAAAATAGGGATTAGGTAAAATAGGTAACAGGTATTAGGTAAGAGGTAATAGGTATTTTTTTCAGATGATCTATTTGTTGATAATTAAAATCTATTGATTGATAATCAAATTTTTAGGTAAATAATGAATTGATTTTTGTCGAGATTGGCGAATGTTGAATTCAAACATTCAGAACAAGTCATTAAAATTTGCTAGAAATGTGTATCGGTTATGTAAACTACTCGAGCAAAAAAGGGAGTTTATCATTTCTAACCAATTATTAAAAAGCGGCACAAGCGTGGGTGCCAATCTTAGGGAAAGTTATTATGCTGAATCTAGGAGCGATTATATTCATAAATTATCTATTTCTCTCAAAGAAATAAATGAGTCTTTATATTGGCTTGAGTTATTGTTTTTGGAAAAAATAATCGAAGATTCTGAATTTGAAGATTTAAATAATCAAGGCACTGAAATTCTAAAAATTCTAATTACAATAATCAAAAAGCTAAAAAATACACCTATTAAACCCTAACCCCTATTGCCTCTTACCTATTACTTATTACCTATTACTTATTACCTCTTACCTCTTATCTCTTACCTAATACCTATTACCTAATACCTATTACCTAATACCTAACCCCTCTTACCTATTACCTAATACCTATTACCTCTTACCTAATACCTCTTACCTAATTTTAATTCCTCACATCCAATCCCCAATTCAATTTATTGCGGAGTGTTTGAAGAAAATCGTCGCCAGGGATTTTGACGATTTTACCTGAAAATGCAGCCTTTTTGACTTCAATGGATATTTTGCTATCGATTACTCTAGATCTTGAATCGATTGAAATTAGGAAATTTTGACTTCTGCTGCTCACTTCAAATTTCAAAACAGAGTCACTGGAAACAATTAAGGGGCGCACATTTAAATTATGAGGGCTCATTGGCGCGATAATAAATGAATCCGAAGTAGGGATGACTAATGGTCCGCCCACGGAAAGTGAATAACCCGTAGATCCTGTCGCTGTGGAGACAATAATTCCATCGGCCCAATAGGTATTTAAAAAATTACCGTCCAAAAAAGTTTTGATTTGAATCATGGAAGACGAATCTGTCTTCATGATGCCGACCTCATTTAAGCCAAAATCTTTGCCATTAAATAAATCTATTTCGGCATCCACCGCGACTAAACATCGGTCTTCGATGGTATATTCATTCGATAAAACATGCTGCAAAGCTTGGGAAACTTCTTCGGGAGAAAGCGTGGCCAAGAAACCTAATCGGCCTGTATTAATCCCCAAAATAGGTATTTCCTTTGCGCCCACGTGGCTTAAGGTCTCTAAAAAAGTACCATCTCCACCGATGCTCCAAGCCATTCGAACATTTTCTGGACCTTGATTAGTCGAATAGGTTCGGTACTCATCTAATTTAAATCCGTGCTCTTTCAGGTGAACAAAAAAGCTTTCTGAAATTTGAATTTGACGATTGTTTGTTGATATGTCCGCCCATAATTTTTCCATCACGGGCTTCATGTCAGCCGAAAACTCCTTTCCGTGAATGGCTAATGGGAAATTCAAAATTTAGGGATTTAAATATTTCAATAGTAAATCAAAGCGCGATTGGTCCACTTCTTCTTGGTCACCAAACATGAACGCCTTTTCAATATGTACTTCGTGCCGCTCTAAGCTTTTCACGATCGCTGAAAATTGATCTGTTTGAATCTGTAAAATTAATTCAGGCCAAACGTGATCTTCTTTCGTCGACTTCGTCAAATAGCTTCTCGTAATTAAACCTTTATTTTCTTCAATTATTTTGGCAATTACAGACATGGAATCTCTTTGGGTATGAAAAACAATGCGAATAATTCCTCCATTTTGCGCATTAAATCCTGTGTAAAATAAAGTTTTAGCTACGGATTGCCAAGGCAAATATCCTTGGTATTTCATTTGCTCATCCACCACAGGAATGATCCAAAATCCACTTTCCTCAAAAAAAGGAAGACTCGCTAAAATATCCTCTTCGGTTTCTATTTTTACCTGATTGAGTTCGTGCTGAAATTGGTCTATTTTGCCATCTGGATGCGTGGCTTTCATTAACATTTCCTCGGTGATATTTCCGATCCATTGTTTCTTGTCAAGCACGGAAATAACGTTCATGTTATTTGAATGCATGATTTTCAAGGATTTTTGCACCGAATCTTGAATGGAAATGGTGGGTAAATCAAAGGATAAAAATGCGAGTGCCATCATGAGGCAATGGGATTATTTTCTAACCATGTTGACAAAATCCGATTGAACTCATCAGGTTGTTCCATCATGGGTGCGTGGCAACAATGATCAATGAAATGCAATTCCGACCCCGGAATTAATTGATTAAATTCATGCCCTACATGAGGAGGGGTGATGGTATCATTTAATCCCCAAATCAAGAGCGTTGGCGTTTTTATGCGCACAATATCTTTGGCCATGTTATTTCGTTGCGCTGATTTAGCAATGGCGATAATGCGCAATACTTTTGGGATACTATTAATGATCTCAAATACTTCGTCAACCAACTCCTTTGTCGCCGTTTTCGGGTCATAAAACGTATATTCAATGCGCTCCTTAATAAATTCGTAATCGCCACGTTTCGGATAAGTTCCTCCCATCGAATTCTCAAATAAACCGGAAGAGCCCGTTAAAATAAGCCTTTCTACTTTATGCGCATGTTTTAAGGTATAAATCAATGCCACGTGGCCCCCTAATGAATTTCCGATTAAACTGAAGGTTTCTAGTTTTTTGAGTGCGACAAATTCTTCGAGAAAAACAGTTAATCCTTCACAACCCGCCTCTTTAATGGGCATATCGTGGATTGGCATGAGTGGAATAATGACTCTATATTTTTGACTGAATAGATTAATAACGCCTTGCCAGTTGCTTAAGGCGCCAAACAATCCATGAAGTAAAAGCAGAATTTCACCTTTTCCTTCATCAATATATTGATAATTGTTTTCTTCCTTGATACTAAAGTTCATTCTGAGCTCCCATTTAATCTGCAAATTAGTAAAAACACTTCAAACTTTTGTAAGTTTGAAACGTTTATAAAAATATAAACTTAATATGAATTCAATTGTGATCGTGGGCGGCGGAATAGCTGGTCTGCAAGCGGCTCAAATTTTACAAAGCAAAGGGCTTGATTTTATTTTAATTGAAAAATCAATGTCATTAGGCGGTAGAGTCCAAAGTGAAGCATTTCAAGGCTATACTTTAGATCACGGTTTCCAAGTTTTACAGACGGCATATCCGGAAGTCCAACGAAGTCTTCGATTATCTAAATGGGATTTATCTTATTTTCAATCGGGCGCTTATGTATTGCAAGACGGAAAATTTAAGCCTTTTCTCAATCCCTTAAAATCACCTTTTTTATTTTTAAAAAATATCACTGCTGCGGGGGCTACTATTTTTGATTTTTTGAAGTTGGCTTGGATTTGGTTTAAAACGCAGGGCTCGATTTCACCTTTGACTTCGGATCCAGAAACGACTTCTGAACTCATCTCGAGATATCGGTTTTCAGAAAAGTTTCAGCGCATTTTTTTAAGGCCTTTTTTTGCCGGTATATTTTTGGATGATCAATTGACCCCGCCGGCCTCCTTATTTTTCTATTACATGAAGCAGTTTTTAGAGGGGAAAGCTGCCTTGCCCAAACATGGCATAGGCGATATTGCTTTAGATTTAGCTTCAAGAGTTCCTAAAGAAAAACTGCTGACTGGGGTATCCGTTATTGAAATCCAGGAGAAATCACTGCAATTAAGTAATGGAAAAACGATCCCATTTGATCATTTGGTTTTAGCCACAGATCCCAAACAGGCCTGTGATTTATTGAATATCGATTTTCCTGAAAACGCTCATTTTAGTTCAAAGACTTTTTATTTTAGTTTGGACAGGAATCTTGAAACATTGTTGCCCCTTATTCATTTGATGCCATTGAATTCAAGTCCGATGTTACATTTTTCCTGTGTAAGCCAAGTAAATCCTTTGCTAGCTCCTGAAGGGAAACATTTGATTTCGGCGACTAGCCTCCATAAAGAAGTTTCTGACGTGGAAATTGCAATCGAATTAGCTAAGGTTTTAGGCCTTTCTCAGGCTGATTTTACTTTTTTAAAATCTTTTTCTATCCCGTATTCATTATTTAAGGTGGGATGTTTTACTGAAGTTTTCCAAAAAGCAGAAGCGAAATATATTATTTTAGCGGGGGATTACACTATTTTCCCCTCTTTGCAAGCGGCTTTATCCTCAGGGCGACATGCGGCAGAAAAAATCCTGCAAGATTTGTAAACTGATTTAGATCAATCATTTTTTTTCTGTTTTTGCGTACATTTGCCTCCAATAAAAACTCTAATATGAAAAAAGTTTTACTCTTTATTTTTGCGAGCATCCTTTTAGGTGCCTGTCAGAAATCAAATCCAAATTTTCAACAGGATGCGGCAAACCCCGAGTTTTTAATCCGGGCAGAGTTGATGTTGACCGAGAGTATTATTCACGATATTTTTGCGCCTCCAGTTTCTGCTCGTATTTATATGTATGCCGGAATCGCAGGATATGAAGCGGCAATTCCTGGAGATAAAAAATTCAAATCGCTGGTGGGCCAATTAAATGGCTTTGAAAAAATACCCCAACCGGAAAAAGGTTTGGAGTATTGTTTTCCATTGGCATCTACAAGGGCGTATTTGGCTGTGGGGAAAAAATTGACTTTTGCCCAAGAATTGTACAAAGAGTTTGACAAGAAATTAGAAGAAGATTATCAGAAAATTGGCATACCTACGGATGTGTATGAAAGGTCGATTGCCTACGGAGATTCGGTGGCCGCAGCAGTAATGCGCTATGCTGCTAAGGATAATTATAAGCAAACAAGAGGTTTACGATTCACAGTAACCAATTTACCAGGCACTTGGACTCCTACGCCACCTGCCTATATGGATGCGGTGGAACCCTTTTGGACTAAAATTCGCCCCATAACGCTAGATTCAGCATCCCAGTTTAGAGCTCCAGCTCCCTCAAAATTTGATTTAACCAAAGGAAGTCCTTATTACAAGGAGGTCATGGAGTCCTATGAAACGGTAAAGAATTTAACAGATGAACAAAGAAACATTGCCAATTTTTGGGATTGCAATCCCTTTAAAATGAATATTACGGGTCATGCGATGTTTGCAACTAAGAAGATGTCACCTGGTGGACATTGGCTAGGCATCGTGGGTCAAGTATCTCGCCAATTACATAAATCGTATAATGAAACTGCGGAGGCATTAGCGCTGACTTCCATTGGAATCTTTGACGGTTTTATCGCTTGTTGGGACGAGAAATACAGATCCATCCGAATCAGACCTGAAACCGTTATTAATGCGAGCATCGATAAATCATGGGTTCCTGTGCTGCAAACGCCACCTTTTCCTGAATATACGTCTGGGCATAGCACCATTTCTAGGGCTGCGGCAGAGGTTTTGACCAGCTTGTATGGGGCTAACATTGCCTTTGAGGATTCCACGGAGATACCTTATGGATTGCCCCCAAGAAAATTCAAATCATTCATTCAGGCGTCAGATGAGGCATCTGTTTCTCGTTTATATGGAGGAATTCATTTTATGCCAGCGTTAAATGAGGGAGCTATACAAGGTAGTAAAGTAGGCCAACATCTTTTAGCTCGCGTCAAGACGCGCCCATGAAAAAGGACATAGAAACCAAAGCGGATATTCAAATTTTTGTGGATGCATTTTATGCCAAAATGCCTTCAGATGATTTGGTAGGTCACGTATTTATGGATGTAGCTCATGTGGATTTTTCTAAACACTTGCCTAAAATGTACGATTTCTGGGAGATGCTTTTGATGGATGGCAAAAATTACCAGGGTGCCCCGATGCGACCACACCTAGAAATTAATCAGAAAATCCCATTGACCCCCGCCCATTTTGCTCGTTGGCTCCAGCTATTTTACGCCACTTTAGACGAACATTTTGAGGGACCCAAAACAGAAGATGCCAAATTAAAGGCGCGAAACATCGCAGATACTTGGGCGTATAAATTGGACTACATTAACCACCAGGCCTAAAACCTTAGAGCGAAAAGTAAATTTTCTTTTTGTCCAACCAAACAGCGAGTCGGGTAATGAGATATAAAACCACGAGCGCGTTGATGGCTTCGGCGACCATGCCATGGATGCTTATTTTTTCTAAAAATCCGCCAACAAACGTGAATGAAGCTCCTCTTAGCCATTCTGGCCCTATGGATTCAAAAAACAAATAAATGAAAATGGAGTTTTTGCCATAGGAAAGGATGTAATCAGGAACGGAAATTTTTGGTTTATCTGTGGACCAATTAAAATAAAAAGCCGCCATCATCAGGGAAATCCAACCCGCAGATGCAATGGTAAATGAAAGCGTGGCGGTTCTTTTGATGATCGGGATGCCAGCCATATCAAGGCCATATCCGACAATCACACCTAAAACTCCTAAGCCAATTAACGTCTTTAAAAGATCTTTTGGCGAAGTAGACCGATGAATAATTCGGCCTAATAAAGCCCCCCAAATGGTATGTGCTGCAGTAGGTATGCAATTTATCGCAATCCAATGCCCCCCACTTAATTTACCCATTAAGACCATGTCCATGAAAGATCCGAAATTTTTATCACGGACATAAGGTTCGTTGAATCCCGGAATATCTGTAAATACATAAAGAGAATGTGCCAGAAGCAACAAAAATAAGGAAGCGGCTAATTGCAATGGGATGGAAAATCGCAATAAAAAGAAAGCCACGATGGTTGTAAAAGATAATTGGGTCAACACATTCCACAGCTCAAAAACCAATTTCTCTCTTCCTAAGCAATGCAGTCCCGTACCACAAATGAAAAGCAAAACAGACCTTTTTAAAACTTTGGGCCACAATTGGCCATAGGTAGCTCCTTGGTCGATTCGTTTATAGGTAGAAAAATATAAAGCTGAACCCGCGATCATCATAAAACCGGGTTGGATTAAATCCCAAAAGTGTAGCCCCTGCCATTCCGCATGATTAAATTGGGATAAAACAAAAGATTCAGGGAAGATTTTTCCTAATCGACTATAAAGGCCAGTGCTTTCTGCAGCTAATAAAAATAAGATAAATCCTCGAAAATAATCTACAGATGGTATTCTTTTAGTAATCATTATTTGCTTATTTTTCGTGTCAAAGGTAAAAATTTTTTCTAATTTCGTGATTTCCACGGGAATTCAATTTTATGATCGTATCTACGCCGGGCCGAATTTGTTTATTTGGTGAGCATCAAGATTACTTAGGCTTACCTGTTATCGCAGCGGCAATTTCTAAAAGAATACAGGTTAAAGGCCAATTTAGAGCTGATAACGTAGTACATTTTTCATTGCCCGATGTTGAAAAAACAGAAGAATTTGCGATCGATTTCCCTTTGCCATATTCCAAAGAAAGAGATTATTTTAAAAGCGTTTTGAATGTCTTGCATCGAAAAGGCCATGAATTAACACGTGGGTTTGAAATTGAGGTTCGAGGAAATATCCCCATCAATTCTGGTACGTCAAGCTCCTCGGCACTTTTAGTTTCTTGGGTTAAATTTCTTAACGACATGTACGATTTGGGATATACCCAAAAACAAATAGGTGAAATTACGTATGAGGCGGAGGTTTTGGAATTTACGGAGCCAGGGGGAATGATGGATCAATATTCTACGGCTGTGGGGAATGTGATTTACTTAGCAAGCCAACCCGAGATTTCGATTAAGACGTATGCCCGCGATTTGGGAACGTTTGTGTTAGGGGATTCTTTGGAGGCGAAAGATACCTTAGGGATTTTGTCTCGAGTGAAATTTGGAACCTTGGGAGGCGTAAATAAAATTAAGCAGCAGGATGCTAGCTTTGATTTGTCTTCTGCGACGCTTTCAGATTTGAATGCGCACAAGAATTTGATCACAGCGGATGAATATATTTTAATTAGTGCGAATATAGATGACCGTGATATTTTGTTGGCCGCCAAAGCCATGTTTGAGGGAGAAGTGGAATGGAGTGATGGAAAATTAGGAGATTTATTGAATCAGCATCAACAAAATTTACGTGAACACAAACGAATTTCCACCCCTAAAATCGATCGAATGATTCAAGCATCGCTAGATTCGGGGGCATTGGGAGCTAAAATAAATGGCTCAGGAGGGGGAGGTTGTATGTTTGCGTATGCCCCAGAAAATCCTGAAAAGGTGGTGGAGGCCATTGAAAAAGAAGGGGGTAAGGCCTATATCATACGAGTAGATCAGGGCACAAAGTCAGAATCAGAAAGTTTATTTTTTTAATACATATATGAAAAAGCGTTTATTGATATTAGCAGGAGGGATGGCCTCAAGGATGAAGAAAGCCATGGCTGAAGGGGGTTCAGATTTAGATCCTTCCTTGGTTGCCCAGGCAAATTCAGTCACCAAAGGGATGATTCAAGTAGGAAAAAATGGAAAGACATTAATTGATTATCAATTATATAACGCACATTTAGCTGGGATTGAAGAAGTTATGTTATTGCTTCATCCGACGGATTCGGTATCCCAAGAATATTGTGAATCGCTGATGGCGAAGGATGCTTGTTGGGGTTTACAAATTGTATTCGCGCGCCAACAAATTCCTGCGGACAGAGAAAAGCCTGCTGGAACGGCAGATGCGGTATACCAAGCATTGATGCAACATGATTCTTGGCAAACAGGCCGAGTGATCGTTTGTAATTCGGATAATTTATATAGTGTAAATGCACTTAAATTACTTTGGTCGTCCAGTGAAACGCAGGCATTGATTTCTTATCACCGTGATAGTTTATTGTATCCAGCGGAGCGCATTTCGGCTTTTGCTTTAATTAGAACAGATGCAGATGGATATTTATTGGAAATTATCGAAAAGCCTACGCAAGAGCAAGCGGACGAGTTAATGGCTCAATTGGGCCGATTGGGTGTCAGTATGAATATTTTCGTCTTTGAGGCGAGTACTTTTTTGCCTTTTTTGGCGGCCACACCTTTTCACCCGGTGCGCAACGAAAAAGAATTACCTACCTCGGTGGCTATGTTTGGCGAGGGAACAGGAAAAGGTTTTTACGCGATTCCATTAGCTGAAAATGTGCCCGACCTAACGAGCAAGGAGGATATTTTGGTGATGCAAAAATACCTGGAGGAGACGTATGGGGAGTTTTAGGTAAGAGGTATTAGGTAAGAGGTAATAGGTAAGAGGTAATAGGTATTAGGTATTAGGTAAAAAATTAGGTAATAGGTATTAGGTAATAGGTAAAAGGTAATAGGTATTAGGTAAGAGGTAAAATTAGGTAATAGGTAATAGGTATTAAGTAATAGGTATTAGGTAAAAAATTAGGTAAGAGGTTAATAATAAATGTTATCTTAAGAGTATTTATAAGATAATTCGAATATAAATAATATTGCGTAAAATACCATTAGAAATATACCTCTTACCTAATACCTATTACCTTTTACCTATTACCTAATACCTATTACCTAATTTTTTACCTAATACCTAATACCT
>JBIKRO010000039.1:0-25925 GCA_044349095.1 Aquirufa sp. | reverse complement strand
GGGTATTCTACTGTTTGGTATCACCTTAGTTTATGGGGCAACAAGATCATTTTATGTTTCCAACTTAGCTAATATTATAGCCGCCACAGCGCCAGAGTCGATGCCTAGTTTCTTGTATATAGGGGTTCTGCTAATGCTTATCGGCCTTCTGTTTAAAGTTTCAGCCGCACCTTTTCATTTTTGGACACCTGATGTGTACGAAGGTGCACCAACAATTTTCACTATGTTTATGTCCACTGTTGTGAAAACAGCTGGATTTGCTGCACTGTACCATATTTTATCTAGTGTGTTTGGAGGTATCTATTCAACTTGGGTTTTAACCATTTATTTCATCAGTATGCTCACTTTGATTATTGGAAACGTAACAGCGGCGTACCAAGTAAGTGTTAAGCGGATGCTTGCCTATTCAAGTATTTCGCACGCGGGGTATATGTTGATGACAGTGAGTGCCAAGCAAATTTCATCTACCTCTACGATATTATATTACTCGCTTTCTTATACCCTGGCAACCGTTGCCGCATTTGCGGTCCTAATCATCGTTTCAGAATATCAAACGGGTCGGAAGGAAAAACCAGAAGATTATTCATCCTTTGAAGGATTGGCAAAAAATAATCCTGGATTAGCATTTTGCTTCACTATTTCCTTATTATCCTTAGCTGGCATACCACTTACAGCTGGCTTTTGGGGTAAATTCTTCATTTTTTCAGACAGCTTTAACCGCAATATTATTTACCCAGTTATCTTAGCCATATTAATGTCGGCGGTCGGGATTTATTATTATTTCAGGGGAATTATTGCCATGTATTTTAAAGATGGGGATATAGAAAAAATAGAAGTCCCTACCTTATTTAAAATAGCATTGTGGTTTTGTACAATTGGTACGCTTGCTTTAGGTGTTTATCCCAATCTTGTTAAGAGTTTATTTTAGCGAAGGATTTGACAAAAAAAACGACCCTTTTTAATAAAAAAGATTTGATTGCGTATTTTCTGATCGCAGGGGCCGGCGCTGTTGTCCAACTTGTATGTGGAGGATTATTAAAAGATTGGTTCAAATTAAGTTATGAGGCAACCATTCTTCCGGCATATTTCATTTCGGTTATTGTGGGTTTTACCTTGACCAAACTTTTTGCATTTGACGCTAGAAAAACGCAGCAGACGAATCGCGAAATGCTTAAGTTTTTAATGGTAGCCACATTTTCTGGATTTGTAACGTGGTTTTTCAGTGTAATGACTTATACATTTCTTCAAACATTTATGAGCGATTTTTATTTGAAAATTCCCTTTTCCTATAAAAAAATCAATGTGACTCAAATCCTAACCACCACCACTGGTATGGGATTTAGTTTTATCTCAAACTATGTTTTGCACAAAACTTTTACATTTAAAAGTAGTGGATTTTACGACAGATTTAAGGACTTACTCAGGTAAATTAAGTAAGAAATAACAAAAACCTTACCTACTTCTTAGGAATTACTTAAAAAAAATAAGTTTCAATCATATTTTAAGCTATTTAAAAGCATTTTTAATTCAAAACTTAAAAAAACCTTAAAATTTTTGCGAAAAAATTTGTTGTTACTATTTATTACACTAGTTTTGTAGCTCAAACCTTTAAATATTACAAAAATGAAAAAATTATTCGCTTTAGCTTTCGTTGCTGGTATGGTAACTTTAGCATCTTGTGGTGAGAAAAAAGCAGAAGCTTCTGCTGATTCAGTTGCTGTTGATACTGCTGCTGCTGCACCAGTTGATACTGCTGCTGCTGATACTGCTGCTGCTGATACAGCTGCTGCTAAGTAATCTAAGCAACCAAGAAAAAGTCCTTCGCATGCGGAGGACTTTTTTTATGCCCAAAAATGGAAAAGAACAAAAAAATCAATTCATTTTTTGACCACTTCCCGCCAAAGGTTGCTGAGTATTGTTTTCAATTATGGCATGATTACCCATTTGACTTTATTGTCAGTAAATCGCGCCATTCTAAATTAGGCGATTATCGCTTTTCTCCTCAAAAAGGGCATCAAATAACCGTCAATCGAAATTTAAATTCATATGCTTTCCTCGTCACCTATTTACATGAAGTGGCGCATTTATTGACTTATTTAACTTACAAAAACAAAGTTTTACCCCATGGGGAAGAATGGAAAAATTCATTTAGAACTATATTTGAACCGATCTTAGAAGAAGATTTATTGCCTGTTGACTTAATACAAGTTTTAAAATCATATTTAGTTAATCCGAGTGCTACCTCAACTGGCCATGGTCCATTAGTGGATGTGTTAAAAACGTACGACGCGTCAAATTCTAGTATCACATTACATGCCCTTCCTGAGAATCAAATCTTTTTGTTAAAAAACCTAGCGTTAATCAAAGGGAAACTACGTCGAACACGCTACTTTTGTAAAGAGGCCAATACTGGCAAACTATACTTAGTAGCAAAAAATGCACAGGTTACTCCGTTGGAATCAAATGAACTATAGAGGCTATTTAATAGCACTAATAGGATTATTTTGCATTTCTAATTCGGTATTTGCCCAAACAGATTCAAAATTATCAACTGGCAAATGGGTGAAAATTGGGATCACCCAAAATGGCATTTATAAAATTGATGCTATTTGGCTCGAAAAAAACAAAATCGATAGGTCAGCTTTAAACCCTAAACAAGTCAGCCTTTACTCAACGGCTTCAGGCACTTTACCCCAAGATCTGAAGATTTCTAGGCCTCAAGATTTGGAGGAAATACCTATCTATTTTGAGGGCGAACAGGATAACAAATGGGATGCGAATGATTCATTTATTTTTTGGGGAAATTCCCCACATAAAATACGTTTTGATTTTCAACAAAAAATATGGGTCCAAGAGTTGCACGCTTATTCCGACTCCAGCTTTTATTTTATGCGTTTGGATGATCCGGCAGCGAAACGCATAGTAGAAGAAAAAGCCACACCGAGTGACTCTAAAACGATGGATTATGCTTGGTCAATTTTTCACTATGAGCCAGAAACCTATAATTTAATTCAGTCGGGAAGACAATGGGTAGGTGATGCATTTTATGGGACAAATAACAAAACGGTGCAGTATTCACTTGCAGATTATAAGCTGGGAATAAATTCGAAGTTAGGAGGCCGCTTCTACTCTAGCTCGACTCAAGAAGGCTTATTTACCTTTGATGTCATAGGAAATACGATTGGAAGCTTGAAAATCCCAGCTATTTCAGGTGGACGATATGACAATAAGGCTAATTTTCAGGATCTAAATATCTGGTTGGCACCCCAATTAAAAGAGAATCTTTGGAGCTGGACGATTAACTATAAAAACTCAACCGGCACTGGATATCTTGACTTTTTATCGCTTCAGTACCCTCGGATTTTTAACGCAAAGCATGAAAATCCGCTGTATTTATTGCCTAATACAATAGACTCTAGTTTTTCTATCTCCATGCTCAATGCAAATGCAGCCACTCAAATTTGGCTGCGTAATGGTACGAACAATTGGTCAAAAATTATAAATTATTCATCTGCTATAAAATTGAATGTCAAACCAGAAAGCCAATTATTGCTTTTTGATAGCCAAAAAGCGATATCTCCCGCTTTTATAAAACTGTTACCTAATCAAAATATTAATAAAGAAATCGGATATGAACTGCTCATTATAACTAGCCCAGCACTCAAAGAAGCGGCAAACGCCCTCGCAAAATATAAAAGTAGTTCCCAAAATATCCCGACAAAAGTGGTTGACACTGAACAAATCTACCATGAATACTCTGGGGGGAAACAAGATGTAACGGCTATTCGAGATTTTGTTTATCGGCAATATAAACATTCAAATTCCGCCTTAAAATATGTGATTCTTTTGGGCGATGCATCCATTGATTATAAGGGTAAGTCGGTCGTGTCAACTGACATAGAGAAAAAATGCTTTGTGCCGACCTACCAAAGTATTGAATCTTTCCAACCATTATTGAGCTATTCGTCGGATGATTATTTTGGTTTGCTAAATCCAGAGGAGGGAGATTGGCTGGAAGGTGAAAAAACAAATAAAAAGACACTCAAAGTTGCTATCGGTAGAATTCCGGCAAAAAATCCCAGTGAGGCTAATTTCTTCGTGAACAAATTAATTGCTTATATAGAATCAAAAAAGAGTAATCGCTTCAAGCCTGAAGTACTCGCATGGGTGGCCGATGATGGAGATGCTAACATCCACATTCAAGATGCTGAGGATTTTTCCAATCTAATGATCAAAGATGCTAATGATGTGAGCATTAAAAAGCTTTATTTAGATCAATTTGAACAGGAAATGACGGGGGGAATGTATACCTCTAAAAAAGCAAAAGACGCATTGCTTTCATTGTTTAATTCTGAAGCTGATTTTATACATTTCATTGGACACGGGTCAGAAAGTGGCTGGACAGATGAAAAAATACTGACCAATAATGATTTAGTTGGCCTAACGAATTTGCAGCACTTACCATTTTTATTAACCGCGACTTGTCAATTTGGACGATTTGATGACCCAAATCAATTATCAGGAGCGGAAATTTCTTTAATGTCCACAAAGGGAGGAGCTATAGGACTCATTAGTACTACAAGGCCCGTTTTTCAAAGCAGCAATTACTTGTTTGGTCAATCATTTTACAAAAACTTAATTGATCATAAAACCCAAGTAAAATATCGAGTTGGCGATTTATTTAAAGAAACTAAAAACACTAGTCAAACCGGTGTTATTAATCGAAATATCAGTTTGTTGGGTGACCCTACCCTAGAATTACCCTGGACAGGACAAGCAATAACAATAAAAACAGATACGATCACTCCAGGTTCAAGCCAATTCCTTGAAGGACAATTAACGGCAAAAACGCCTACGAATATAAATGCTCAAATAAGAGCCAACCTTTATTCCCCTCCTACCAAGAAAAAGACTTTGGGGACCAAAACAAACTCTTATGAGTATTTTGTAGAGGGTGATTTAATTTGGACATCTACTATTCAAATGACTGGAGATAGATTCTCAGTTAGTCAAAAATCGATTCCCAACGCAAATGGCCCTTTGATAGGAAAAATAATAGGTCAATTAAATACAGGAGAAAAAATCAATGGATTCAAATTGCTTCCTGTTTCAATTTCCAACTCCATTACGATGGATACAAAACCTCCTAGCATAACGGTATTGGAGCCTGAGTCAAATAAATTCCAAACAATGAATAGCAGTTTTGACTTAAAAATTAGGATCGAAGACGATAATTCTCTTCGTTGGAAAAATGATCAAAACGAATTTGCTGAGCTCATTGTGAATGATACGCTCAAAATTAAATTATCCGATTATTTCATCCCTGATCTGAATTTCCCTCAAAAAGGGACATTTGCATATCCTTTTAAAAATTTAAAAACAGGGAATTACTTTTTTAAGGTAAATTGTTGGGATGGAAGCAATAACCCTCAAAAATTATTTTTTGAAATCAAAGTAATAAATTCAGAGGCAAGTCGTTTAGAATGGGTAGTATTTCCTAACCCCATGAGTAAGCGATTGCAATTCAAGGCAATTGGACAAATACCTTGGGATATTTATCAATATGATCTAAGAATTTTCAATGTTTTAGGTCAACAAATTTTGATAAAAAAAGGGAATGTTACTTATTTTTCAAATGTAGACTTTGAATTAAGTATAGAGTGGAATGAGGAAGAATTAGCTAAATTAATTGGCGAATCAGTGTTTAAATTGGAATTATTGCCAAGTAAAAATAATGAAACTATTTTGATCAGTGGAAAAATCACGACCCTAAAATAAATTTTATAAAATATTTTACATTTTTAAACACTAAATACTTTAAAAATACTTATTTTTGACCTTAAATAATTTGCAATTACTAGACAATCTAATATTTAATAACCGATGACGACAAAAATTTCTATTCTCCAAAGATCATTACTATCCGCAATAGCGCTTTTAGTATGTAACTTCGCAATAGGTCAAACTTTGGTTTCAGGTCAGTTGAATTCTGGAAGAATTCCAACGCCAACCATGTTATTCATGAATGTAACACCAGATGCACGCTCTGCTGCGATGGGTGATGCGGGAGTAGCCATTTCTTCAGATGTAAATGCGATTTATTGGAATCCAGCAAAATTAGCTTCAGCTGATAAAGATTTAGGATTTGCAATTTCATATACTCCTTGGTTACGTAACCTGGTTAATGACATGGCGCTTTACAACATCGCAGGATACAAAAAAACAGCAAAAGGACAGGCATTCGGATTTTCAATCAATTATTTTGATCAAGGTCTATTCCAAGCTACAACTGCTACTGGAACAAGTGCTGGTAATTTCAATTCTAAGGAATATGCTTTGACTGTGTCACATGCAAGAAAATTGTCAAATACATTATCATTAGGCTTAAACTTAAAATATATCAACTCTAACCTTTTAGGAAACTATCAAGGTGCAGGTACATCAGCCATGCAACCAGCTCAAACGGTAGCCGCTGATTTATCTCTATACTGGAATAATACTTCAGAAAAAAACTGGAACTATACATATGGTTTAATGTTGTCTAACATTTCTGGTAAAGTTTCCTACGGTGGTTTAGATAAAAACTTTATCCCAACAAACTTAAGAGCTGGTATTGCCGCTGTTAAAAATGTAGATGACAAGAATAAATTAACATTCACGTTAGATTTAAACAAATTGATGGTTCCTACACCAACAAAAACTGATCCAACAGGTTCTAATTCATCAGCCATCGGAGGAATCTTCGGTTCATTGTTTGATGCAGAAGATGGGTTTGGTGAAGAAATAAAAGAATTTACTACTTCATTGGGAGCTGAGTATTTATTTAATAATACATTCGCTTTACGTGGTGGATTTTTCAATGAATCAGAAATGAAAGGAAATCGCAAATATTTCACTTTTGGAGTAGGACTTAAATTGGATCAAAAATATGGCTTTGACTTTGCTTACTTAGTTCCAACAGGAACAAGTAGCCCATTGGCAAATACATTGCGAGTAACTTTATTAGCAGCTATCAATAATGATACTCCTAAGAAATAATTAAATAATATTTTTTTTATTGCAAATGACATTCATAATTGGATGTCATTTGTTTTTTATAAAGCCCTATTTAGATGTTGGACAGAAGTAAAGCCCCCGGAGCATTTCCTATTGAGAAAATAAAATTTCCTTCCGCACATAAACACTCTTTAAGAAATGGCATAGTCGTAAATTCAGTCAATCTAGGAGAGCAACCAGTTTTCAAATTTGAGCTAAGTACAAAAGCAGGGGGAATCCATAGTGAAGTAGCGGGTTTAGCAAGTTTAACAGCCCAATTAATGAAGCGTGGTACAAGCAAGCATGATGCTTTACATATTCATCAATCGTTTGACTTTCATGGTGCGTTTTGGGATATCCAAGCTACATTAGATCAAGCAACATTTACCGTCTATGGATTAGCTAAACATTTCGGCGCACTAATGCCATATGTGGCTGAAATGATTCAAATGTGCATTTTTCCCGAGCAGGAATTCCAAAAAGAATTAGAAATTGAAATTCAGAAAAATAAATTAAACTGGGAAAAGACAGCTTATAGTGCTAGCCAAATCATGCGAAATAAACTTTATGGCAATGATCCTTATGGCCGCGCTGCAACTCCAGAGTCATTAGCATTACTCGAAGTAAGCGATCTGATTACTTTTTACAAAAAAACTTGGGCTAGCCAAATACCCAGTATTTTTCTATCAGGAAAAATATCAAATGAGGAAATTAAAATTTTGGACTCCACACTTGGCGGACTTACTTTTAATACAAAAAAATCATTGATCGTCCCGGATCCCATTTTCATGGAACCAAGCTCGACTAAAGAGACAAGAGATGATGCCTTGCAAAGCTCAATCAGGCTAGGAATAAAATCCATAAATAGAAAAAATAAGGACTATTTCAAATTCAGCATAATGAATACGCTTCTTGGCGGATTTTTTGGCTCAAGGCTTCAAAAAAATATCCGAGAAGAGAAGGGATTTACCTATGGAATATCATCCTCCTTAGTTCCGATGTACCGTTCAGGGTACTGGGCAGTGGGTACCGATGTTAAAAATGAAAATGTAGCAGAAACGATATCTGAAGTAAAAAAAGAGATGCAAATTCTAAAAGACGAATTAGTCTCGGAAGAAGAATTGTCTCTGGTTAAAAACTATTTAATGGGGAGCTTTACTGGAGAATTAACTCAGGCATTTGACATCGCAGAAAAAGTAAAAATAATTGAGTTAGAAGGGTTGGATGCCGATTATTATGATCAATTTCAAGATCAAATTTTTTCATGCACCCCAAATGAAATAAGGGATCTAGCTAATAAATACCTAGACCCCTCAAAATTAACCGAAGTCGTTGTGGGCGGAAACTAAAAGCGAGCGAGTTCTCTAAATTCGCTTACCCTTGCTTCTAAATCGGAAGCCGTCACTTCAAAAAGTCGTTCAGTACCAAATTTCTCTACACAAAATGATGCCATTGCAGAGCCATAAACAATGGCCTTGCGCATGTTTTCAAAAGATATATCATTGGTTTGCGCAAGATAACCTATGAATCCGCCAACAAAAGTATCTCCCGCACCTGTGGGGTCAAAAACTTCTTCTAAAGGCAATGCTGGGCAATAAAACATCTTCGTATCTTGGAATAATAAGGCACCATGCTCGCCTTTTTTGATAATTAGCGTTTTAGGACCCATTCCCATAATCATTTTAGCTGCCGTCCTTAAAGAGTACTGTCCTGATAATTGGCGCGCCTCTTCGTCATTAATGCACAAGACGTCAACCAATTTAAGTACTTTCTTTAAATCATCCATCGCCACATCCATCCAAAAATTCATGGTATCCATCACCACTAGCTTGGGATGATTCTTTAATCCTTGAATAGCCTCAATTTGAACTTGGGGTGTTAAATTACCCAACATCAAAAATTCACAATCTTGGTAACTATTCGGAATCATCGGTTTAAAATCCGCTAATACATTTAAATCCGTCACCAAGGTATCACGCGAATTCATATTATTATGATATTTGCCCGCCCAAAAAAATGACTTCTCCCCTTTTTTAATTTGCAAACCATCCAAATTAATTCCCTTTGAAATCAAAGAATCCATGTATTCTTGGGGAAAATCATCCCCAACCACGGCAACTACATTGACCTGTGGAAGAAAAAATGCTGCTGATAAAGCAATGTAAGTACAAGATCCACCAATGATTTTATCAGTTTTTCCATAAGGGGTTTCTAGGGCATCGAACGCTACGGTTCCAATTGTTAATAAGCTCATTTTACATGTATTTAGCCTACTTTAGGACAACGACTAAAGGGCTGGTTAGGATTAAATAAATAACGGTAAGTAATAAATGTTTTATCATTAGTGGCTCCCAATTGGGAAACAAAACGCATCATTTTGGGATTAAAATCGCCGACCCAATTCATGTCCATGGTCGTATATGGATAGAAAGGATTTTCTCTGGCAGCCGTTCTAAAACGCAAGGCAATGGCAGATTCAACGCCCTTTCCTTGATGTTCAGGAACCACGCCAAAAATAACACCACAAGTTCTAGTTAGCACGCCCCTACTTTTTAACAGTAAAAATTTTATCTTTCCCCATGTATCCAATTTACCATGTAAATGTTTGACAATTTGATTCAAATCGGGGATCACAATAAAAAAAGCGACAGGCTCATCAAGTTCAGAATAAGCAAACCAAAGTAATTGTTCGTCAATAATGGGCTTCATTTGCTTCACTAATTTCTGAGCTTGCTCGGAAGTCATTTCACTGACACCCGGAAATTTTGCCCATGCAGCATTATAAATAATTTTAAAATCTTCAGCATATTTAGCGAGATTAGCCTTTTCTATATGCTTAAAATTATAACTAGGATTTTGATAAATTCGCTGGGCCTTTTCCTCAATTCCAGCGGTAACATTGGCTCCCTGAATGGAAGAAACATAGACATATTGTTGGAAATAATCTTTAAACCCATAATTTTCAAAAAATGAAATATAGTATGGCTTAGTCCATGGCATCTTATAGGTGGGTTCAAATTCCCACCCTTTAATCATTAATCCCCAAAAACTATCGCGCTCCCCAAAATTAATGGGACCATCCATACCCTCAAATCCTTTTTCTGCCAGCCAATTTTTACATGCATCAAATAAAATTATGGCAGCGTTTTCATCGTCAATCACCTCAAAAAATCCCATCCCAGCCATTTTGAGATTACTTTTATCAGGTTCTGTATTTTCATAAAAGGCAGCTACTCGACCGATAGGATTTTGATTTTCGTCAAATAAAATCCATCGAATGGCCTCTCCTTTTTTTAAATGAAAATTTTTATTGGGGTCAAAAATAACTTCAATGTCCTGATCTAAAGGCCTTATCCAATTCGGGTCACTCGCATATAAAGAAACCGGGAACTCCAAAAACATTCGCTTAAGGATCTTATCTCCTCCTACTTCTTTTAATATCATGTAATCAATCAAATGAATTTACAAAGATAATATATTTTGGGTCCAATCTTTGTAACGAGTTTAATTGATTCGACTAAGCAATAATAGTTTTGGTGATTTAAAAGAATCGCAGTAATTTTAACACCTTATATAAATTTCTATATAAGGACAGCAATAGTCTAGATGCAGCCATTAAAATTATATAATACACTCAGTCGCGAAAAGGAAGTTTTTGTAGCGCTCAATGCGCCACATGTGGGATTGTATGTTTGTGGCCCAACTGTTTACAACTATGTGCATTTAGGAAATCTTAGGACATTTACTTCATTTGATATTTTATATAGATACCTAAGCCACATAGGCTATAAGGTTCGATATGTTAGAAATATCACAGATGTAGGGCATTTAGTGGGCGACGGAGACGAAGGAGAGGACAAAATTGGCAAAATGGCCAAATTGGAAAAGCTTGAGCCCATGGAAATTGTTCATCGCTATACGCAAGATTTTCACCACGTTCTGCAAACATTCAATTTATTACCACCAAGCATTGAACCTTCCGCCACGGGCCATATCGTTGAGCAAATAGAGACCACACAAAACCTGTTAAATAAAGGTATAGCCTATGAATCCAATGGCTCTATTTATTTTGATATAGAAACATATAATAAACAAGGGGGTGATTATGGAAATTTATCGGGTCGGATTTTAGACGATTTACTCACTGAAACGAGAGATTTAGATGGTGTTGGCGAGAAAAAAAGTCCTTTGGATTTTGCCCTTTGGAAAAAAGCATCCCCAGAACATATCATGCGCTGGAATTCTCCTTGGGGAGAAGGGTTTCCTGGTTGGCACCTTGAATGTACTTGCATGAGTCATAAATATCTAGGCAATAAATTTGACATACATGGAGGGGGAATGGACTTGAAATTCCCACATCATGAATGCGAAATTGCACAGGCCACAGCTGCCTATGGGGAAGCCCCCGTCCGATATTGGATGCATACCAATATGCTTACTGTTAATGGCCAAAAAATGAGTAAATCTTTGGGCAATTCCTTTTTGCCGAAAGAATTAATTACTGGAAATCACCCATTATTAGAGCAGGCATATAGTCCGATGACCGTTCGCTTTTTTATGCTGCAATCGCAGTATCGAAGTACATTAGATTTTTCAAATGAGGCGTTAAAAGCATCACAGAAAGGGTATAAACGAATAGCAAATGGGTTAAGAATCGTCAAAAAAATGGAATATCCTCGGGACATTTCCATGCAGGTAGACTCCGACCAAGAAGCAGATATTTTAAGTTCGATTCAGGGTTGCTACGATGGGATGAATGACGACTTAAACACCGCTGTGACGATTGCACATTTGTTTAATTTGTTGAAAAAAATAAATCAATTACATACGGGAACACTCACTTTTGAATCCATCAGTCCAAGTACCTTTGAAGCATTAAAAACAAATTACATGCTCTTTTTAGAAGACGTATTAGGCTTGACGATGGAAACACCTGAAAACTCAGACGTGTTAGTTGACGGCTTATTATCACTATATAAAGAGTTTAAGGACCAACGAAAATATGATAAGGTAGATGAAATAAGGGCTACTTTCAAATCAATGGGGCTTATTATTAAAGACATGAAAAACTCAATCGATTGGGGATTTGAAGAATAAAAATATGTTTAGAAACTTAACACCTACCGTTCGTAATTTAATCATCGTTAATGTTGTTCTTTTTTTAGGAAAAGGCGCCTTACCAGAAGATTTGTTCACGTTACACTATTTTCAAGCAAGAGATTTTTATTTTTTTCAGGTGATCACGTATATGTTTGTTCATGCAAATTTTATGCATCTATTGAGCAACATGTTTGGGCTTTTTATGTTTGGATCATTGCTTGAACGTGTTTGGGGTGCCCAACGGTTTTTGTTTTTTTACTTTTTCTGTGGCATTGGCGCTGGGATATTGTACATGGGTATTCAGCATTTTATTGATTTCGCAGATTTCAGGAGGGCAACCGAATTGGTTTTGTCCAATCCGAGTTCATTTAATTTGACGGACTACGTTCAGCATTTTAGTGTCATCAGTCCTATTGAACCTGTTAATTCAGATTGGGTCAGGACTAATTATGCTGAGTTTATAAACCGAAGTGTTGTAGGCGGAGCATCAGGGGCTATTTTCGGAATTTTAATGGCTTTTGGTTATTTATTTCCAAATTCAGAAATGTTTCTTTTCCCATTGCCCATTCCAATTAAGGCTAAATATTTTGTAAGTTTTTATGGATTATACGAGCTTTATCAGGGAATACAGCAAAGTGAAGGAGATAATGTGGCACACTTCGCACATATAGGTGGAATGATTTTTGCAGTCATTCTTTTAAAATATTGGGGTACTAAAAGAAATACATTTTTTTAAGATGAAAAGTATTTGGTTCGATATAAAAATGATTTTTAACAGTCCCAATCAAGGACTAAAAAAGCTTATTGCTTTTAATATTTTTATATTTCTTGGTTTGATGGTTGGTAAAGTCATCCTTATTCTGGCAGGCCACGAAGAAATATTTTCAGCTGCATTGGAGCATTTAACGCTATCGTCAACGCCCATCATTGTACTTATGGAGCCTTGGACAGTATTCACTTACTTCTTTATTCATATTGAATTATTTCATCTGCTTTTTAATATGATGTTCCTTTTTTGGTTTGGAATAATTATTCAAGACTTTATAGGTTCCGACCGAATCGTAAAATTGTTTGTTTGGGGTGGATTATCAGGGGCCGTTGCTTATTTGCTTTTGGTGAACAGCTTCTCTTATTTTATTTTAAAAGGGCCTACCTACCTAAATGGGGCATCAGCGGGTGTATTTGCCATTGTGGTTGCCGCGGCAACCATCAAGCCCACTTATCGCATTCATTTATTTTTTATTGGCGATGTGCAGATTAAATATGTGGCTGCATTTTACCTTATTTGGTCGTTCATTGAAACTACCGGGACGAATGCGGGAGGAAATATTGCGCATTTAGGTGGTGCTTTAATGGGTTTTATGTATGGATTTTATTTTCAACTCCCGCAAAAAAAGAATGTTTTTGTCAAAGAAGAAAAAGTATTTTCTTTTGTAAAAGTGGCTAAAAAAAGAACTTATGAATCTGTGAATGAACAGGATAATCAAGAAGTTGTAGAAGAAGAGCTGAACCAAATTTTAGATAAAATTTCTAAATCTGGGTATGATAGTTTGAGTAAATACGAAAAAAGGAGGTTGTTTAAAGCTAGTCAAAAAAACGAATAAGCCTAAAAACATTTTTAACTTTATATTGTTTGATATTCACCTTCGGGTAATTTTAATTATTAATTTATGCAATTCAAAGCTGGTCCATTATTAAGTAAAATAAATTCTCCAGCAGATCTTAGGAGCCTTTCCCCGTCAGAATTGCCTAAAATATGTGAAGAATTAAGGCAGTTTATCATCGATCATGTTTCTGTTAATGGGGGACATTTTGGAGCTTCTTTGGGAGTAACAGAATTAACTGTAGCTCTACATTATGTTTTCAATACGCCTGAAGACCAATTAGTATGGGATGTCGGGCATCAAGCTTATGGGCACAAAATACTTACTGGAAGAAAGGATGTTTTTCATACAAACCGACTTTTAGGAGGCATCAGTGGATTTCCAAAAAGATCCGAAAGCATTTTTGATACGTTTGGTGTAGGCCATTCATCTACCTCTATTTCAGCCGCTTTAGGAATGGCGGTGGCTTCTCGTTACAAAAAAGAATTCCAAAAGCAACATATTGCCGTTATAGGGGATGGATCCATGACGGCTGGAATGGCGTTTGAAGCGATGAATCACGCAGGAGACATTCCAAATAATATGCTGATTATCTTAAATGATAATTGCATGGCCATAGACCCGAATGTGGGCGCATTGAAAGAGTATTTAACAGATATTAGAACATCTCATACCTATAATAAGGTGAAGGATGACGTTTGGAATTTGTTGGGAAAAATGTCAACATTTGGTAAATCAGCCCAAGAAATTGTATCCAAAATCGAAAATGGACTTAAAGCAACTTTATTAAAACAAAGTAATTTATTTGAGTCATTAAATCTTAGGTATTTTGGCCCCATTGATGGCCATGATATAGGATATTTAACCACTGTGTTAAATGATTTGAAAGATATTCCTGGGCCTAAAATATTGCATTGCATTACGACAAAAGGCAAAGGGTATAGTTTAGCCGAGAAGGACCAAACCTTATGGCATGCCCCTGGAAAATTCGATAAATTAACGGGTGAGATTCACAAAAAGACTTTTGATAATCCTCAGCCTCCAAAATACCAAGAGGTTTTTGGACATACTCTATTAGAGCTAGCAGAAAAGAACCCCAAAATTATGGGGGTCACACCTGCGATGCCATCAGGATCCTCCTTGAATATTATGATGCGTGAAATGCCAGATAGAGCATTTGACGTAGGTATTGCCGAGCAACATGCCGTCACATTTTCTGCAGGATTAGCTACACAAGGACTCACTGTTTTTTGTAATATTTATAGTTCGTTCATGCAAAGAGGGTACGACCAAGTGGTGCATGATGTTTGTTTGCAAAAATTACCAGTAATCTTTTGTTTAGATCGTGCAGGCCTTGCAGGGGCTGATGGTCCCACGCATCATGGGCTCTATGACTTTGCATTCATGAGGGCTCTCCCAAATATGATTGTAGCCGCACCTAGGAATGAACAGGAACTCAGAAATATGATGTTTACAGCCTCCTTAGACTCATTTAAAGAGCTGAATCAAGCCATTACGATTCGCTATCCTAGAGGTGAAGGTGTTATGCCGGCGTGGAGAACTTCGCTTGAAAGCATTGAAATTGGCACAGGTTTAGAACTAATTAAAGGAGAAAATGTAGCCATATTAAGCATTGGTCATATTGGGAATGAAGCACAAAAGGCAGTCGAATTGGCCCAACAAAAAGGTCTAAATCCGGCATTGTATGATATGCGTTTTGTCAAACCCCTGGACGAGCGATTATTGCACAGCATTTTCAAAGCATTTAAAACCATCATAACAGTCGAGGATGCGGCGATTCAAGGAGGTTTTGGATCTGCCATTGCCGAGTTTATGGTAGACCATCAATATCAATCCAAAATAATCCGTCTAGGAATTGCGGACATGATTGTTGAGCATGGAGAACAAAAAGAACTATATGAATTTTGTGGAATCGACTCAACCAGTATTCTAGCCAAAATTTTACAAGAATATCCCACAAAAACTAAGGTAATCAATACGTACAAGTCGATTGATTAAATTCGAGTATGGTAATTTAAATCAAATAGTACTTTTCAAAGAAATAATCCATACCTTTGCACCTTAAAATTTACGAGCCTTCATTTTATGCAAAGCATCCGCAACATTGCCATTATTGCCCACGTTGACCACGGTAAAACTACTTTAGTCGACAAAATCATTCACGCCTCAAAAATATTTAGAGAGAACCAAGAATTTGGAGATTTAATTCTAGATAATAATGATTTAGAGCGTGAGCGAGGTATAACAATTACCTCAAAAAACGTATCCGTACGCTACAATGGGGTAAAAATCAATATTATTGATACTCCTGGTCACGCCGACTTTGGAGGAGAAGTAGAGCGTGTTTTACGTATGGCTGATGGTGTTTTACTGTTAGTTGACGCATTTGAGGGCCCAATGCCTCAAACTCGTTTCGTTTTATCTAAAGCGATTGCTTTAGGTCTTAAGCCGATTGTTGTAGTCAACAAAGTAGACAAGGAGAATTGTCGTCCAGATGAAGTTCATGAGCAAGTTTTTGACTTAATGTTCAATTTGGATGCATCAGAGGAGCAATTAGATTTTCCATGTATCTATGGATCTTCGAAGCAAGGGTGGATGAGTGAAGATTGGAAGGTTCCTACTGATAACATCATAGCATTATTAGATTCTATTATTAAAAATATACCTGCATCCAAAGTTCAAGAAGGAACTCCCCAAATGCAAATCACCTCTTTAGATTATTCGTCTTTTGTGGGTCGGATTGCCATCGGGCGTTTAGAAAGAGGAACTTTAACAGAGGGAATGCAAATTGCCCTTTGCAAAGCAGATGGAAGCACCAAGAAAATGCGTATCAAAGAACTTCAAGTATTTGAAGGTTTAGGCAAAGTAAGAGTAGAAAAAGTTGAATGTGGTGAAATTTGTGCAATTACTGGTATTGAAGATTTTGAAATTGGTGACACGGTTGCTGATGCTGAAAATCCAGAAGCATTGGAGCGTATTGCTATCGATGAACCTACCATGAATATGTTGTTTACGATCAACAACTCTCCATTTTTTGGAAAAGAGGGTAAATTGGTTACATCTCGTCATATTCGTGAGCGTTTATTCAAGGAGACTGAAAAGAATTTGGCATTAAAAGTAATGACCACCGAGAGTGAAGATAAATTCTTAGTTTTTGGTCGAGGAATTTTACATTTATCCGTGCTTATTGAAACGATGCGTCGGGAAGGATATGAATTACAAGTAGGCCAACCCCAAGTAATTTTCAAAGAAGGTGAAAATGGTGAGCGTTTAGAGCCTATTGAAAGTTTGGTAGTAGATGTTCCTGCTGAAGTGGCTGGAAAGGTTATTGAACTTGCAACCCAAGGAAAAGGAGAATTGTTGATCATGGAACCTAAAGGTGACCTTCAACATTTAGAATTCAATATCCCATCTAGAGGCCTAATCGGTTTAAGATCAAAAGTATTAACCGCAACATTTGGTGAAGCCATTATGGCACACCGTTTTACCGCTTATGAGCCTTTTAAAGGACCTATTCCGGGACGTATCAACGGATCATTAATATCTATGAATACGGGAGCTGCTATTCCATACGCGATAGATAAATTACAAGATAGAGGCGTGTTTTTCATCGATCCAGGTGAAGAGGTTTATACAGGAATGGTTGTAGGAGAGCATAATCGTCAAAATGACATTGAAGTTAATCTACAAAACGCCAAGCAATTAACGAATATGCGTGCTTCTGGAACAGATACAAACGCTAAAATTGCACCTAAATTAAATTTCTCTTTAGAAGAATGTATGGAGTTTATCCAAAAGGATGAATATTTAGAAATTACTCCTAAATCACTTCGAATGCGTAAAATTTGGCTAGATCCCAATGAGCGTAAACGCAATGAGAAAAAACCAAGCTAAGACAAAAAGACTACCCCAACAGGTAGTCTTTTTTAATACCTGATTGCTGCTCTCTGATCCAAAAAATCTACTTCCTGAAGTATATGTTTGGGATAATAAGTCGACCATAAATTCTGAAAATAACTCGAAGGTTTCTTTGCAATTAGTATAGTTGAATGATCCCAAGTACGTAACCAGAGAGGTTTCTTCAGGGAAGCCGTTTTAGATACCATCACAGTAATTCCATAGACTCTCGGTCCAAGGGCAGCTTTATTTAAAAGAATGAATTTGTTGTTTTTATAAGGCCAACGGTAATTCTTAGTGGGGTCGTAGTAGATTCCTAAAGTGTCCCGAACCCCCACATTAGCCCAAAGTGGACTCAAGTGGCCTTGTATCCAAAGAGGGTCTAACCTCAAATCATCCGGAGCAAAAAAATAGGATTTCATTCCAGAAATCATGACAAAAATCGGGTAACCCTTATATTGAGACAAGAAAGATTGAGGATGGCTTTGTGAAGGGATTACATGAAATATACATTCAAAACTGATCAGAAAAATTGCCCATGACAAATACCAGCGTTTTCGGAAAATCAACCAACACCATAAGCATGTGACAAGCAAAAAATAGACGAAGACTTCAATCAAGTGAATTTTAAGGAATGGCAATATTGGGTGAAAAAGATAGACAAACTTAAACATGACAAAATGCAACATTGAAAAACTAAAATCTAATAAGATACCCAACCATCGCAACAAAAAATCAAGCTTAAGAAAAACTAAAATAGGAGATGCACTAATAAATAAGAATCCTGTACCGAGTGAAATAGTCGAAAGCACAATTAAAATAGGATTAAGCAATAAGAACCAAAATGGATTTGGAAATTGATAAAAATAATAAATAATTAAAGGCCAGGTAAAAATTTGAGCTGCCAGAGCCACGCAGGTTAGCTCCCAAGTATTAGATAAAATAAATTGAAGAGGCTTATATGGTAAATTAATTTCTATCATGGATGCCCATTTTTGTTGGAATATAATTAAACCTAACACGGCTAAATAAGAAAGTTGAAACCCAGGTTCAAACAATGCCATAGGTTTACATACCAATAGTACGAAACACGAGAAAGCCCATGTATTAATTCCATTTTGATGGTGCAAAAATGCCTTAGCGAAAAGCATCACGGAGAACATCCAAGCGGACCTCAGAACTGGGTCAGAAAAACCAGAAATTCCGGCATATGCCCAAAGTAAAATCATCATTAAAATGAAAAAGATCATTTTGCCATAGCGGCCCTTTTGCAATAAAAAGCCGAAAATAAAACTTAGCCCTGCATATAAAAGGCCCACGTGCAAGCCCGAGACTGATAATATATGAATTGCCCCCAAAGATGAGTAGACAGACATGGTTTCAAAGTCAATACTTGATTTAACCCCTAAGAGCATCGTTTTTGCCACATCTAAATTGATCCCTGGATGCATGGCAAGCTCTAATTGTTGGGCTAAATAAGATTGCCAAATGTGGAAATAGTAAACTACATTTTTATTATCAGCAGCTTCATTTAAAAGCACAAATGAATTTTTGGCAATAAATGCTGAGCCATAAATTCCTTTGGCCTGAAAATATTCTGACCAGTTTTTTTCAAAGGGAAATGATGGTTGGGGAAAAGGAATCAAGGTAGATTGCACGAGCAATCTACTACCCTTAACAGGCCTCTTCGCTGTTTTCCCAAGGTATAATTTAAAATTACCAGAGCCCTTTTTCCAGTTTTTCTGGTCTAAAAATGCAATGCAATGAACGATTAAACCGATTGATTTAGGTTTGTTTTCAGGAAAATCAATGACCTCAAAAACAAACGCATTTGTCTTTTTAATATCAAAGTTTAAGTGGGCCTGAGTGTTAAAACCAGCGTTTAAATAGCTGATAATCAGCAAAACCAGGCTAAAAGAAATACTTAAGAAATAACGAATCTTGAAAAAACTCCCTATGAAAATAGCCATCCATAGCGCACTTAAAACATAAATACATGGGGTTGAAAAAAATGGAAAATACGCATACATGCAAATTCCAATCATCCATAAAATGACAATTCGAAGAAAAGGGAAACGAAGGAAAAAAGAGTACAAAGCTTAGGCGGATAGGCCTAAAGGTAAAATTTTTTCTGACTGATCAAAGCCTCTACTTGATCAGGAACTAGATATTTAATGGACTTGCCATTTTGGATGCAAGTTCTAATATAGGTAGCCGAAATTTGTAAAATAGGCGCGTCAATCTTGATAATACTCTTATGTTGCCATAAATCAGAGGCGGCTTTTTCACCTCGAGGATATACGTAGAGCGAAAAATAATCAAGTATCTTATCGAAATTTTTCCAACTTTTAAACTGTTCAAGATTATCACCTCCCAAAATCAAGGAAAATTCTTTCGTAGGGTGGCGCTCCGTTAAGTGAATTAAAGTATCAATCGTATAAGATGGCTTATTTAAGCTAAATTCAATATCGCAGGATTTAAAAGCAAAATTATCGGCAATGGCCCTTTCGACTAAATCAAGCCGGTCGAACTCATGTAATAAGTTTTTGCTTTTTTTATGCGGATTTTGTGGAGAAACGACAAACCAAATTTGATCCAAATCGGTTTGATTTAATGCGGCTTGGGCAATAATTAGGTGGCCATGATGTATGGGATTAAAAGAGCCAAAAAACAATCCGACTTTCATGTTAGCTTGTGAATTGGGTGAACAAATTCTGTGCCTTTTGGATAGCCAAATCTAACGTATCATTGACTAGAATTACGTCAAATTTATCTTGAAATGACCATTCAAACTTCATTTTGAACACTCGTTTAGAAAGCGATTCTTCTGTCTCAGTACCTCTTGACCGAAGCCTTTCTTCTAATATCTCTAAGGAAGGTACTTTGACAAAAATAGCCAAAGCCTTATCTCCATAATACTGTTTTAAAGCGAGTCCCCCTTTAACGTCTACATCAAAAATTACATGTTTTCCACTGGCCCAAATACGCTCAATCTCTGATTTCAGGGTACCATAATAGGCCCCCGAATAGACCTCTTCCCACTCGACAAAAGCACCTTCATTGATCTTTTCACGAAAATCATCTGGGGTAAGAAAATAATAATCTTGACCATTTTCTTCTAATCGGCCTCTTTTATCTCGTGTACATGCCGAAATGGAAAAACCTAAATTCGAATTATTTTTCAATAATTCCTTAACGATGGTCGTTTTACCTGATCCCGAAGGGGCCGAAAAAATAATTAATTTACCTTCCAAAAATATTTCACTTTAGTTAAGCTAGCAAAATAAGGGAATAAGAATTGAAATTAGGATTAAAAGCAAAAAAAGTTTTAATCTAATCTTATGAATAATTTGATCCGGACAGGATAACTGACATTTAGATTTGAGGTTTTTTTTAAGCGAAAGCTCTAATTCATAGCCCTTCTGACATGGCAAACATTGATCTTTATTGGCAATAAAATCATCCTTTTCAGCTACGCTTGCTTCCCCATCCAAAATCTTTTGAATCAATTTCATGCAATCCTGATGGTGTTCACAGCTCGTTTTCATATTATTTCACCTTACTTCAATTTTTTTAACATCGCTATTAGAAAATTAGTTCCCTGAATTTAATGACACGTTGTCAGTTATACCCCTTCGTCTTAGCGTAATTCACTAATTTAGTTTTAAGCAAGGTACGCGCCCGATGCAAACGTGATCTAACGGTGCCGATGGGTATATCTAAAATTTTAGCCATCTCTTCGTAACTAAACTCCTCCAGGTCACATAAAATAATAATCATTCGAAAATCAACTGGGAGAGATTGGAGTGCGGCAGTGATCTCGTCTCCCAACATATCATTAACTGTTTCCGCTTGTAAATCAGCAAAATATGCGGGTTCCGCGGCTTCATCTTCCCCAGAAATTGACTGTTCTACCCATTCAAATTCGACTTTGGATGGGCCTCTCGATTTCTTACGATAGTCATTGATGAAATTATTTTTTAAAATTCTGAATAACCATGCTTTCGCGTAGGTACCTGGTTCAAAAGAATTTATAAAACGATATGCTTTTAGACAAGTGTCCTGCACTAAATCTTGAGCATCATCTTCATCGGCGGTCAACTTAAGGGCGAAATTATACATGGCATCCATGTGTGGCATGAATTCCTTTTCAAAAACACCCCTCGCATTAACCAAAGAATAAATTTTATCTTTTACCTCGACTTCCATGAGCATGAATTTATTCGCAAAATTTACGAAACAACTCTAATTGCAATTATGAAGCCAAAAATCGACGTGACAAAAAGACCTAGTTTTTTTGATTGAATAATTCAAGCATTCCGAAAACCAATGTGCCTAAAATGGCACTAGCAAAAGCCCTGAGTAGGCTATAAATCAATAAAGTAGCATCGGCGGATTCCACTAAAAATAAAATCAAGTGATGCGAGAGAAGCATCACAAAAATATAAGGGAAAAACCATAAAGCTTTCATTTCACTCAATGATACACTGGATCGCTCGTCATAGCCATTCACTGGGGTTAGCACCTTAAAGAATGTGGGTCTTAAAAACGCAATAAATACGGTGGCTAATGAATGGATTCCGTGGGTATTATAGAAAATATCGACAATCCAACCTATAAAAAAACCACCCAAAATTAAATAAAACATTGGAGTGTGAATAGGTGCTTTTATAATGATCCAAAGGTAAATAAAACAAAATGCCACATTAGCCAATGCCACATCTCTTAGAATGAAAACCTGTGCAAAAAGGCTAAAAATAACGATAAAAATCCATTTGATTTGAAATGAATTACCCATATTATTCAGGCTTAGGTTTAGAGGTTTCCAACTTAATTTGTTGGTCTAACAGGTGATTCTTTATCACATACACATACTTGAGGGTCGAGAAATTAGTCAGCAACATCACTTTAATATTATGAAATGTTTCATCTTTTTCAAGACCTACTTTTGCGACAATGCCAATCGGAATATTGGGAGGAAATACTACATTATAATCAGAAGTCACAATCGTATCCCCTTTGAGCACTTTTTTATATTTGGAAACATCCATCATTTCAACCACCTCCGTTTGAATTCCAGGCCATTTTATGTAGCCCAATTCTCCGGTAGATTTAAGTTTCGCGGAAACGTTATTTTCAATGTGCAATACCGAAACAATTAAAGATAAATTAGACGTGCAAGACATGACTTTCCCGACTACCCCAGTAGATGAGATGACCGCCATGCCTGGCTTGATTCCATCAACTAATCCTTTGTCGATGGTCAAGTAATTCTGCAACATTTGTGTACTTTGATCGATCACCTTACTGGCCACTGGTGCATATCGATTGAGCATGGCTGAACTAACAAAATAAGGAACTTTGCTTTCTGGCTGCTTTATGGCACTTAATTTAAAAATTTCTTGCCTTAATCGGGAATTTTCTAAAGCAAGTTCAGCATTCACTTCCCCCAGATGATGGTATGTTTTTATTTCACGACTTGTAGCTAATAAGGAGGCGGCCCAGCGATTTGTTGTGTTTAAATAAATGACATGTTGAAAGTCATCGTATTTGAAAATTGACCAAACATTAATCAACTCCAATAAAATAAACAAAAGAATAATCCTTTGTCGAATAAGGAATTGAAACAATTGATTCATGCCAAAGCTATCATTAAAAGGAAGAAATTATGTAATTAAAACCGCCCTGTATTTGTCAAGATTTTTAAGAATTTCACCTGTCCCTCGTACAACTGCCTTTAATGGATCATCAGCAACATGCACTTTAAGTTGGGTTTTCTTCTCAATTCTTTTATCCAAACCATGTAGCATGGCACCCCCACCAGCTAAATGAATTCCATTATGAAAAATATCTCCGGATAACTCGGCAGGTGCCCTTTGCAAGGTCTCCATTATGGCTACCTCAATCTTGGTAATTGAACTATCCAACGCGTAAGCGATTTCAGAATAATTAATTAAAATTTCTTTCGGAATACCCGTCATTTGATCACGACCTCTAATCTCAAAATCAGGCGGTGCATTTTCTAATTCTGGCAATGCCGCACCTACTTGAATTTTAATCTGCTCTGCTGATCTCTCGCCAATCACTAGTTTGTGCTCGCGCAATAAATAATCTTTTATATCTCTTGTAAACTCATCTCCAGCCACACGAATGGAATTTTCGACTACAATACCACTCAGTGAAATAATAGCAACTTCCGTTGTACCCCCACCTATGTCCACCACAAGCGATCCATTGGGCTGTTCAATGTCAATTCCTATTCCAATCGCTGCTGCAATAGGCTCATGTACCATATAAACCTCACGTGCGCCAGCATGCTCGGCTGAATCCTTTACTGCTCTTTTTTCAACCTCAGTTATTCCTGATGGAATGCAAATAACCATCCGTAATGCTGGAGAAAAAAATGAATTTCCCTTATCCATCATCTTGATCAAACCTCGCATCATTAATTCAGCTGCTGTAAAATCCGCAATCACACCATCCTTTAAAGGCCGAATCGTTTTGATGTTATCATTCGTTTTTTCATGCATCATCATTGCTTGTCGACCTACAGCCAAAACTTTATTTGTGTTTCTGTCTAACGCAATAATAGATGGTTCATCTACAACTACCTGATCTTTGTGAATGATTAAGGTGTTTGCAGTACCTAAGTCAATCGCGATGTCTTTTGTAAGAAAATTAAATAATCCCATGATTTAGTATAATTATTGGATTTAAGCTGGATTGTAAATCCACAAGCATCAAATTTACGGATAAATTATGAGCTAATTATTTATTTATATTTAAAAATATACGTGTCCTAAAAATAATTATAAAAACAACAGGCACATACTTTTTGAAATTTTGAGGAATCAAAAAGGCATGCTTATAAGTATATTACAATAAAACCTATTTAAATATATTGAAAAAAAAGACTATTTTTTTCCTAAATAATTTGGATTTATTCGCTGATTTATTAGTTTTGTCCAAGTTAAATTAAGAAAATCGTAATAATCGACGATAAAAAACACGAAAATGGAAGATTATAATAAAATTATCGAGTCCTTGGGAGTTAAATTTATTAAGGCTAGAAACATTAGAATATTACAACCTATCCGAATAAAAAATTACTACGATGTCGAAAACTCGCTCTTGATATTGTACAAAGGCGAAGTTTCATTTGGTGAGGAAGAAACCCAAGTAGAAGAGGGTGATATGCTTTTTATTCCGGGTGGCAAAATGGTCAGTGTTACGTATGGTAATGCAGAAAAACCTAAGGCAGTAAATAATGAAGAGTTCATGACGCATCGTGAGCTATACTTTGACCAAAATAATGATTCAAGCGCCATTGGCAGACTTGAAAATTCATTTGGCATGGTCGCGTTTGAAGCTAAGGTTTTTGATTCGGTGAATTTCTTTACATCTCTAGATATCCCTCCATTTTTAATTAAGAAAGATGAGAAGCTGGCTCAAACCATCAAAGAAATTCTCCTTGAGGATATGTCGGATGAAATTGGCAAAGGCAGGATCATTAAAATAAAAACGGAAGAAATTGTTATTGAAGTTATTCGCTATATCATTCAGAATAGATTGTTTGTTGAGCAACTAGCCACCAACAGCACCTATTTCAAAGATCCAAGATTAATTGACATTTTTGCTTACATCAAGGATCATATCGGTGGCGATTTGTCCAATAAGGTATTAGCCAATGTGGCCAACGTATCTGAAGATTATGTAGGACAATATTTCAAAATGTTGACTGGAATTAATCCACAGGATTATATTGAATATCAAAGAATGGAAGCTGCCGTGGGACTTTTACGCACTACTAAAAAATCCATTCGTGCCATAGGTTCCGAAGTAGGATATAAAGACACTGCTTATTTCTGTAGAAGATTTAAGATGATGTTTGGTATCCCAGCTGGTAAAATGAGACGTCGTGAATCATTGATGAATATTTAAATTCAATGATACAAGCATAAAAAAAGGCCTGAAAATTCAGGCCTTTTTTTGTTTACATGAAGTACTTCAGTTTAACGAGTTCGCGCTCTGTTAAATACCTCCAATGGCCTCTTGGCAAATCTTTTTTAGTCAAACCAGCAAAAGTTGTTCTATCTAGTTTCGTTACCTCATAGCCCAAATGTTCAAATATTCTTCTTACGATTCGGTTTTTCCCTGAGTGAATTTTAACGCCAATGACGTAGCCATCCGGAGTGACTTTTGCTAAATCATCCACTTTGATTTCTCCGTCCTCCAAGGTTAATCCCGCTTTGATTTTCTCGAAATCAT
>JBIKRO010000038.1:0-25941 GCA_044349095.1 Aquirufa sp. | reverse complement strand
AGACCAAAGCCTAATTTCCAACAAAGACCTAAGCCCAATAATCCGAATCAAAAGGCCCCTGAGCAAAGTGGTGGCAACGAAGGCGCCAAGCTTCCCAATGGGCCTATTGGCGATAGTCAATCCCCGGAAAACAATGCCACTCCAAAGCCTTTTAAGAAAAAGTTTAAAAAGAAGTTTAAACCAAGACCTCCAGGAAATGCGCCTGAAACTCCTCAAGCTTAGATGGAGGTACACTCCTTTTCCTTTAAGGGTTCAATTAATCATTGGCTTATTAATTGGATTTACATTTCTGGGTTGTAGTGAAAATGAGCTTGTCAACGAAAGACAATCGATGGGTGAAATAGGTTGGATACAAAAAAACAAATTCGAGATCCCCTTTGAAATTACAGATACTTCTCACCTATATGATATGCAGGTGGCTATCCGACAAACGAATACGTATTCTTTCTATAATTTATATTTCATTTCTGAAATTTTAAGTGAAGCGGGAACTAGCTTGAAAAAAGCTGAGGCAGAAGCCATTTTCTATGATGCAAAATCTGGGAAGCCCAAAGGCTCAGGAATAGGTGATATGTATAGTCATACATATACCATTTTTAAAAATGTAAAATTTCCTAAATCAGGTGCGTACCGAATTCGTTTACAGCAAAATATGAGAATGGATACCTTAGAAGGGATTGTTTCAGTAGGTGCCTCGCTGGTAAAAAAGAAATAAAGGATGGCAAAATTAGATGAAATAGATAAACAAATACTTGCCTTTTTGCATGAAGATGCATTTTTATCCAATAAAGAAATGGCGAGTCGACTAGGCATGAGTGCCACACCCATCCATGAGCGGATTAAGCGAATGGAAAAAGATGGGGTCATTACTGGGTACAAGGCTATTATTAATCACAATAAATTAGGCAAATCCTTGACCGTGTTCTGCGATATTTCGTTAAAAGAACATGCGGCGGAATATCTAAACCAATTTGAAAAAGATGTGATGGAGTTGCTAGAAGTGCAAGAGTGTTATTGCGTTTCTGGGCAAAGCGATTTTTTATTAAAAATAGTCGTGGCCGACATGGATGAATACCGACATTTTATCCTGCATAAATTGGCCAGTTTAAAAAACATCGGAAATGCCCAAAGCCACTTTGTCATGAATCAAACACAAAATGAACATATTTTACCCTGGTTAACTAATTAAAATAAAATTTGCCTACAACTGAGGACACAAGAATGTTTGAATTTCCTTATCTTAGAAAATTAATAACTCTTTGACTACGCATACATGAATAAGTTTACGAAAACAATTATCAGCTTAATAGCGATTATTTTAATTTTGGGATTAGCTTTTTATCCGAAAATTAAAAAAACTTTTTCCGCTTCAGAATCTAAAGATAATATGAAGGGTAAAGAAAAAGAGAAAGGTTGGCCGGGTGGAAAAGGTGGTAAAACAGCTGTCATCGTAACCGTGGTTAAGTCAACTAAGTTAGATGATATTTTAAGTTCCACAGGAAGTATATTGCCTAATGAGGAAGTTGAAATTCGATCTGAAATAGCCGGAAGAATTATTTTACTCAATATCAAAGAAGGTGATAATATCCAAAAGGGTACTGTATTATTGCGAATAAACGATGATGAATTACAAGCTAGGTTAAAAAAATTAGGATTCAATAAAAAGCTTGCAGAAGACAATGAAGGAAGGCAAAAAGTGCTTTTGCAGAAAGAAGCTATTTCGCAAAGGGAATATGACATTGCTGTGAATTCCGTAAATACCATCTCTGCCGACATTGAAGATTTAAAGTCACAAATATTAAAAACTACGTTAAAGGCTCCATTTGCGGGGAAAGTTGGCTTTAGGTATGTGAGTATGGGAAGTTATATTTCTCCGGCAACGAAAATTGCCACTTTAACCAATACAAATCCTGCCAAAATAGAATTTTCAATTCCAGCTAAATACGCAACGGCCATCCGCCAGGGAAGTTTGATAGAATTTACTACTGAAAATGAGCAAAAGACCTTTACCGGAAAAGTATACGCTGTGGATCCTAAAATTGACCCGCTAACTCGTACTTTACAAATTAGAGCTTTGTCGCCCAATCCAAGTAATTTACTAGTTCCCGGAGCATACGCTAGGGTGAATTTGATTTTAAAAAGCAAAGGATCTGCCATACTCATACCTACCGAATCAGTTATACCTGAGGCGAAAGGAAATAAGGTTTTTCTCGTAAAAAATGGAAAATCGGTTCCTCAGAAAGTTGAGCTAGGCACACGTAGTGAGCGCACCGTAGAAATTTTATCTGGTCTGTCGATTGGCGATACCTTAATTACCAATGGAATTATTCAGGTTAAACCAAATGGCGACGTCGAAATAAAAGAAGTGGTTCAATAATCTCAAATGCCAAGCATCTATTTGACAAAATCTTTATGGTCCTATAAATTCCGCAAATTAACCTATTTAATTCGTGCGATAGGAGCTTATGGATTTTTGAATTTAACCCTTTTTTTAAAACGATTATCGAATCCCAATAAGACGTTTGTTGGCATTTTACTGGCAGAACATTTGGGAGACATTGTAGCTTCCGAACCCATTATTGATGCGTTGCATAAGAAATTTCAAGATGCTGAAATTTATTGGATCGTAAAGCCTGTCTTCGCTCCTATTTTAACCAAGCATCCTGGGCTTTCCAAAGTCATTCTCGAGACCAACGTACTTTTTAGTATTTTAATCACTAGAAATAATGCATTTACCCAGTTCTATAATTTGCATTTAAATGAATTGAGGAAGGATCCGTATTTTGGTACAAAATTAGAGAATCCATATGCGGAAGAGATTGATTTAACGATTCATAATTATTATAAATCGAGTAATCTGTTGGGCAACTTCTCAAGATTATGCCACTTAAATTTAGATGAGACCGCGCCTTCTCTTTATATAGGACAGTCAAATATCAATCTACCTTTTGAGGGAGATTATTGGGTTTTACATCGCAAGTCGACGGACATCAATAGAGAATGGCAGGATGAACATTGGATTCAATTATTAGATTTGTTAACCATGGAGTATGGAATTAATGTGGTTGAAATTGGCACCCATGAACCTTTAGATTATTCAAGCAAAAGCTTTTTGAATTTAGTGGGGAAAACAAGTATTGAAGAGACCTGTACCTTGATAAAATCAGCTCGCTTTTTTTTGGGAATCGATTCAGGGCCCACACATATTGCGAATGCTTTTAAAATTCCTGCTTTAATTTTATGCGGTCATTTTGCCAATTTTAAGAAGTATATGTCTTATTCAGGGGCATACCTGGAAAAAGGAGGCATAGCCAATATTTATTTTAATGCGAGTGGAAGTACACGTGAACTCCCATTTTTGGAAGTTTGGGAAGAGTTACAAAAAACTATTTTAAACATTAAATCATTAGCCTTAAAGGCAGTATAAACCTATAAAACGATGGCATCATTATCAGAAATCAGTATTAAACGCCCAGTCTTGGCCATTGTCATGTCCATTACGATTATTGTATTTGGGCTCATTGGCTATAATTATTTGGGTGTGAGGGAATATCCATCCGTGGATCCTCCCGTAGTCAATGTGCAAACAAGTTATACCGGGGCCAATGCTGACATTATAGAATCCCAAATTACTGAACCGTTAGAAGAGTCCATTAATGGAATTGCGGGTATTCGAACATTGACAAGTTCGAGTAGAGACGGGCGGTCAAGCATCACGGTTGAGTTTGACTTATCGGTCAATATTGAAGATGCGGCAAATGATGTACGCGACCGCGTTTCAAGATCTATGGCTGTGTTGCCAAAAGATGTAGATCCACCTGTTATTTCAAAATCAGATGCCGATTCGGGACCCATTTATAATTTAAATTTATCGTCAAAAACAAGAAATATCTTAAACTTAAACGAGATCGCCACTCGAAATGTAAAAGAGAAATTACAAACGATTCCGGGGGTAAGTTCGGTCCAAATGTGGGGGGAAAAAAAATATGCCATGCGTTTGAACATTGATCCTGACCGTTTAGCTTCATTTCGTTTAACGGCTCCAGATATTGTTTCGGCCTTATCTAAACAAAATATCGAATTGCCATCAGGAAGTATAGAGGGAGCAAATACAGAACTAACTGTTAGGACTCAGGGTAGATTAACAACCGTTGAGGATTTTGAAAATTTAATCATTAAAGAAGAAGGGGATCGTTCTGTGAAATTTTCGGATGTGGGGGACGTTGTTTTAGCTTCCGAGAATGAAAAAACGATGTTTAAGCGGGACAATGTTCCGATGATTTCGATCGCGGTGATTCCTCAGCCTGGCTCAAACCAAATTGAAATTGTCAATTCAATTAGAAAAAAATTAGTTCAAATTCAAACGACGATGCCAGATGATGTCTTGCTAAAAGAAGGCTTTGACAATACGCGTTATGTAAGAAGATCGATTGTAGAAGTAGAGGAAACGATATTAACCGCTATTTTATTGGTAACAATTATTATATTTTTATTCTTAAGAGACTGGCGCTCGACCATCATCCCATTGACGGCAATTCCCGTAAGTTTAATTGGGGTTTTCTTCTTTATGTATTTAGTGGGCTTTTCGATCAACGTACTAACTTTGCTAGGCATTGTATTGTCTATCGGATTAGTTGTGGATGATGCTATTGTTGTTTTGGAGAATATTTACTCTAAAATTGAAGAAGGCTTAAGTCCGTGGAAAGCTGCAAAAGAAGGTTCCAAGGAAATTTACTTTGCTGTTATTTCGACCACGGTTACATTGGTTGCTGTATTCTTGCCAGTGATATTCTTACAAGGAATTACGGGCCGCTTATTTCGCGAGTTTGGAATCGTTGTCGCTGGATCTGTAATTATATCTGCCTTTGTTTCGTTGACATTAACCCCCATGTTAGGCTCCAGGCTTTTAAAAGGCGGTCACTCAAAGCCATGGTTTTACCGAGTGACCGAGCCATTTTTTGTTTGGTTAAACCGAGCATACGAGAGCTCCTTAAATTCATTTTTGAGTGCTCGCTGGCTTGCTTGGGTAATTATGGTTTCTCTTTTTGGAATTATTTATGCGCTATTCAAGACAGGTGCAATCCCGTCTGAATTAGCTCCATTAGAAGATCGAGGGATGTTGAGAGTTAACGCAACGGCCCCTGAAGGGGTTACCTTTGAATACATGCTTAATTATACGGATGAATTGTCAAACTTCTTGATGAATGCCATTCCTGATAATGAAAGAAAAAATATATATGCCTACACATCTCCGCCATTTGGTAGTGGAGGTGCTAACACAGGAAGTATGCGTATTATGCTGACAGATCCAGGAAACAGGAGATCCCAACAAAGCATCGCGGAAGAGTTGCAGCCTAAGATTAAAAAGTTTACGGGGGCGAAGGCTGTTTTAATTCAAGAACCAACCCTATCCACTGGACAGCGTGGGGGTGGTGGATTGCCGATTGCATTTGTCGTTCAGGCGCCTAATTTTGAAAAACTAAAAAAGATGATGCCTTTGTTTTTAGCTAAGGTGAGAGAGTCTCCTAAGTTTGAGAATTCGGATGTCAACTTAAAATTCACGAAACCTGAGTTGCGTTTAGAAATTGATCGTGCCAAAGCACAAAATTTAGGAATATCGATTCAAGACGTAGCCCAAACACTTCAGTTAGGTCTCTCTGGAAGAAGATTTGGCTATTTTGTGATGGATGGCAAGCAATATCAAATCATTGGTCAAATCAATCGAGATTTAAGAAATGATGTGAAAGACTTAAAATCCTTGTATGTGAAAAACAATCGTGGAGATTTAATTCAGTTGGACAACTTGGTTAAAATTACGGAACAAAGTACCCCACCTCAACTCTATCGCTACAATCGCTATGTTGCCGCTACGGTTCAGGCACAAATGGCCAAGGGTGTAACGATGGGAGAGGCATTAAATGAGATGGATAAACTAGCGAAAGAGACGTTTGATGTGTCATTCTCTACTGCATATGATGGACAAAGTAAGGAATTTAAGGAATCAAGTTCCTCTTTATTATTCGCATTTGCCCTAGCTATTTTATTGATTTATTTGATTTTATCGGCCCAATTTGAAAGTTTCATCGATCCACTTATTATTTTATTTACGGTTCCATTAGCCGTTGCTGGAGCATTATTAACGCTTTGGGATTTTAGCCAAACACTTAATATATTCTCACAAATTGGAATCATTGTGTTAATTGGCCTAGTAACCAAAAACGGTATATTAATTGTGGAATTTGCCAATCAGAAAAAGGAATCTGGTCTATCTAAATTAGAAGCGGTAAAAGTAGCTGCAGCAGCCAGATTTAGGCCTATCGTCATGACATCTTTGTGTACTATTTTGGGTATTTTACCGATTGCCTTGGCCTTAGGTTCAGGAGCAAAAAGTAGGGTGTCAATGGGTATAGCGGTTGTGGGAGGTATGTTATTTTCTACTACGTTAACCTTGTATATAATCCCTGCCATCTACAGTTTTATGTCAAGTAATTTCAAGAAATCAAAAGAAGAGGTTACGGAAGAAGCCAGTCATGTCATTGGATAAGGAAGTACTTTGGATGCAACGAGCCCTGGATTTAGCAAGTATGGGTTCAGGGTTCGTTGCTCCTAACCCATTAGTAGGTTGTGTCATCGTAAAAAATGACAGCATCATCGGGGAAGGTTTTCACCAAAAATATGGCGAGGCACACGCCGAAGTGAATGCCATCCATTCGCTTGTTAATCCCTCAGATATCGTAGGCTCTACAATCTATGTGAATCTAGAACCTTGCTCGCATCATGGCAAAACTCCTCCATGTGCTGATTTATTAATTAAAAGTAGGGTGAAGCGGGTGGTCATTTGCAATATCGATCCTAATCCTATAGTCGCGGGCGAGGGAGTAGCTGCTTTGAAAAAGGCCGGAATTGAAGTTTCAATAGGCTTGCTCGCAGAAAAAGGAGAGGAAATTAATCGAAAATTTTTCCATTTTCAAAGGGAGAAAAAACCCTATATTACGCTAAAATTTGCCTGTTCGCAGGATAATTTTGTGGCAAAGGCTGATGGTACACCTATCGCGTTTTCAAATTCCGAAAGCCAACAACTCGTTCACAAAATGCGAGCAGAAAATCAGGGGATATTAATTGGCGTTCAAACGGCTATCACTGATAATCCCACGCTTAATGTACGTCATTGGCAGGGCAACTCCCCCTTAAGAATCGTCATAGATCCTTCAAATCGATTGCCCAAAGAATCAAAACTAGTTCAGGATCAAGAGCCATTACTTGTTTTTACAAAACACCATAACGAGACGGTTGGAGACAAAAAATGGATTGCGGTAGGAGATAAAAATTCAACGGAATTCCTTGACTGTATCTTAACCTATTGTTATAAAAACAATATTCAATCCATTATGGTGGAAGGTGGAACACGTACGGCAGACCAATTTTACACCGCCGGATTGATTCATGAGATTTGGAAAATAGAGACGAAATTGCAATTGGGAGAGGGTATACTTGCGCCAACATTTCCAGATGTGGTATTTGAAAAAAAATTTATAGTAGGCCAAGATAATATCTGGTTAAAGGCCATGCTACCAAAATTGTCTTAAAGAAATTGAGCAATTAAATATACATTAAGGCTCAAAATGATGGTTGCCGTGACCCAGGCTAACCATTTTACCCAAGTGGGATTGACAAATTTTCCCATTTTATTCTTGTCACTTGTAAACCAAATCAGTGGAATTACGGCAAAGGATAATTGCATGGATAGTATTACTTGAGAAAAAATCAAGAGCTCTCCGATTTTATTATCTCCCCACCACCAAGTAATAAAAAATGCAGGCAAAATGGCTATCGCTCTGGTGATTAATCGACGAAGCCAAGGGGTAATTCTTAAATCCAAAAACCCTTCCATCACAATTTGGCCTGCTAAAGTCCCTGTTAAAGTCGCATTTTGCCCGGAAGCTAATAAGGCAACTGCAAAAGCAATACTAGCCCAATGACTCCCTAAAACAGGGTTTAAAAGCTTATGGGCATCTTGGATTTCAGCCACTCCTCTGTTGCCACTAAAATAAAACGTAGATGCTGCTAAAATTAAAATTCCCGCATTGATAAAAAAAGCAAGTCCTAGGGATATCGTGGAGTCGATCGTTGCAAATTTGATGGCCTTTTCTCTATCTTCATCCGTTTTTGCAAAAGCCCTAGTTTGAACGATGCTTGAGTGCAAATACAAATTATGAGGCATAACCGTCGCACCCAAAATACCAATCGCTACGTATAATTGGCGATCATCTAAAAAAATAGATTTTTGAGGAATTAGGCCATTGACAATACTATAAAGATCTGGCTTTGATAAAATAAGTTCAAAGGAAAAGCACAAAACGATTACAATCAATAAGGCTAAAACAATTGATTCTAAGACCCTAAATCCCTTTTTTTGCAAAAATAAAATCAAAAATACGTCGGTGATGGTGATCAGAATTCCCATTAAAATAGGAATGTCAAAAAGTAAATGCAAGGCAAGCGCAGAACCAATAACTTCCGCTAAGTCGCAAGCAGTAATAGCCACCTCACACAAAATCCATAAAAAAAATGCGACAGGCTTAGAAAAATAATCGCCACATGCTTGTGCAAGATCGCGCCCTGTAGCCACGCCTAATTTTAGGGCAAGGTGCTGGAGTAAAATCGCAAATAAGCTAGAAATTAGAATTACAAAGAGAAGCGTATAGCCAAATTGAGCACCCCCTGATAAATCAGTAGCCCAATTACCTGGATCCATGTACCCGACGGCCACCATAAAGCCTGGACCCATAAAAGCCCTTAAGTTTTGCCAAAATCCATTGCCATTAGGGATTTGGATACTTGCAAAAACTTCAGAAAGAGAATTTGAATGTTTTCTATTTTCCAATGACTTTTAAATTATTTCAAATATATGATTCAAATATACAGAATTTTACGTTGCTTCAAAATTAATTTTTAGTCTAGACTAAAAATTAATTTATCATATATTTTTTTTAAATTGCCGGCCAACTAAATTATCAATGGCAACATCGTTAGCAGAAGAAAATTATCTGAAAATCATATATAGGCTTTGTGAAGGAACTAAAGAGGATATTTCTACAAATTCCATCGCTGAATTAACAAACAATAAGGCCGCCTCCGTAACAGACATGTTACAAAAATTGGCTGAAAAGGGCTGGGTTACTTATCAAAAATACCAAGGGGTTCGACTGACCAAGATAGGCCAAAATATTGCGCTGAGCATTATTAGAAAGCATCGTCTTTGGGAAGTATTTTTAGTGGAAAAGCTTGGGTACAATTGGGACGAGGTGCATGAAATAGCGGAGCAATTAGAACACATTGAATCGGAAACATTAATCAATAAATTAGATTCTTTTTTAGATTTTCCCAAAATAGATCCACATGGTGATCCTATTCCTAGCCAAGAAGGAGAAATTCCAGAACTTGGATACCTGCATTTGTCGGAAGTGAAATTAAACGAAACATGTACCCTCATGGGCGTTGCAAAAGATTCTGCCGTATTTCTTCAATTGCTCACAAAACTAAATTTAAGCTTAGGGGCTAGGCTCGAAGTATTGGAGATCAACACATTTGACAGATCTTTTTCATTGAGAATTGCAGAGCAAGAGCCCATTTTCATTAGCCATGAAGTGGCGAAAAACATATTAGTAAAAGTCTAAATAATCAGCTTACTGATCAGCTAAATGAAGATAATTCCATTTCTTTAGCCTAGCTTTACTAACTTTTTAAAAGTTAGTAAAGCTGGGGCTAAAGAGTAAAGATTAGCTCAATAAATCTAGCACCTCGTCTTCGCTTAAAGCACGCAGAATGCTTTCATCAGAAGTGACTAATTCATTGGCTAAATCGAGTTTGCGTTGTTGCAAAGCCAAAATTTTCTCTTCAACAGTTTCTTTTGTAATAAACTTATAGGTAAATACTGTTTTTTCTTGACCGATTCGATGAGCTCGGTCAATAGCCTGCGCTTCTGCAGCAGGATTCCACCATGGATCCAAAAGAAACACATAATCAGCCGCTGTTAAGTTCAACCCTACACCACCTGCTTTGAGTGAGATTAAAAATACGGATTGCCCATCCGATTTTTGAAAGCTTTCCACTTGGCCTTTTCGGTCTGTGGTACTACCATCTAAATAGGCATATGCAACACCCTGCTCATCTAAAGCACGCTTAATGATCTGCAAATGCTGCACAAATTGACTGAAAATCAATACCTTATGATGTTGTTCTAGCACTGTTTCCAATTTTTCTAATACCGCCTCCATTTTTCCTGACTCCCCCACATACCCCTCTTCACACAACAAAGGGTGGTTGGCTAGTTGGCGCAGTTTCGTTAACCCTTGAAGCACAGAAAAACGAGATTTTTGCAAGCCCTCATCCTTAATTTGCTTCAATAAAACATCGCGATAAAAGGATTTTGTTTTGTCATATAATCGTTCTTGCTCCTCCGACATGCCACAGTACGTGATGGATTCCATTTTCTCCGGCAAATCCGCTGCTACTTGGCGCTTTTCTCTTCGAAGTAAATAAGGCTTAATTAGAAAATAAAGCCGCTTTTTCATGTCCCCATCAGCCTTCTTTTCTATGGGAACTTGAAAATGATCCTTAAAATATTTTTGCGTTCCAAGCAATCCTGAATTGACAAAATTCATTTGAGACCATAAGTCCATCGTCGAATTTTCAAGAGGAGTACCCGTCATCACTAAGCGATATTTGGCGTTCAATTTTTGGACTGCCTTCGTAATATTTGCTTGAGGATTTTTAATGGCTTGAGACTCATCCAAAATCACATAACTAAATTCTTGTTTTTCAAACCAATCAATATCTGATCGAACTAAGCCAAAAGAACATAATATCAAGTCTGTCTTTTTTACTTGGGCTTGTAATTTTTCTCTTTGCGGGCCACTATACACTAGTACCCGTAATTGGGGAGTAAATTTCTTGGCCTCCATCTCCCAGTTGTACAAAAGAGAAGTGGGCATCACTAATAAGGTTGGCAATACCTCGCCCTGCTCCTTCAAACTTTGCAATAAACATAGCGTTTGAATCGTTTTACCTAAACCCATATCATCCGCAAGACAAGCACCCAAACCGGCATTTTGCCTTGTACGCATCCACCTATATCCATCTAATTGGTAAGGTCTTAAAGTTCCCCTAAAATTTTTAGGCACAGGGAAATCCTTAGATTGAAGGCTTAAATCGGCAACCGTCTTACTTCTAAGCGACGTTTTGATTAGATCTTGATCTTCCCATTCTTGCACCAATTGGAAATGTTGGCGCTTCAAATAAACCCCTTCTTCCCCAGGCCTAGTTTCAGAAAAATAGAATAGGTCCTGATAATCATGAAACCAATTATCCGGTATGATCGCGATAGACCCATCAGGTAAATGAAATTCTTTCTTCTTCGCAAGTATGAGTTGGCGTATTTTTAAAAATGGAATTTGAAATGTTCCAAAAGAAATAACTGCTTGAATATCAAACCAGTCCAATTTTTCTCCAATCCTAATCTTAATTTCCGGTTTTCCCAAGAAATAACGCGGGGCCTGACCATCACCTCTAAATTGAACCAGATAACCCGACTGATCTAAATCTTGTTTATGCTCGGTAAGCCACTGAACTGCATCAGAGCGGGAAATTGACGTGCGACCATCCTGCTCCAAAGGTAATCCAATGGACTTCAGATATTGAAATGCTCTCTTTTCTTTCGTCAGAGATCGCATGATTTTTTGAAAGGCATAACTTTCTCCCTTTTTCTCAAATAATACATTGGCCTCCGCAGATAAGCCATCCCACGGAAATCTATTGTTACCATACTGAAACGAAAGAACAAAATTCCAACGATCTGCAGCTACCAAAGCAGCCGCTTTTTTAACCGCCGACTTTTCTTCCTCATCTATTCTTGGAGTGATTGGTCCATAAGTCAATAAAAATTGGCAATTTTTTTCTGTATTAATTACCTCAAAACCTTTGGCATAAATAGGATAACGGGCAACCATCGCCTTCACAAATTTGCGAAAATAGTCTTCCTCCATATTTTTCGGAATAACGACAAATTTTTTATTCAAAAAAGCACGAAGTTTTTTGCCTTCTAATAAGGGTTTAAAATGATATAGCTTTTGATTCAACAACATCCACGCAGGCTCATCACATAGAATCATGGCGTCCTTATACTGGAATTCCAACTTAGCACCTAAATACTTCAACGTAGGAAAATAGTGTGTATTTTCTTCATTCCGCATGAAATGAAATAAAACTTCAACAGGTTCGGATTGAATCTCAATGGATTGACGCATTGGATTGCCATCATTCCCCATGATAAACAATGTTTTATCTGGGCAAATGAGATCAAATATTTGAGCTCTGCGCTTTTCAATCACTGATTGAACCGCTTCTTGGATTTCCTTCTCTCCCTTCTCCGCATCGAACGTTTTTAAATAAAACTCCTCAATGGTCTTTCGTTTTGATGTATTAAATTTTTCAAAAATAGCCGCGGGCTTCATCCCCTCAATCAATTTAACCGCCGCCTCATCGCGCTCATCAAGTCCATGCGCGAATTCATGAAAATTACGCACCGTTAATGTTTGGTACTCCCAGGTCAATTGACCCTTCTCATTCAATTGCACAACAAACACCTCGAATAAATATCCAAGAAATTCATGAGACAAAATTGAATAAACGACCCGAAAGGGTTTAGTAGGCGAGATCTTCATGTATCATTTACAACCCAAATTCCTGAGTTTTATGAGTAAAACCTTCAAAAATAAGGGTTTTAATTCAAATACTAGAAAAAATAGTGTAAAATATTAAAAAATCACAAATTAGATTTTTTGAGTTTGATGCAGGCCCAGCGATTTTTCTCTGTTTGAGCTACAGAAATAAGTCCATTTTCAAGAGCCGATTTCACGATCATCGGCACATCTTCAGCATAAAATCCACTTAACAGGAGCATGCCACCGTCAACAATCCGTTCAGAATATTCATGCATTTCGGATAATAATATGTTACGGTTGATGTTGGCCAACAACACATCGTATTTTTTCAATGATTCGTTGACGATTGTACCCTCGACAAAAATGATATCTTCACATTGGTTTAATCCCGCATTTTCAATTGAGTTTTCAATCGACCAAGGATCTATGTCAAATCCTTTTACATCATGCGCCCCTAACTTCTTAGCCACTAAAGCCAGAATTCCTGTTCCAGTTCCGGCATCTAAAACAGATTTTCCTTGAAATTCAATCTCAAATAACGCTTGGGTCATCAAGAAAGTTGTTTCATGATGTCCAGTTCCAAAGGACATTTTGGGATTAATGACAATTTCCATGGCATATCCTGGCTCTGATTCATGAAAATTAGCCCGAATAAATACTTGATTCGAAATTCGAATAGGATCATAATTTGACTCCCAGACGGCATTCCAATTTTGCTTTTCTATTTCATTTATTTGAAAAGAAATAGGTCCTAAAACCTCATATCTTTTAATCACCTCAGAAAAAAGTGCTAGGTCAAATAAATCTGTTTGACAATAGGCAATAAGACCTGTATCAGAATCTTCAAAAATATCAAAATGTATTTCCCCCAATTCCGCCAACAATATATCTACTTGTTCCGGCGAAGCCGAAATTATTACTTGTTGGGTCGTCATAAATTGATTATTATTTATCCGGTGTTGGTCCCGGATCCTTTTTGCCAAAAACGGATACATTTACATAACGCTTTGGCTGAAGCCTTACATCTATTAATAATTTGTCTAAATCCATAAGAGCCTTATTTAAGCCCACATATAAACTATCATTCATCAATAGTTTTCCTGCTGTTCCCTGCCCTTTTTCTAATTTTGAAACGATTCTTTGAAGCGAGCTAACTGCCTTATTGGCTGAATTCAAGGTTTCGCCAATTTTAACCGCTTGCAATGAATCTGCAATGGTATTGAACTTGGTCAGCAATGGCTTTAATTGCTTTTCAGTTTCCACTAAACTGACCGACAAAGCACGCATGTTGCCTGTAATTTGATTGATATTTGCCTTGTTTTCTGCCACTAAATCAGTGACGGAGCCGTTGATATTCACGACGGCCTTATTCGAATTTTTCAGTAAGGCATCTAAATAGGTCCCTGTGTTATCAAACTTCTTGCTGATTTGTCGAAATGAAATCAACAACGAATCTGCATTAGAAATTACGGGTAGTGCACGTTCTTTCAACAAGGAAGTTAACCCTTTCTCATTCATAGGAGAAATAAATGCCCCTTCAGGTAAGGTGCCAGTACCTAATAGCTCTAGCCGAATTATTTTACCCCCTAACAAAGCTCCATCGGAAAGAATAGCAATAGATTTATCAGGAACTAAAAGTGATTTATTTAATCGCAATTCAACTAAAATTTTATTGCCCTTATCTGGTACTAAGGATACCTTCTTAACCTTGCCCACCTCTACTCCATTCACCATCACTTGATTAGAAGCCATCAGACCATCAACATTATCGTATTGAACATAATACGTTTTTGAAGCCGAAAAAATATCATTCCCCTTCAAAAAGTTAAATCCAAAATAGAGAATTAAAAACGCGATTAGCGCTAAAAAACCTACCTTAAGTTCGTTGCTCTTCAACATATATCTCTATCGTTCAATTTCTTCTTTATACTGCTTAAATGCTTTCGCGATTCCTTCGGCAACTTCCTTTTGACCTTTTTCAGAGGCTAAATAATTTTCTTCTTCTGGATTAGTTAAAAATCCAGTTTCAATCAAAACGCTTGGCATCGCCGTCCTCCAAATAACCAAAAATCCTGCTTGCTTGACTCCAAAACTCTTTCTTTGATAGTTTTTCATGAATTGCTCCTCTACTTTAGAAGCAAATTTTACCGAACTAGCCATGAAAGCACTTTGATAATTAGCCATCATAATATGTGCTAAAGGAGAATTAGGATCAAAGCCACTATAGGCCGTTTGATAGTCTTTTTCTTGTAAAATTACCGAGTTCTCACGCTTGGCTACGTTCAAATTCCCATCGGTTTTGTGTAAACCCATCGTATAGGTTTCTGTCCCATACGCTGATTTGTTGGCCGCTGCGTTACAGTGTACTGAAATAAAAAGATCCGCTTTATTCCGATTGGCGATATTTGCCCGTTCATTTAGTTCAATAAAATCATCCGAATCGCGGGTATAAATAACCTTTAAATCAGGATGTTCTTCTTTCAGTTTTCGTCCCAATTCCAAAATGATTTTTAACGTCACTTTACCCTCATGTGATCCCTTAGGGCCCATGCAACCTGGATCTTTACCTCCATGTCCGGCATCTAAACAAACAATTTTAATCGAATTTTTGGGAGATTTTTTTAATGGATCAATAGTCGGAAATGTAGCCGATATGAATAATAGGGCTAAGCAAAAAATAAAAATAAGTCGAACCGTTGAAAACATTATTTTTTAATTAATACACTTAGGTACCACGCAATCATGTAATTTTGTCAATCTTTTACAAACAAAGATAATTATAATTTTTAAATTCCATTTGATAAATAAATCCACATATCACCTTTTCATGCTATGCGTGGGAATATTCATTGGCCTGACGGACGTTAGGGCCCAAAGAGTTATTTCAGGTGATTCGATCATAAAATCAATCAGTCCAAAAGATTCATTATCAAAAAAAACCGATTTAGAAACGACTGTCTTTTATTCTGCCATAGACTCAACGGTATTAGACGCGGAGAAACAGGTAGTTAATTTATATGGAGGAGCAAAATTAAAATACGGGAATATCGCATTAGAAGCGGATTATATTAGGTTGGACTGGTCAAAAAATGAAGTGTTTGCCAAAGGAACCTTAGACACCGCTACCAAAAAAATAATTGGACTTCCAGTATTTACACAGGGGCAAGATAAATATGACTCGGAAGAAGTCCGTTATAATTTCAAATCAAAGCGTGCGTCCATCAAAGCGATTGTCACTCAACAAGGCGAAGGATTTGTCCAAGGAAAAACCGTAAAAAAAGACGAGGAGGATAATCTGTACATCCGAAATGCCATTTATACCACCTGTAATTTAACACATCCCCATTTTCATATTAAAGCGAGTAAAATAAAAGTCGTCGGGAAAAAAGAGATTATTTCAGGGCCCTTTCACTTTGAGCTTAATGACATTCCGCTCCCTATTGGACTACCTTTTGGGTTTTTCCCTTATTCTCAACCTAAAGAAGCGGGCAAATCGGGCGTTATTGTGCCGACCTATGGAGAAGAGCCTACCGGAAGAGGTTTCTATTTGAGAGAAGGCGGTTATTACTGGGCAGCTAGTGAAAATATAGGTGTTCGGTTTACGGGCCAAATTTACTCAAAAGGTGGCTGGGGTTTAGGAGCAAACTCACAATATAATAAGCGTTATCGATTCGCAGGTAGCTTCAACTTAGCATTCAATCGAAATACGAATGGAGATGAATTTTCTCCGACCAAGCGAACTGACTTTGCATTGCAATGGTCTCATAGCCCACAAAGTAGAGGAAATTCAAGCTTTTCCGCGTCCGTAAATATTGCCTCAAATTCCTACAACCAGTTTAATACCTATAATAGCCAACAATATTTATCCAATACGATAGGGTCATCTGTGCAATACTCCAAAAATATAGGGCAGACCATAAGAACAGGGATTAGTTTGCGGATTAATCAAAATACGACTACTCGAGTATTTGATGCAGGAACTGAATTCAATTTTGGTCTAAACCAATTTCAACCCTTTAAAAGAAAAAATTCATTAGGAGACCAATTTTTAGATCAATTTAGACTAGGGCTTGATTTTTCTGGAGGCATCAGTATGACGAACCAAGTGTCGGATCCTTATACTCGATATGAATTTGATGTGTATCCTAGGGAATCCAACAGCCAAAGAGGGATCATTCAGAAACCTTTTGTTCCAAAAACGATGGATGATTTACCTCCTGGAGTTATTCCTGTGGACGCGAGCACACTTCCACTACTTTGGGAAAAAGCGCAAACAAAATTCAATTATAGCATTCCATTGTCGTTGCCCAACTTAAAATTAAATAAATATGTGAACCTAACACCGGGCGTTTCGTGGTCAGGAAATATGTATACTAGGTCGTACAAGTATACCTATATGAAAAGTGATTCGACGGTGAGAATTGATACGATCGGGGGATTGCCAAAATTCAATTCGCAACTTTCATTTTCGGCTAGCATGAATACTCGAATTTATGGAACGCTAAGATTCAAAAAAGGGCGATTAGAGGCTCTTAGGCATACCATTGCTCCTAGCATCAGCTTAAGTTATACGCCTGACTATTCGGACCCAACTTATGGGTATTATCAAGATGTTCGAATCAACAACCGTAAATTTATTAACAAGGAGGGAGTAGAACAGGTAGGAGATATTAGGCGGATTAGCACTTTTGACCCGCGGCAGATGAGTTATGGGGGCGCATCTGGGAGTATTAGTTTCGGACTTCAAAATACCCTTGAGGCGAAATTAAAAACGAAATCAGATACTGCGACTAAACAAAATGAAAAAGTCACGATACTTGATAATTTTGGAATAAATGGGAGTTATAATTTGCTAGCAAAAGAATACCCCTTGTCCAATTTAAACTTCAATGCAAACTCGAGAGTAAGTGAATTTGATATCAATATAGGTGGAAGTTTTGACCCTTACTTATATGTAAATGACAAATTATTTTTTGATGTGGGTAGGAGAACTCCTGATTTAATGCTGAGTCAAGGGAATGGACTTGCGAGATTAACGGCGCTTAATTTATCCATTGGGCGAAGGTTTGCTCCCGCTAAGACAAAAGAATTAAAGACGAGTACTAATGCATCTGAAGCCCAATTAAAGCAAATAAATCGCAATATTGACGATTATGTAGATTGGAATGTGCCTTGGACATTTTCGTTTAGTTACCAGTTTAGCATGAACAGAATGGGTTTGGCTGCTGCACAGCAAATTAGTGGTTTGACGTTTCAAGGAGATTTGAGCTTAACAGAAAAATGGAAATTTTCTATGAGTTCTGGATATGATTTCAAGTACAGTGGACTTACCTACACGAATATGTCGGTGCACCGAGATCTACACTGTTGGGAATTGAATTTCAATTGGACCCCCATTGCAAGTCCATTTTACGGTCGTGCGTCCAATTATTCATTTGACCTTCGGGTAAAATCGTCTTTACTCCAAGAATTAAAAATTTCTCGACGAAGAAGTTTTTATGACAAGGGAGGTTTTTAGTTAAGCTTCTGTTTAAACGTTTTCAAAAACTTATCCATTTTTGGCTTAATGACAATTTGGCAATAAGGTTGATCGCCATTTTGGTTAAAATAATTTTGATGATAATCTTCTGCTACATAAAAAGTAGATGCCTGACTTATTTCGGTTACAATAGGGTTTGGAAAAACTTTTTGGCCATTTAATTTTGTCTTCCAAGCGATGGCTGCTTCCTTTTGTGCTTCATTATGAAAAAATATTGCTGAACGATACTGAGTACCTACATCGGCACCTTGTCTGTTCAACGTGGTAGGATCGTGCGTTTGCCAAAACACCTCCAAAATAGTTTCAAAAGATATGATGTTAGGATCGTAGGTTAGTTGGCACACCTCAGCATGGCCCGTTAGACCTGTACAAATATCACGATAACTCGGATTTTTCATTTTACCACCCATGTATCCAGAGGTTACACTTTTCACTCCTTTTAGCCTTTGGTAAACGGCCTCAACACACCAAAAACATCCCGCACCTAAAGTTACAGTCTCTAAATTAGCCCCTGATACATTTTTCGATTCTTCCATTGTATTTTTATTTTTTGTATTTGTAGCGTTTCCGCATGAAAAATGAACAAAACCGAGAATTATACTTAAAACGAAGCTTGCATTTTTAAACCAACGATTCATCATGTTTTTTATTTTAGTATTTTTGCGACGCGTAAATATAACAAAAAGCTGAATGAAAGGTTTTATAAATTCTGTAAGAGGGGCTTGGGGTGAGGTATGGAAAGAATCATCATTCAGACTAAGTTTTTCATTGGCCATACTTACATTTTCAGTTTTTCCATGGAAAGCAGCCACTTATTTTCAATGGGTCCAACAGCGAGAAGGCATCATTTTAAATGATTTTTTATTGGAGGTTATTCCGCCAAAAAACGTTTCTTACCCCATTTTCTCGATCATTTATTGCACGGTTATTTACTTAATCATTAGACTTTTGGCGACGCCAAAGACCTTTGTTTGGTTTGCTTGGGCATTCAACTTAGAAACAGCCTTTCGTTTTTTGACTATCTATTTTGTAGCCTTAAATCCTCCCATGGGGATTGTCGACTTGCATGACCCGGTCGCAGCTATATTTATCTATGGAGAGAACATGCCCATTACAAAAGACCTATTCTTTTCTGGACATACTGCTACCATGGTGTTTGCGTGTTATTTTTTACCGCTTAGAATGGAAAAAATTCTGGCTATAATCTTAAGCGTAATACTAGTGATGTTGCTATTAATCCAACATGTCCATTATACGATTGACATCGTCATGGCACCTTTATTTACTTTGTTGGCGATTGGGATTATCAAAAAGTGGACTAAAAACTAGTCCCTCGCTTGATGTTGACAGTTACTTTGTCAAGCTTCTCAAAGATTGAGTTATTTGATTTATATTCAGGAATTACTTCCTTGATTTTAGATACGAGTTCATTATTATTTCCACCCTCGTCCAATACTTCCTGCATTAGGTTCATTTGAATTTCCATGTAAGAATAGCTTGGCACATTCACTTTGGCAATTAAAATTTTGGGATGGTGTGTGGGCAACGTATTTTCATCCGTACTTAAAAGCTCTTCATATAACTTCTCACCGGGACGTAAACCGGTAAATTTAATTTCGATATCACGGTCTACACGCATTCCACTTAGGGTAATCATTTTTTTGGCAAGATTAATAATCTTAACCGATTCACCCATGTCAAAGACAAAAACCTCGCCGCCCTCTCCCATAGTAGCCGCCTCTAGTACGAGTTCGCAAGCCTCAGGAATCGTCATAAAATAGCGCGTAATATCTGGATGCGTCACCGTTACGGGGCCGCCGCGTTCAATTTGCTTTTTGAATAAAGGAATAACCGAACCATTTGAACCTAATACGTTACCGAATCGTGTCGCAATAAATTTGGTATGCATGCCCTCCAACTGATTCATCGACTGTGTATACATTTCGGCAAATCGCTTGGTAGCACCCATTACATTAGTTGGATTTACCGCTTTATCGGTAGACACCATGACAAATTTATCTACTGCATTTTCGGCTGCTAAATCGGCTAAAATACGCGTCCCTAAAATATTGATTTTAACGGCTTCGTACGGATTTTTCTCCATCAAAGGCACGTGCTTATAGGCTGCCGCATGAAAAACAATGGAGGGCTTGTGCGTTCTGAAAATATAGGACATTCGATTGATATCAGACACGTCGGCTACCTTCACAACAATCTCTGTATTGGAAGGAATTCGGCCAACCAATTCATATTCCAAATCAAATAGCCCAGACTCTGCTTGGTCTACTAAAATAATTTTTGAAGGGAAATAGGCGATCAATTGGCGCACAATCTCGGAGCCAATAGAACCAGCAGCGCCTGTAACCAAAATAGACTTACTATTCATTTCCTCAGAAATCATCTTATTGTTCATCTGAATTTCCTCTCGACCCAGTAAATCTTCAATTTTAACATTATGAATCTGATTGATCGCAAACTCTCCACCAACCCATTTGTCTACTGGAGGCAATGTTTTAACTACAACGCCTCGATCCAAAAACACATCAGAAATTTTCCTCTTAGCCTGTATATTGATATTTTTTATGGCCATAATGACCTGAAGTCCTTCATAAGTATCAACAAACTTATCTAAGGCTTCGCCTAAATTAAATACGCGAATTCCCTCAATGGTTTTGCCAACTTTAGATTCATTATCGTCAATAAATCCAAGAACTTGATAATTTATTCCTCGGTCATTTTGAATCACATTTTTAGTCAATAAACCCGAATACCCTGCTCCATAAATCAATACTCCGACAGCTGGCTTAAACTCGTTTATGAACGATTCATAAAACTTTTTAACCATGAATCGAAGACTCACCATTAAAAACAAACAAATGAAAAAGTCAATAACTAAAATGGAAATTGGCACATAAATTAAAGTTTCCACGTGCAAAAAATATCGAATTGCTAGTGAAATTATGGCGGCCACCGTCGTGCCCGTAAAGATTGTTTTTAAGATTAAAACCGCATCTTCAATACTCGTATGTCGAATAATACCTGAATACGTTTTGAAATAAAGAAAGGTGATAAAACGAATACTTAATAAGAAAACAAAGTGATAAATGAACACTTCTAAATGAAGTTCCTCATATCTGAAGTTTAAGCGTAGTGCAGTAGCTACTAAAAAAGAGAATATGGCAATAATGACATCAATGGCAAGAACTAACCACCTAGAGAGGAATCGATTTGAATAACGACGAATGAATAAAGACTGAGTCATTGACTAATTTAAATCTATTTTAATTCAATCAACAAAGTTACCAATATATTCATAAAATGATACCAAAATTTATTAAACGGGAAATCAATGCTTAAATTAATTGTGAATCTCCTAACCATTGAACAACCTCTTCCTTATTATTCCACATCAAAACATCAATCATCGAAAGCCCATTGACAAACTCTTTTGTATTCCCCTGTGCATAGGGATTCAAATTGGGTTTCAAAAAATGCAAATCAATGCCTTTTTCTTTAAAAAAGCCTTTTTCATATAACTCTTGCCCATTAACTGCGTTAATATAGCTAGATTCCCCTAGAGATTTTGTGATTTCAATCAGCCTTTCAGCACGACCAAAATCCTCAAAAACTGATAATTGGGAACTCTGATAGAATTTTTTTTCCAAACCCAGGTAGGCCCAAGTGGCTTGAACACTTTCACTCGCTAAATCTGCCAAACTCTCAAATTTTCTATTCAAAACCTGCTCGACCAAGTCCCTAATCTCTGCATAATTGAGCGCTTTTTTATACGCAGAATCTAACTGATTCATAAATTTACTCGGAAATTCTTTCCCCCAAGATACCGTTGATTCCCTGATGGTTTTATTTTGACTTTGTTTTTCTAAAGGAATTGTAAATAAAAATTCATTCCCCTGCATTAAAATTCTATTCCGATTGATCCAGCCTTTTTTAATAAACATCACATCATCATAAAAGACAAAATGATCGACCGCTTGAACTAATTGGAAATAGCCCAAATAAGGGAAAAAATAAGGTTGCATGATCGCTACCGCCATATTTTAGTTTTCGCCAAAGCCTGGCGCAGTTAAATCCACAATTTGGTCTGACTTCATGACGAGAACTCGCTCATGCTTCACATCAGTCATATAACCTATTGCCGTGACATCGGCTATTTTCTCAACTTTCTCGAAATCTTTTTGAGATACAGTAAAAACTAATTCATAATCTTCTCCCCCATTTAAAGCCGCGGTCAATGGGCTTAAATTAAATTCTGTGGCCGATAAATAGGTTTCATCGTCAATGGGAATGTTTTTCTCAAAAATCCTAGCACCCGTATTTGAAGCATTGCATAAATGAATAATTTCAGAAGCTAAACCGTCTGAACAATCGATCATGGAAGTTGGCACCACCCCCATTTCAGCCAACTCATGTAAAATATCAAATCGTGCCACGGGTTTTAATTGGCGCAACACCACATAACTTTTCCCATCTAATTCTGGCTGCATGGTTGGATTAGCTAAATACACCTGTTTCTCTCTTTCCAACGATTGCAAACCCATCAGCGCTCCTCCCAAATCTCCTGTCACACAAATCACATCATTTGGCTTGGCACCGGACCTTTTGGTTAGGTTCTTTGAGTCAACCAACCCTAATGCAGATACAGAAATAATTAATCCTTGAGGAGAGGCGGTCGTATCCCCACCCACTAAATCCACTTTATATTCCTCACAAGCTTGTTGGACACCGGTATATAATTCCTCAACGGCCTCCACCGAAAAACGATTACTTAAACCTAAGCCTATCGATATTTGAGTAGGTTTAGCATTCATCGCTGCTATATCAGAAAGCGCCAAACTAACTATCTTAAAACCCAAATGAGGCAATGGAGAATAGGACAAATCAAAATGAACCCCTTCAATCAGTAATTCCGTGGTAGATACCACTTCCATGCCCTCCGCATGTAATGACGCGGCATCATCCCCTATGCCGATTGCAGTCCAGGATTGATGAGATGAAAATGGTTTAGCTAAACGCTCAATCAATCCAAATTCGCCAACACTTCCAATTTCAGTTCTCTTTTCCATATAATAAAAAAGAGCCGCCTTTTTACGGGCGGCTCCCATTAAAGCATTTTTTTTAGGGATTTACTAGAGTCAAGGCTACTTTTTTATTAGTTGCCTTGATGTAAGCTGTACTCGTTTCTAAGGCTAAACTAGTCGCCGATGGAGTTCCACTGATGTTTAGTTCTAACGTTCCATTGGTTCCCGATGGTGCGCCTTCTGAACTTGTCAAACCTGTTAAACTTATTTTTTTATTATCTGAGGACAATGAATAACTGCCTGTAAACTTTTTGCCATCAAATTCAGTCAATGTGACGGAACCTGAAGTGCTTAAATCCAATTTAAACTGTGAATATCCAGCCACCAAATTAGTCGTTCCTCCTTTAGTATATTGGACCACGCCATCCCATGAAACTGTATTCGCCGACCACACTTTTTTAACTAAATCAGCCACTGTAGGAGCTACTGGCGTAGGGGTAACGGGTGTTGGAGTTACAGGAGTTGGGTCACTTTTTGAACTACAAGCACCCAAAAATAGGGTTGATAGAAAGCTCACAAATAAGATATACTGTTTCATAATATTAAAACTTATTTAATTCGTGTAAAATTAAAAATCTTTATTAAAAAAATGGTCTTTCAATGATTTTATTTAGCTTCGTGCTTGATATATTTTACTTTGGAAAATTCATTGCCCGTTTATACTAAATCACAATTAGCTTTACGAAATGGCCAGGACAAACCCGAAATTTGGGTAGCCTTTGCTGGTAAAATCTTTGATATGACAACGTCCAAGCTTTGGAAAAATGGGAAGCATTATGAGCATTGGGCAGGGCAAGATTTAACTGAGGAATTGGCTGATGCGCCACATTCAGCCAAAGTATTTGAAAAATTTGAACCTATAGGCCAACTAAAATAACCATGTTACTACTCATTGAAAGTGGTTCTACGAAAACGGAATGGAGGTTTATAGCCAAACCAGATGAGGCGTATGATTCGTTTTTTTCAGCAGGCATAAACCCCTATTATCAATCGGCCAGCGAGATCATCGCTTCACAAACGGAAGTCTCAACATGGATTGTCGGCAAAAATATAGAACAAATATACTATTACGGTACCGGCATCACTGGAGAGGACAAAGTACAAATCATCCGGGAATTTTTATCCACGATCATTCAGGGGGCTAGCGTGCAAATTGAGAATGATTTAATGGCGGCAGCCAAAGCGAGTTGCGGTGACGAAAAAGGAATTGCATGCATATTGGGCACTGGATCCAACTCAGGTTTTTTCGATGGTCAAAAAATAACCGAGCAAATACCACCGCTAGGATTTTGGTTAGGGGATGAAGGTAGCGGAGGTCACTTAGGCAAAATGCTAGTTCTTAGTTACTTGCATCATGAAATGCCGGAAGAATTACGAACAAGCTTCATTGCCAGGTTTGGTGAGCTCAATAGGTTAGATGTTTTAGAAAAAGCCTATCGAGGCGAATTTCCCAACCGCTGGTTTGCTAGTTTTTCCAAATTTATATTTCAGCACCGTAGAGAACCTTTTTGTTATCGCTTAATCGAGCAGTCATTCCAACAGTTTTGCTCCTTATATATTTTAAAATATACGCATGCATTTGAAACCCCGATTCATTTTACGGGTTCCGTTGCATTCTATTATTCCGATATTTTAAAAAGAGTTTTGAGTGCCCACAAATTAAAATTAGGCCACATTTCTGAAGCGCCAATGGCTGGTTTGACATTGTATTACAAAAATCAGCTTTGGCCAAAAAATAAATAAGAGTTGGATTTTTACAAGAGCACATAACAAATGAGGATATAATTTTTTAAATTGCATCACGCCTTTGTACATCAACAAAATAAATTCGTCAATGACACCTAGAGTTAAATCCATTGGTACGAAACAAAAAGCATTAAAAATCAATTTAGATCTTAGTGTCTACGGATCCTTCGCTGAAATTGGGGCTGGACAGGATGTTGCTGCTAATTTTTTCAAAGCAGGGGGAGCAGCTGGAACGATCGCCAAAACGATTTCCGCCTATGACATGGCTTTCTCCGATGCCATTTATGGGGAGGAAGCCTCAGGTAAATATGTGTGTGAGACGCGGTTGATGAAAATGTTAAATCGCGAGTACAAACTATTAAATGTTCGTTTAACTGAATCGGCCGATGAAAAGAGGTTTTTTGCCTTTGCAGATACTGTTTCGGCATTGAACTATCAAAAAACAAATGAAAGCCATGGTTGGATTGGACTTAGGTTTCAATTAAAACCCAATGGTGCTTTTAATGATGTGGTGATACACGTGAATATGCTGGATAATGATAATATATTACAACAGCAAGCGCTCGGGATCATCGGTGTAAATTTGCTTTATGGCTGTTACACGCATCACAACAACCCTGAAACTCTTCTTTTATCCCTGTTAGATGATTTGTCGACAGACCGGATCGAAATCGACATGATTCGTTTTGAAGGTCCCGATTTTAAAGAGGTTGACAATCGATTAATGTCTTTATACTTGGTTAAGCATGGCTATGCCCAAGCGGCGGTTTTCGGACCTGATGGCAATGTGATGCAACCCTATGATGCGCTTTCGAAAAAGCATATTGTCGCAATT
>JBIKRO010000105.1:0-7795 GCA_044349095.1 Aquirufa sp. | reverse complement strand
CCAAGAACTTCGCATGATGACCAAATCATTTAATTCCCCTTTCAACATGTGGTCTAATGGTACAGTAGGTGTGGAATTGCTTGGACTTCTGTACCAAACGACATGAAAAGGTTTGGCTAAAGCCGAAGTAGCCGACATGTAATTGTGCAAGTAATTTGAAATGTCCGTGTTTGAATAGGTATTGGCCATAAAGAACATGGCAGCCGAGGTAGTCCCTTTGCTATTTTCACCCGAATCCGCAAAGTTAAAAATGTAATTTGTCGGTCCCGTCGTCAGCATAGGAGCAAAGCCTGTTTTCGAAAGACCTTCTGTTGTCTCTAAATTTTTCATCGTTCCTAAAGCGGTTTGCAAAGCGGACATACCATAGGAAAGGTATTCGGTGGCATATGCCCAATACCCAGGTCCCTCATACCATGCGCCATCCGGGGCATAAAATTTGTTAGAGAAGGGTAGGTTAGCGATGGCTTTTGGAATGTATTCATCCGAATATTTAGGGTCGGTTTCAGCGATGGCTAATGAGGCAACGATTAATCCTCCGTTGCAAACTTGGTTCCAATTATTATCCCCTTTGGCCCACCAAGCGGTTTCATAAATCTTTTTATACTCATCTAAACCTTTTGTTTTTAGTCCATTTCGAATGAATCCACGGTCAGTCTCAGATATATAGGCGTACAGCCAATCATAGCCTATCGCCACCCCATTGGACATTTCCGCCACATCTAAAAAATGAGATGGATTCCAATCTGAAAATTCACACACCGTTCTCATATTCGCCACAGCGGCGTCGAGATACTTTTTATCTCCAGAAAAATGGTAGGCAAGGGCTAAATGGGAGGTTCGATTAAGTAATTCCCGGCTGACATCTAAAAGCCTTGGGCCTATTAATGTTCTTGTTAACGGAGCCCGAGTCACTATACTATTGGCGGACGCAATAACCGCTTTTATGTATTTGTCTAAAACAGGATCTGTCGACTGAAGTTTTTTTAATTCCGCAATTCGCTCATTGGTTAGCATGAGACGAGGATGTTCAGATTTTAATGTAGTTAATGAGGCGGGTAAAGGTATTTTAGGGATTTGAGCTGAAGTTTCCTCTTTTTTACAAGCAAAAAGCAAATAAGTAAAGCTTAAAATGATTATAATTCGCATATTTTTTAGGTAAATTGGGTTGTCCAAGAGTATTGATTAAAGATAAAATGATTTTTTTATTAGTTCAATATTATATGGAGCAACAAATCAATTTAATTTTAAAATAACATCTGTTTCCAAGAAAAAATACATTTAATAATGCGCGAAATAATTTTAAATAACCTTCATGATGCTGCACAATTAGAAAAATTGTACCGATCAAATAGTTCAATTTTTAAAGAAACATTTCTTCTGCTTTATCCCGAAATACAAGATGAAAAACTAGCTCAATACTGGAATGCTCGCTTAGCCTATGATAAGTCTGAGATTTCATGGGGGAAAAAAAGTGATTGGATTTTTGTCATTGTTGCGTCATTATTGGCAGGATTAATCGCCAAAACACCAGCCATTTTTAATATCAAACCTGAATTTTTCTATACACGTAACATTGGATTTATCGTTTTCCCCGCATTAGCTAGCTATTTTATTTGGAAGCGTAAGATCCCAATGCCTCGTATATTATTTACTGCGGCGGCCTTCGCAATAGCGGCAGTTTACATTAATTTATTGCCGGATTTGCCTAATAACGACACCATCATATTGGCCTGTTTGCATTTGCCATTTTTGTTATGGGCACTATTGGGAATTAATTACGTTGGGCTTGATATCCGAAACGATGAAAGCCGATTGGATTTTTTGCGATTTAATGGAGACTTCTTAATTCTAAGTGGAATTTTAGTGATTGTCGGCGGATTATTTACTGCAATCGTCATTGGCCTTTTTAAAGCGATTGGCATTAAAATCGAGGATTTTTATTTCGATTATTTAGCCGTTTTTGCTGGGGCGGCATTGCCTATTATGTCCACTTTCATTACTCAATCAAATCCATCGCTGGTCAATAAAGTATCCCCTGTCATTGCTAAAATTTGTAGTCCCATCGTTCTTATTATGTTATTGGTTTATTTAGGAGCCGTATTATTTTCAGATAAAGACCCTTACAATGATCGGAATTTCCTACTGGTTTTTAATCTATTGCTACTAGGTGTCATGGCCATCATCTTATTCTCTTTGGCTGAAACTTCAAAAGATTATGGGAACCCTTGGAGTCTCATTGTTTTGTTCGCTCTGTCTGTTGTCACGATGGTTGTCAATGGAATCGCATTTACGGCTATTCTGTTTAGGATTTCAGAATGGGGAATTACGCCTAATCGGCTAGCCATTTTAGGGGCTAATTTTCTGATGCTGGCCAATTTAGTTTTTATCGCCTTCCGACTATTTAATCGAGTTATTAAGAAAGATGAAAAAAGTAGCGCGGAAAATGCGATAGCTAATTTCCTTCCTATTTATATCCTTTGGGCCATGTTGGTCGTTTTTGTTTTTCCCCTACTGTTCAACTTTAGGTAAATGGATGCTTGATTTTGCTAAAGGTTTAAATTAAAATTTCTCAACATGAAAATGACCAAGTTTATGTTAACCGCATTGCTTTTTTCCTTAGGATCGGTCATTTTAGGTCAAGAAATGCCAAACTCGATTAAATATAAAAAGCCCACCTTCTTATTTAATGGACAAAATTTAAAGGGCTGGTATACTTTTGTACAAAAACGAGGTAAAAATATTGATCCCCAAAATGTTTTTACCGTGGTAGACCAACAAATTAGAATTTCGGGTGAGGAGTGGGGTTGCATTACCACAAATAAGCAATACGAGAATTACCGCTTGGCCCTTGAATTCAGGTGGGGCGGAAAAACAGAAGGTAATAGAATAGACAAGGCGAGGGATTCGGGTTTGCTTTTACATTCGAATGGGGAAGATGGTGGATCTTCCGGTATTTGGATGCATTCGATCGAGTGCCAAATCATAGAAGGCGGAACTGGGGATATTTTAGTGGTGGGAGATGGCTCGGAAAAGTTTAGCATTACAGCTTCAGTGGCAAAAGAAAAGCAAGCAGGTTCTTATCGATTTCAAGAAGGGGGTGCGCCAGCCGTTTTGAATAAAGGTCGACTTAATTGGTACGGACGCGATGAAAATTGGCAAGACGTCATCGGATTTAAAGGGAAACAGGACATCGAAAAACCGATGGGCGAATGGAACAAGCTAGAATGCATCGCTATTGGGAATGAGCTAATGGTTTACTTAAATGGAGTCTTGGTCAATCGGGCAAGAGAAGTCCAACCATCTAAAGGTCAAATTCAGATTCAATCCGAGGGAGCTGAAATATATGTTCGGAATATTCAATTAACGAAGCAAAAAAAATCCCGCAAGCATTAAACTTACGGGATTTTAGATTTCATCATGCGCAAATTACCAACCTGGATTTTGCTTCATGCTTGGATTAAGAGCGATCTCATTGATTGGCAATGGCCACAAGTAATCTTTTGCTGGATCAAACTTACGGAAACTAGCTGCTTGAGTGACAATAAAGTTATCAGCCGTTAAATTCACCTTCACAGTTGTTCCAAATTCCTTAAAGAAAAAGTTTCCTAAAATTGGTTTTGGTAATTCAATTTCAGCTGTTTTCCAACGAATTAAATCCCAATAGCGGAAACCTTCTTGAGCAAGTTCCACGCGTCTTTCGCGTCTAATTTCATCACGCATCATTAAACCGTTCGTTGCCGCAAAAGCATTGGTCAATTCAGCCACACCCCCACGCTTGCGTAGGCGGTTGATGGTTAGATTTAAATCAGCATCCGAAATACTTCCATCTAATTCAAATTTAGCTTCAGCATGAATTAACAATACTTCTGCATAACGGATTAGGTTACGGTCAATAAAAGATGCTTGGTTATTCCAGTCAACAATATTCCAATATTTACGGAAAGTAAATCCTGTCTTAGCGAAAACTAAAGAAGAAACGTTGAATACCGGATTGGTGAAAATATAAGAATCTCCTTTTTTCAAAACGTCATCACTCAAACGCGTATCTCGGTTCACAAATACATCGGTAGATAAAACGGGCTGTACATATAAAGGAGATTTAGTGATAGGCAATCCATCCTTCATTAGGTAAGAATCAACCAATGCTTTAGTAGGACTTTTATTTCCATTTTCAAGGATACCTCTACAATAGGTGTGAGATGTAACTCGGTCTGTTAAGCTTACTCCGTATTGTTTTACCATTACGTTTTCTCTGTTGGCCCTACCTTCTCCCTCATATTGAAAAATATTAAAATAAGGGCCTGCATACAAATCATGTTGCTTGCTATCCATCACTGCTTTTGATGCAGCCACAGCCATGGTTAGATATTTTTTCGAATCACCATAGTTATGGAATTTAGCTCTAGTTCCCTCAAAAAGTGCCACACGTGCTTTGAATGCCAAAGCAGCTGTATTGGCTATACGGCCATAATCAGCAGTTCCCAAGGCCGTTGGCGTAGGCAATTTTGCACCAGCAAAGTCTAAATCAGCCATGATGAGCGTTAAGATTTCATCACGAGTCGCAGATCCTGCTTTTAATTCAGGAGAATCATCCGTTAGTGTTTTAGTCACCAAAGGCACACTTCCATAACGCTGAAGCAAATTGAAATAGCCCCAAGCTCTAAAAAATCTTGCTTCGGCTAAATAACGATCCAAAGTAGCCGCTACAATCCCTGTTTTAGGACCTTTTTCTAAGATGTTGTTGGCCGCACGGATCAACGTATACTGCGTGTTAAAATCAGCTGTTGCCGTAGCAGGAGCTAGGCGTGAACCATCGCTGATGCTATTTGATGCTAAACCAAATGCATCGTCAGACCAGTTGTCTTCGGTACCAAAATCTGGTAAAAAGGTATATAAATAATTGTTTGCCGTTTTTAAATCAGATTCTGAACGCCAAAACGTCGCATCTGAAATATTGGTTTCTGGTAACCTCTCTACTTCACATCCCGTGAAGAATAAAATGGAGGCGCTTATAGCTAAAATATTTTTTAATGAATTTTTCATTTCAATGTTCTTTTAAATGTCTATAGATTAAAACGAAAGATTTACACCCACAGAAGCTGTTGAGAAATACGGATAATCATTGTCCGCATTATTTGCTGATTCTGGATCAAACAAGGTTCCAAATTTACCCATCGCTGAAACGGTCAAGATATCTTGTCCAGATACATAAACACGTGCTTTCGAAACGCCTATTTTCTTCGTTAATACATTTGGTAAGGTATATCCTAACTGGATGTTTTTTAAACGAGCATATTGACCATTAAATGCCCATTTGTCGGAAGTTCCAAAATTGTGAGTAGCTCCTACAAAAGGACGAGGGAACAAAGCATTTGGATTTTCAGGTGTCCAGTAATCGCGGTGAATGCCCATCGCTTGTTTCCAAGTAACTAAAAGTGGTCCAACGGATTCTGATCCCGCCAAGAATGTTCTTTTGCCCACCCCTTGAACAAAGGCAGAAAAATCAAATCCATGTGTCTCAAAGCCTAAATTAAATCCAAAAAGATAGCGAGGTGCTGATGAACCTAACAATAGTAAATCTCCATAATCGGATTTACTTCCTTTTCCTACGGTGATTTGCTTATCGCCATTTTGGTCTACATATTTGATGTCACCAGCTCCAGTCCGGTTATCTTGAAAGGCTGAAGCCTTTACCTCATCTGCTGAGGAGAAATATCCTGCCGTTTGATATCCCCAAATCGTGTTAAGAGGATAACCTTCAATCAAACTATTATTTCCTCTAGCCACCACGATTCGGTTTGAAAAGGCAACTAATTCATTTTGATTGTCTGAGAAGTTACCGCCAATATTGTAGCTGAAATTATCGCCAATTTTTCCACGGTATTTAACCTCTAATTCCCATCCCCATGATTTCAACTCTCCATTATTTTTACGTGGAGTAGCGATACCGATGGTAGCAGGAAGTTGTTGAGGTGTCAACATATTCTTATTTGATTTCACATAGTAATCACCACTTACCTGTAATTTATTCTTCATTAAACCAATGTCAAAACCTCCGTTGGTTGTTTCGATGGTTTCCCAAGAAAGATTCGTACTTGGTAATGAACCTTGGAAAATAAATGAAGTTCTAGAATCTCCTAACACCAAGTTAGATCCTCGGTTCAATTGATTTACGTAATCGTAGTTACCTAAAGTACTTCCCAATGCGCCCCCTAATCTACCCCATGAACCTCGTAATTTAAATTCAGAGATAAATTGTAAAGATTCACTCATCCATGACTCACGATGTAAGTTCCAACCAGCCGAAACGGATGGGAAAATTTTAATACGCCCATCTTCGGCTAATTTCGAACTTTCATCTTGACGCATAGTACCTTCTAACAAATACTTATCTTCATAATTATAGTTGAAACGCCCAAAAACAGATTGGAATGCATAAGTTGCAATTGCCTCCGAATTGGTTTTCGTTTTATCATCACCTAAGTTCAAGGTAGGTAAATCATTACTCACCATATTACTAGCACCCGCAGTTGTATTTACATAGCGGAAATCTTCCCACTGATAACCTAACAATGCACCAAATGTATGCTTATTGATTTTCAAATCGTAATTCGCTAAAAATTGTAAATTTAAATTCTTAGTTACTTCGTTTGAAATCGAGTAAGAGTTGACTTGGTTTACATATCGACTGACTGTATAGCGTCCCCATAACGGCACCGTTCTATTAAAGATATATCGATCACCGCGGCGGTATTGTGTACCGGCAACGGACCTTAACGTTAATCCTTTGACCAAATTTTCTAATTTGAACGTAAAGGTTCCGTCAAAGAAATTACGGCTCCTATTATCATATCCACCTTCAGCTAAATTAGCATAAGTAGTCGCTCCTGACCCCGCTCCATTATATTGTCCTTTTGGAGTAAAAAATGGAGTTCTAGTTCTCAATCGATAAATATCATAGATCAAACCTTGACCACTAGCTCCTCTAGAGCTTTGCTCAGTGAGTTCATTGGTATAGGCAATTCTTGTATCTAAGGATAGCTTATTGGTCAATTTAGCGCCTAAATTTACGCGTAAATTGTAACGGGTCAATTGGTCCGGACCCACTTTAAACAAACCTTTTTTGTTATAATATCCTCCTGAGATCAAGAAATTAAGTTTGTCGGTACCGCCTCTTGCCGAAATATTATGCATTTGCATGGAGGTATAATCCTTCAAAACTTGTTTGGCTAATGGTTCTTGATTGAAAAATAACCATTGGGTTGTATCCGCTGGATTAACTAAATAAGGAACATTGTTTCTAATTTGCTCTAAGTCAAATTCAGAATATTCTGGACCAGACCCTGAATTTTTACGCGCTAAATTAGAGAAGTTAGCCTCTTCTAATAAGGTCATTCTATCTGGAATATTAGCTGCCCAATCGGCGCCCGACATACCTGAATAGTCAAAAGTTACTTTTCCATTCTTCCCTTTTTTAGAAGTAATTAAGATAACACCCCCTGCAGCCTGTGCTCCATAAATAGCCGCTGCCGCTGCATCTTTTAGAATACTAATGCTCTCGATGTCATTTTGATTCATCGTCTGTAAAGTAATGGAAGGAACGGTTACCCCATCTAAAATAATCAAAGGGTCAACGGATCCATTCGCAGTAGTTGCCCCACGAATCTGAATTCCTAAGCCTTCATTGCCTGGTTGACCATTAGTTCTAGTCACAATTAATCCAGGCGACGTTCCTTGTAATGCGGTTTGTAAGCTGGTAGTTGGCCTATTCTCAATCATTTTCGAATCGACCGTG
>JBIKRO010000037.1:0-26699 GCA_044349095.1 Aquirufa sp. | reverse complement strand
TTTCTTGATTTCAGGTAATCATACGGATGTACCAGAAATGGATGCCTATCGTTTGCCTAAAAACTGGCAAGAAGATAATATTTTCCCTTTAATTAAGGATCCACGTGGACATGCGAACGATCGTTATGCTCCAGGAGGATGGATTGCCAACATAGATCCAGATGGTAAGAAATGGGAATTAATTTCAGCAGGTTACAGAAATGCTTTTGATATAGCCTTTAATGAAACAGGAGATTTATTTTCATATGATGCGGATATGGAGTGGGATTTCGGTTTACCATGGTACCGTCCTACGCGTATTTGTCACGTAACAAGTGCTTCTGAGTTTGGTTGGAGAACAGGTAATAGCAAATGGTCAACAACCTATCCTGACAATTTACCTCCGGTATTGAATATTGGTCAAGGATCACCAACCAGTTTATTGTCTTTGAGGGATGCTAAGTTTCCAGCTAAATACAAGAAATCATTGTTGGCTTTTGACTGGACATTTGGTATTGGTCACTTAATTAAATTAAAGGCTTCTGGATCTACTTTCTTGGCAGATCGTGAAGAATTTATTTCAGGTATTCCTTTGCCTTTAACGGATGGAGTTGTTGGTCCTGACGGAGCACTTTACTTTATGGCAGGTGGTCGTCGTTTGGAATCTGATGTATACCGTGTTTCATATGTAGGTACAGAAGAAGCAAGTGCAAAAACGTTAGTTGGCGCACCTAATCCATTGAACGAAACTCGTCGCAAGATTGAGCAATTTCACCAAGGAGCTAATCCTGCAGCCGTGGCATATGCTTGGCCTTATTTAAAGCATCCAGATCGTTTTATTCGCTATGCGGCTCGTTTAGCTTTAGAACACCAACCAATCAATGAGTGGAAAGATAAGGCATTGACTGAAAAAGATCCAATTACTGCTACAAATGCTTTGATCGGCTTAATTCGTCAAAGTAAGCCTGAATTAAAATCAGCTATTTATGCTTCGCTAGTTGCGATTGATGGCAAGGCTTTTAGTGAATCACAAAAATTAGATATTTTGCGTGCATATGAATTAGCTATGTTACGTTTAGGAATGCCAGATGCTGCTACATCAGCTAAAATCATTGCTAAATACAATGCATCTTATCCATCGAATCGCATGAATATGGATCGCGCGTTAAGTCGTTTATTGATTCCTTTGGAAGCTCCAAATGTTATTGAGCGTACCTTGAAGTTAATGGAAACGAAGGATACGGCTAGTGCTACTGCTTATCGCGTAGAAACGGCTACTTCGTCTGCGGATTTAATTATGCGTAATCCTCAATACGGAACGGATATTGCGAAGATGTTGGAGAAAATTCCACCGGCTCAACAAACGTATATGGCTACTATGTTATCGGCAGCTAAAATTAATTGGACTCCAGAGCAGCATGAGCGTTATTTCACATGGTTTAAAAAAGCTTTTGAATTCTCAGGTGGTCGTAGTTATGTTGGATTTATCGACCGTGCACGTAAATTAGCTTTGAAAAATGTAGTAGAATCTAAGCGTGCTTATTATGATAAATTAGGTGGTGCGGATATGTTGACTAGCAGCGGTAATGACATTGCGGCTATCAATTATCCAAAGGGTCCAGGAAAACAATGGAAGTTGACTGATGCAGTTGCATTATTAGATGCTCCTTTAGCGGACCGTGATTTCCAAAATGGTAAATCTATGTTTGCCGCGACTACTTGCGTTCGTTGTCATGCCATGGGAAGTGATGGCGGTGGAAACGTGGGTCCTGATTTGACTAATTTGGGAACTCGTTTCTCGAAGAAGGATATGTTAGAGTCTATCATTGATCCAAATAAAACAGTTTCAGATCAGTATGCAGCGACTCAAATTATGTTGAGAAATGGTACTTCTGTGATTGGACGTGTGACCAATGAAGATAAAATGGCTTACTATGTTTCTCAAAATCCATATGCGCCAGATCAAATTGAAAAAATATTAAAGAAAAACGTTCGTTCAGTTAAATATTCACCGGTATCAAGTATGTTGCCAGGTTTAATTAATAGCCTTAATGGGGAAGAATTAAAAGATTTGATGGCTTATTTGATGTCAGGCGGAAGCGAAAGCAACGCAATGTTTAAGAAAAAGTAAAATGAATTATGCCGGAATGGACCGATAAAATATCGAATCACAAGCAATTAGGAGGAATTGAAACGTCCGTTTTAGATAATGGCGCAGGTAGAGGAGTCCGAATTGCTTGGATTGATACGGGTTCAGGATTTCGTTATAAAGTGGTGCTTGACCGTGCCATGGATATTGCGGAGGCATTTTTCAACCAGCATAGTCTTGCGTGGATAAGTCACGTAGGAGTTTTAGGGCCTCAACCGATGTCGAACCAAGGAATAGATTGGCTTCGTACGTTTGGTGGAGGCCTTTTGGTTACCTGTGGTTTAGATCATGTAGGTGGCCCTGATGAAGATGCTCATGGTAGTCGAGGTGTTCATGGTTTAATCAGCAACATACCAGCTGAAATCATTTCCATTCAGCAACCAGATGTCCAAGCAGGTCAATTAGATATGTCGATCACTGGGATTATACGCCAACATAAAATTTTTGGACCGTGTTTGACATTGAAGCGAACTATATCGGGTCGTTTAGGGCAAGCAGGTTTGACAATCAAAGATGAGGTGATGAATGAAGGGAATACGCCTGCACCTTTAATGCTTTTGTATCATTTTAATTTCGGTTGGCCTTTGGTCGATGAAGGAACTGATATTATTTGGAAAGGCAATCACCGAGTGGCTTCAGATCCTAAACTTTTAGGAATCGCTGACATCAAGAAATGCCCTGATCCCTTATCCGTTCATGATGGTGGAGGAGAATCTGTGGTATTTATTGAGCCGGAGGCAAATGCTGACCATCAAGTGTATTGTGGTTTGTGGAACGAAAAGAAGCAATTAGGGGTTCAAATTTCTTTTGATAAAAGGGAATTACCTTGGTTGACCAACTGGCAACATTTTGCCAAAAACGAATATGTAACAGGTATTGAACCTGGAACGAATCCGCCTATTGGCCAGAAGGCAGCAAGGGAATCAAACACATTGACTTTCTTAGCCCCTGGTGAAAAAAAATCAATTGAAGTGAATTTATCCGTGTTGGGCCCAGAGGTTGGTCCTTACACAACTTATACTAATTTTATCAATTAAATTAACGAATAATGAGCAATAAAGCAGCTAAAGCGCTAGAGCAAGGAAAAGGTATTTTACGATTAGCCCCAACATGGGTTCCGAGGTCTTTTTGCGTGCCTGGTAGAAGAATAAAGTTACATCCAGATGATTACTATGTTTTGGGTGGTGTACGTGGTGGAATCGATGAGCGTTGGTTATCGTCAACAACTCCCGCTAAAAATGGTCCATTGACCGGAGAGAACGAAGGCTTAAGTGCTGTTGTTTATTCTGATGGTGGAAAGGAAGAGCAAATTCTTTTGATTGATGTAATCGAAGAATTGAAGGGTGAAGTGATCGGTGATCGCTTGTGGAATGAATACAAATCATGGCCTATGTATTCCAAGTTTTTTGATAACATGGGTCCTTTGCCGCATCACATTCATCACAATGATGAGCATGCGGCTAAGATTGGGCAGTTGGGAAAACCAGAAGCCTATTATTTCCCACCTCAATTAAATAACCATGGGGGTGATTTTCCGTATACGTTTTTTGGTATTGCACCAGGAACGACTAAAGAGCAAATAAAAGAGTGTTTGAAGAACTTCACAAAAGGCGATAATAAAATCACCATGTATTCTCAAGCATTTCCATTGATACCGGGAACGGGTTGGGATGTGCCTCCAGGCATGTTGCACGCGCCAGGAAGTATGTGTACCTATGAGCCTCAAAAAGCGTCTGACGTTTTTGCGATGTATCAATCCTTAGTAAACGAAGCGGTTATTCCTGAAGAATTATTGTGGAATGGTACTCCAAAAGAAGAGATTGGCAATTATGACCAATTGATGGAGGTGATTGACTGGGATTTAAATACCAATCCGAATTTATTGGAAACTCGCTTTATGCAACCAATACCGGTTTCAGATGAAGCTGAAATGGAAGCAAAAGGATATTCTGAAAAGTGGATTTGTTATCGTTCTGATGCATTTTCTGCCAAAGAATTAACGGTTTTCCCAGGACAAACGGTGACCATTACGGATGCAGCTGCCTACGGTTTAATCATGATGCAAGGTCATGGTAAAATGGGTGTTTGGAATATAGAAACACCTTCGTTGATTCGTTATGGACAATTGACCAACGATGAATTTTTTGTGACTGAAAAAGCAGCAAAAGAAGGTGTTCAAATCACCAATCATTCAACGACGGATCCTATTGTGATGTTGAAGCACTTTGGTCCTTTAAACCCAGATTTAAAATTTTAAACTCATAATTTTTTCAAAATGAATAATTATCCAAAATTACACAATGCCACATGGCCTGGTATTGTAGGAAAAGGTCCAGATTCCGAGCCGGTTATTTCGTTGGACAACATGTTAGCCATGACCGCAGCTGCTGAGGTGAATGGTGTAAAATTTGATGGAGTAGATATTGGTTTATTACCTCCACATTTTGACATTGAGAGTGGTAAAGAAGGAGCGAAAGCTTTAGCTGATAAAGTGGCAGCGCACGGCTTAGAAATAGGAAGTTTAGTAGCTCCTATTTGGGCAGGTAATGCAATGGGTGATCAAGATGCACGAGATACTTTTGTGGATATGGTGCGTCGCTCATGTGAGATTGGTGCTGAATTACGCAAAATAGGTATTCGTCCGAATGGAATCATTCGCATTGATTCAGCTGCTGGTGTAGCGGATTGGGCTAAAGATCCTAAAGGAAATTCAAAATTGATTGTTGACACATTCCAAAGAGCTTGTGACGTTGCCGCTGATTTCGGTGAAAGACTGGCTGCTGAGGGAGAGATTTGTTGGGGTGGTATGCATTCTTGGAGAAACATGATTCAAACGTTAGAGGCGGTTGACCGTCCAAACATTGGTTTCCAAGCGGATATGTCTCACACTTTATTGTATACGATGGGATATAACTGTCCTGAGGATCGCATATTACCTGTCGATTATCAGTGGGATGATCGTGAGGTATTGAAGGCTTCGTTAAAAGAATTGACTGCGGCGCTTCGTCCGTGGACGATTGATTTTCACGTAGCTCAAAATGACGGAACTGTTCATGGAACAGGAAGTCATGATAAGACAGGTCGTCACTGTCAAGCTACTGACCCTAATGGAAAATTGAACATCGCTGAAGATGCTGGATTTTGGTTGAGAGATGCGAATGGCGAATTAACAAAGGCGTTTAAGCATATTTGTTGGGATGGTTGCATGTTCTCAAATTCAGTGATGGAGCAACAAAAAACTTGGAATGATATTTTAGCTGCAATGATTCAAGTGCGTAATGCGCATGGTTGGTCTTAATTTAATTAATAATGAAAAAGATAAGAATAGGATTGATAGGAACGGGTTTCATGGGAAGAACCCACTCAAATGGATATAACCGTTTACAGAATTTTTTCCCTGATTTAGTATGTACACCTGTGTTGCAGGCGGTTTGTTCACGTAATGAGGCAAGTGTAAAAGCGTTTGCAGCCCAATGGGGATATGCTTCTTATGAGACTGATTGGCGTAAAATGATTGCCCGTGATGACATTGATGCGGTCGATATTTGTACTCCTAACGATACACATGCTGAAATTGCGATTGCCGCAGCGGCAGCAGGAAAAATGATTTTATGCGAGAAGCCATTGTCTCGTACGCTGGCCGAAGGAGAATTAATGGTCGCAGCGATTGAAAAAGCAGGCGTGGCTAATACGGTTTGGTATAACTATAGACGTTTACCAGCGGTTACTTTAGCGAAACAAATTATCGACTCGGGTAAGTTGGGCAAGATTTTTCATTATCGGGCCAACTTCCTACAGGATTGGACCATTTCACCAGATTTGCCACAAGGGGGAGCTGGAACATGGCGTTTAGACGTGGAAGCGGCTGGTTCAGGTGTAACAGGTGATTTATTGGCACACTGTATCGATACGGCCATGTGGTTAAATGGTGGGATTACCGATGTAAGCGCCATGACTGAAACGTTTATTAAGCAAAGGGTACATTCAGGAACGGGCCAAGTTCAAAAAGTAGGCATCGATGATGCTTGTATATTCCATTGCCATTTTGACAACGGTTCTTTAGGTTTATTTGAGTCTACGCGTTATGCGCGTGGCCACAAGGCACTTTATACTTTTGAAATCAATGGGGAACACGCTTCTTTGCGTTGGGATCTACACGATTTGAACCGTTTGGAAATGTATGATCACGCAGATGCATCCATTACTAGAGGTTGGAAGTCGATTTTAGTTACAGATGGCGATCAGCCATACATGGACAAATGGTGGGTACCCGGATTGATTATTGGTTATGAGCATAGTTTTGTGCATCAAGCAGCTGATTTCTTTAAGGCGTTAGGCGATGGAACACCTTGTTCACCTACGTTCAGGGAGGCGTTACAAACACAAAAAGTGTGTGAGTCAGTGATTGATTCAGCCAACCAAAAAGCTTGGAAAGACACGAATGTCCAATGGCCATGTTAATTTAAAATAATGGCTGAGCAAGATTGCCTGTTAAAAATTAAGGGTATTTCCTTAGCATTTTCAGGAACACCTATTTTAAAGTCAGTGGATTTAAGCTTGTATCAAGGGGAAATTCATGCGCTGGTAGGTGAAAATGGAGCAGGCAAATCATCGCTTTTTAAATGTATATTAGGGATAATCTCTCCTTCACAGGGAGAGATTATTTTTTTAAATGAATCCCTGTCGGGCTATTCTATTCGAGATATTTTAAGAAAGGGAATTGCCATGATTCACCAAGAACTCATGCTGATTCCGGAATTGACCGTGGCTGAAAACATCTTTTTAGGCCGAGAAACAGCGCATGGGAAACGAATGGGATTGAGTGAAATCAATCAGGCTACAACGGATTTGTTTCGTGAATACGATTTGGATATTCCGGTCGGGGCTTTTGTTAAGGATTTGAGCATTGCGCACCAACAAATCATCGAGATTATGCGATCTGTGTCTCAAAAGGCACGTTTGATTTTAATGGATGAGCCCACGTCTTCTTTGACAGAAAAGGAAGTTGTGTTTTTTCGCCAGCTTATTTTTAGGTTGAAGTCTGAGGGTATTTCGATCGTTTTTACTTCTCATAAAATGGATGAAGTTTTCGATTTCTCAGATAAAATTTCGGTTTTACGTGATGGTGAAATGGTCGGAACTTTTTCAAATGCTGAGGTTGACCCCATGTCTTTAGTTCAAAAAATGGTCGGCCGAGAGATGAAAGATTTTTACCCGACAGCTTTATCAGAGGTCGGTCAGGCGATTATTCGTGTAAATGATTTATCCTGTGTACCGCATTTTGAACATGTGAACTTTACGCTTCATGAAGGGGAAGTACTCGGTTTGTCTGGTTTGGTGGGTGCAGGACGTAGCGACATAGGCCAAGTGCTTTTTGGGGTTAAAAAGAAAACTTCAGGTACGATGTATTTGAAAGGACAGGAATATAATCCAGGAAATCCGAGTGAGGCTTTACGAGCTGGATTGGGGTATTTAGGGGAAGATCGAAAGGAGATGGGGATCATTCCTGAAATGAATATTACTGAAAATATGAGTTTGGGATTGCTGGATGCGTATCGAAAATTTCTGTTTATCGATCAAGAGAAAGAGTCTTTGGATGCTGCTGAAATGCAAAGTCGACTGTCTGTTCATTCAGCGAAGGAAGGCCAACGAATTCAAAATCTAAGCGGTGGAAATCAGCAAAAAGTTTTGTTTGGACGAATTTTATTGAATAATCCAGAGGTTTTAATTTTAGATGAACCTACTCGGGGAATTGATGTGATGTCAAAATTTGAAATTTATACGCTTATATTAGCTTTGAAGAAACAAGGAAAAGCTATCTTGTTGATTTCATCTGATTTACCTGAGTTATTAGCTATGAGCGATCGAGTTATTGTTATATCAAAAGGAAAGCAGATGGCGGAATTGTCTCGCGATAATGCTAGTCCTGAGAAAGTATTAGAATATTCATTGCATTAAAATATGAAAGAATTGAAAGCATTTTTCACTAAGACCCCCACAGGCGGAATTTTTTTAGCGCTCATTTTAGTTTGTGCCTTATTTAGTTCGATGACTTCTCGTTTTTTAACGCCGACCAATATTTCTGTTATTTTAAATCAAGTGTCTGTGAATGCTATTTTGGCATTTGGTGTCACATTTGTCATCATCGCTGGGGGGATTGATTTGTCATTGGGATCGCTGGTGGCCGTATGCGGTGTGGTTGTAGCGCTATTGTCTCAGAATAATGAGTATAGTTTGTGGCTAGCCATTATTGGAACTTTAATCGCTGGAATTGCTTTAGGGGCACTTAATGGAATCATTGTGGTCTTGACCAAAGTGCCTCCTTTTATTGTCACCTTAGGAACAATGACGATCGGCAGAGGGGTCGCTTTGATTTTAAGTAAGGGTCGGCCTATTTCTGATTTAAATGAATCTTTAAATTTTCTGGGGAATGGCGATCTTTTGGGTATTCCTATTCCAATCCTTTTTTTAGTTTTATCCTATGCCACTTGCCATATTTTATTAACTAAGACTATTTTTGGCCGTTACGTAAAAGCCATTGGCGGAAATGAAATGGCGTCTTATGTGGCGGGGGTTCGAGTGAATCGCATCAAATTATATGTGTATATGATCAGTGGTTTATTTGCGGCTTTGGCGGGTATTTTGTTGACGGCGCGAATCAATACAGGCCAACCCAATGCTGGTTTGGGTTTTGAATTGGATGCTATTGCTGCAGTGATTATAGGAGGAACGAGTACTCGAGGAGGGAAAGGAACCATTACGGGTACTTTATTAGGCGTTTTGTTTATTGGCGTCATTAATAATGGATTGGATTTAATTAATGTTTCTGCGTATTGGCAACAAGTCATTATGGGAGGAATTATTATCTTAGCAGTCGTTTTAGACGGTTTGTATCAAAAATTAAAAATGAATATATGAAATTGAAGTATGTATTATTTGTAGGTATGTTAATGCTTGGCTTTTCTTGCAATGAAAAGAAATCTGATAAAGTCATTATTGGCGTTTCGATGTTGAGCATGCAAAACGAGTTTATCCAACAAGTGGCTGATGCGCTAGAAAAATCGGCAGCAACGAGCCAAGTGGAATTAATCATTGTTGACGCGGAGAGGTCATCTTTAAAGCAGGTGGAACAGGTGGAGAGTTTCATAAGCCAACAAGTGGACGCGATCATTTTAAATCCATGCGAGTTTGAAGCCAGTTCACCGGCGGTCGACAAAGCTAAAAAAGCAGGTATCCCGATTGTCAACGTAAATTCATCTACCAAATCTAAACCAGATGCTTTTGTTGGCTCTGATGACGCCGAGTCAGCTAATATGGCGATGGAGCTAATTGCCAAAAAATTAGGTGGTAAAGGAAATATAGTCATGATTCAGGGGTATATGGGCCAAGCAGCCCAATTAGATCGCGAACGCGGAGCTAAAACAGTCTTAGCTAAATATCCAGGTTTGAAGTTATTAGCTACTCAAACAGGGGAGTGGGATCGAGCCAAATCTATGGCTTTAATGGAAAACTGGATTCAATCCTATGGAGATCAAATTCAAGCCGTATTTGCACAAAATGATGAAATGGGATTAGGTGCCGTTCAGGCTTTAATGGATGCTAAAAAGAAACAACAAGTTTATGTGGTCAGCGTTGACGGCATTAAGGATGCAAAAAAGTCGGTGACCCAAGGAAACTTGGACGCAACTATTATTCAGAATGCGGGCCAACAAGGTTCCGAGGCTTTGCGATTGGCTCTTGAGCTAGCTCAAAAGAAACCTTTAAAGGAATCAAATATGCTGATTCCTTTTGAGATTTTTGTAAAATAATTAGCGAACTTCTTTTTTGGCAAAATTCAAATACTGATCCCAATCATAGGCATTAATATCGTGATTACCTTCTCTAATATGGTATCTGATATGTCCGCCGACTGGACTATTTAAAGCTGGAAATTCCAAGCCGGCAAGACCTTTTTTACCAAATAATGCATATACGGGTTCGGCTAATTGAGCTCCGAGAAACTCCCCTTTTGGGTCAGACCATTGATCTCCCACGGCACTAGCCACATAAAGAGGCCTTGGGGCTAACAATGAAAGTAAAATGTGTGAATCAAAAGGAAGCTCATTTTCTTTAGAAGCATAGTTTTTATAGGAATCCAAAAACCAATGCGGGAAATTGTTTGTAATTCGCCAAAGCGTTTCACCATAATTTCTACGTGTGATAGCTGCTCCACCTTCCCCAGATTCGTTGGATATAATGGCCGCAAAACGCGTGTCGGTTGCACCAGCCCAAAGAGCCGCTTTCCCTAAGCGCGAATGTCCATGTAAAATGATTTGTTTGCTATCGATCTGAGGAAGTTTTTCTAAGAAATCGACTGTTCTATGCAGTCCCCAAGCCCAAGCCCCATTAGCCGTCCATTCTTCTGGGCTAAGTCCTAGTTCGGCCGCCAATAAAGTTCTTACTCCATTTTTATATCCTTCAGGTAAATCTTCTTCAAAATCACCGCAGGCTACTGTGATACTTCCATAACCCGCTTCGATGACTTTTTCAAATTGCCACCTGGATGCCCACGCGCCTCTTTTAACGGGTGCACCTGCTTGATATTTGATGACTCCTTTTTCATCACAAACCGTATATTTTGTGAATACTGTTATGTCGACATCAGGACTGCAGGTTTGATTTCCGCAAAAGTTGAGCCCTAGGAAAACAGGAACTTTTTTGTTTGTATTAGGAAGAACTCCTAACACATCGAAATTATATTTACCGGCTAAAGTAACCTTCCAATTGTATTGAATGGCTTTCCCATCCATGATTTCTTTTTTTGAAATCAATTGGAAGCTTTGGCTTATTTTTTTCTTTGGCATTTTCCCAAACATCAATTGGGAGTATTGATCAAGCCAATATTGTTTTTGTTTTACCCACCCATTTTTATCCTTAATGACTTGCCCACTAGGAGTTTTTAGGGCATCGGGTAGGGTATAGGGACTAATTTTACTTTCTTCGTAATTAGCTACAAAAGGTTTCTGTGCCATGGTTTGCAAAGAGATTAGCGCGGTGGCTAGGTAGATGATATTTTTCATAGGTTTTAATAGGAGGGCCAATTTAAGTATTTTGAATAGATGATTTTTATCAATTCTTAATTTTTTTACAAATTGTTTTACATTTTAATTTATTACTTTTGGGTTGTAATTCATATTTGAGCGTACACTAAAATATTTATATGGAATATTTCAAAAGAATCGAGTTCACAACGGCCAATGAGACCATTTCAAATCTCAAAAATGCCATCACAAAATATAAAGTCATTCATCTTTCAGGGTATAATTTATCGATCTCTATACAGGAATTTTATACGAATTTATCTGATTCGATTGGGGAAATTTTCAACGAAGACGAGGATATTTTAACTGGAGAACGCAAAGATAACCGTTGGATCGATATTTCATATGATCCCGATTTACAAGATCGTTACCGCAGTAGTAATACGCGTCAGCCTTTACATACGGATGATTCTTATGTAGAATTAGGAGACGAGAAATCATTGCAATTCTTTTTTTGTGAGTCAAGAGCGGCTTTTGGTGGTGCGACCACTTTCTTTGATTTACCTGATTTAGTGGCTTGTATGAAGTCAGATGGAGAAGATGAATTGTTAAATCGTTTGTTGACGACGATTGTACATTTTGACAAAGCTGGAAATAAAAAAATACGCAAAATCGTGGATCAAGATGAGAAGGGATATTTAGCTAATTGGAATTATTATTGCATCGACAGGGAAAATAATACACCTGAGGCTTTGGCATTGTGTGAAGATTTTCATGCTTTTTTAGAATCTAGAATTATACAAGCAGGATTAGTGATGCCGGTTCAATTAGAGAAAGGCGATGCGGTATTTTTTCACGATGATCGGATTTTACATGGGCGCAATGCCTATTTTGCTACTCAAAAAGGGGAGCGTTGCTTGATAAAAGGTAAAATCATTTTGGATCCCGAATTTGAATTGGTCTAAATTATCTCATAAACTAGGTTTAGGTACCTGGCAATTAGGTGGAGTTAATCTGATCAATGGGGTGCCCATGGGTTGGGATGCCATGGATGAATATGTAGCTGTTGAAATTCTTCAACAAGCAATTCTTTCAGGAATTCAGTTTATTGACACCGCTGACTCATATGGTCAGGGGCAATCCGAGTTATACATTGGTCGGGCCATTCAGGGCTTAAAAAAGAATTCTCCTTGGGATCGAAGTCAGATCATGATTTGCACCAAGTTTGGAAATCGGGTACTTGACGATGGAACGATGGTTCAAGATTTTTCTTCTGAACATTTAATGGAGGCTGTGGATGCAAGTCTAGCTCGATTATCCTGCGATTACCTAGACATTTTATTGTTTCATAGTCCTCCTGAAAATTTCGATTGGGCTAATTATGACCGAGGGCCATTGGATGAATTAGTTCGTGCAGGGAAGATTAGGGAATATGGCGTCAGTTCAAAAAGTGTTTATGGGGCTAAATTGGTGATGGATGCTACATTTGGGACGGTGTGTGAGGTGATATTTAATGCTTTGGATCGAAGAGTTGCAACAGTTTTAGGAAATCACATAAATCGCAATCAATATCATGTCATTGGTCGAGTACCACTGGCCTCAGGATTTTTAACCGATAAGGTTTTTTTAAATGATCCTTCTTTGTTTGGCGGCGGTTATCGATCTAAGATTCCCGATCGAGATATTCAGTGGTTTATGGAATCGGCCAATAAACTAGCTTTCTTAGGCGAAATGCCTGGGGGTTTGACAAGCAATGCATTAGCCTTTTGTTTACAAAGTGATTGTATAGATGTGGTTATACCTGGAGTAAAGGATCTGAGCCAATTAAATACACATTTAAATGCACTTGAAATACCTTCGCTTTCAGATGATTGTGTTAAAAAAATAGAGGAAGCAGTGCCGACTGTTCCGTCTTGGTGGTTACCCGCTTAATTTAAAAACGGATCTAAAATCTTGGTCGGTTTTCCGGTATTGTCAAAAGCACCTAAGGAGTAATTTTTCCAATTGTACGCCTGAGGTTCCCAGTACATTAATCCAAATGCCTGTTTTTTAGATAGTTTTATGATTCTGTTTTTCAAATCTTCAACAAACATTTTTCCATTTTCAGGATCATTATATTTAAAACCTATTTCACAAAGCAGGGCTGGTTTATTGAATTTTGCATTCAATTCAACGATATTTTCGATACAAATTTGGTTTAAGCTTGGCCAATTTTTCGCCTCAGGATACAAAGACATTCCGATGATATCATACCTTGTTTTATACTTTTTTAATCCGTCAAAAATCCAATTAAAAAGTTTCTTGTCATACCCATTTGAAATATGAACGATGACACCAATGGACACATCAATCTTTTTTGTGGCACGGTAACCAGCTTCAATGAATTTTGCGAATGTGTCCATGTTGGTTGACGCTCGACCCACTTCCCACATCATCCCATCATTGGTTTCATTCCCTATCTGTACAAATTCAGGTACAATATTATTTGATTTTAATGTATTTAAAACTTCAAATGTATGGTCGTAAATTTTAGCTTCTAGTTCTGTGATGGTCTTGCCTTTCCATTCTTCTGGCATAAATTGTTTGCCTGGATCAGCCCATGAGTCACTGTAATGAAAGTCGATTAATAATTTTAACCCGATGGCTTTAGCCCTTTTTGCTTTGACTAGTAAATCGGATAGATTACAATATCCATCTTTTGGATTTACCCAGACACGAAGTCTAATGGTATTAAATCCTAATTCTTTCATTAATATAAAGCAATCTTTTTTAACCCCTTGAGCGTTGTAGAAGGATATGCCAGCTTTTTCCATTTCGGTAACCCAACTAATATCCGCGCCTTTGATTAATTCGGTAGGTGGGGTATATGGATGCAGAATGGTATCTAAAACGACAGTTTTGCTGGAAATTGGGGTTTCTACTTGTGCACATGATTGTAAAAATATCAACAGACTAAATAATAATACGAGATATCTTTTCATCTGTGCTTCTACTAAAGAATATTTTCTATTTGATTGATGCTATGTAAATATTCGCTAGGGGATTGACCCGTTATGCGTTTAAAGGACCTATTGAACGCTGTTTTAGAATTAAATCCTGCTTCAAAAGCCACAGCTAAAAAGGTGTAGTTTTGGAATTTAGGATCGTCTAATTTCTCTTTAAAAGCCTCTGTTCTATATGTGTTTATGAAATCAAAAAAGTTTTTCTGAAAGGAATCATTGAGCGTTTTGGACATAACATGGGGTGAGACATTCAGTTGTTGGGCTAGCTCATTTAATGTCAATTTTGGATTTAAATAAGGTTTAGATTGCACCATAATTTCGATTATTTTTTCGGCCAGTTCATCTTTGATTACTTCCTTATTCTCTTGGATGTAATTTTTTTCCCTTTGAATAGGGGTATTTAAGTCGATTTCATTTTCGGTACCCAAAATATTGTGCTTCTCTGAAATTTTAAAAATCTCAGGTTGGTGTATCGCATAATAACCTAAAAAGAAAGGAGAAGTAGCGAAGACGAACCAAATTAAATCAACGATTTGGCTGCTTAATAAAGTTAGGTCTTCGTCCATGAAAAAACCTATCAGGTAGATCAGCATGGCCATAAGGCCTAAAATAATACAAGCTAAATAGATGATTTGTGTGATGCTTAAGTAACTTAAATTCTCCTCAAACGAAGAGCTTATTTTACTTTTTTCGAAGTAAATATTCAAAATCTTTCTGAATCTATTCCATTGAAGTAGATTCCAAATAATTCCCGTAGACCCTATAAAAATGAATAAAATTTGAAACGATGGCTCATGATTTAATTGAGAATAACGAAACGTATCATAATCTAAATTAAAGAAAGGCAAATAGATTAGTAATTGGAGAATACTGGGTAGATAGATCCAGCGCCACTTAATTTTAAAGTCGCTCGATCTAAATAATAGCTTTTCGATGTATAAATTATATAAAGGAGCAAAGGCAAAAATGATAAAATCGGGGATCAATAATATTTTAGGAAAGTCCTGCGCAATATTTCGATCGCCAGAAATTATTTTCATTAATAGGGTAGCTGAAATTACCCCTATTAAAAGAATAAGCCACCGATTCGCGAGCCAGTTGGAATTTTGAATGGTAGGGATTGCAATCATTAATAAAATTCCACTAAAGCTGGCAAACAGTAAGAAGAGACTATATAAGTCGAAAAAGTTAAATATTCCGGTTAGGTCTTCCCAGTTTTCAACATCTATATTGGTCTTATGTTCGATGTCTCGAGGATTCCAGACCAACTTATCCGATCTTCCGATTTTACGGTTTGGCCTAGCTTTCCCATTTCCATAGCATTCTACTGAGGCCCAATTGCCACGAGTGATTTTGTATTGGATTTCTGATAATTCAGATTGAATGGTTGTTCTGTAAGAACCATCCGAATGTTTGATTAATAAATAATTATCATCGCGCGGATTCCAGTTGTTGAAATTTCCGGCGATATACAATTTAGCATCGAATGGAGTAGCTGAAGGTATTTTATTGACTACTATTCGATAGGTTGCTTTTTTCTCCCATCCTAATAGTTGGATGATCTGGTTTTTTGTTAAGTCTTGGCTTTTGTCATCATATCTTCGATTGGCATTTACGCCCCCGTCTCTTGTGCCCTCAACTAAATGCCAAGTTCCTTGGGTTATTTTATATTCAAAAACATGAACGCTATCGGGAATAGTTACTTCATAATTCCCATTTGATTTTTTCTTAAATTGAAACCTAGGATCTCCCGGATCCCAATTGTTAAAATCTGCTGCTAGAAAAAAATCACCTCGGGGGAGCAACTTTTGGGTAGGGGCAATTAGCTCTAATTTTTGTTGGCCTAGACCGATGTAACTTATTAATAATAAAATGTATAATAAGTTGACCCTGATCATTTTGCATTCAAATTTTAAGCGCGTAATTGCCATTATATATTCTGGTACCATATTTTTTATTGTTCCACTTTATAAAATGAATCGGATAATTTATTGTAATTTACTCATTTACAGATAATTGTACTAATTCATTATTATTTGTCATGAATTAAAGTGGGGCGAATCTAATGGATTACTCCTTTAATTTTGAGTTTTTAAAAAAATATTTTTTCAATCATTTTTAAATCATATTTATGAAAGCTAAAATTACTAGCTGGATCGAAGGACTAAGTCAAAGTAAAGGAAAGAATTTATTCTTAACATTTGCTTTGATCACGTTTTCAGTTTTTTCGGTCATTGCTCAGCAGTCCGTTACTGGTACTGTTACTTCAAAGGAAGGACCTATTGCAGGAGCCTCTGTTACCGTTAAGGGAACAAACAAAGGAACCTCTGCTGATTCAAAGGGTCAGTTTACCATTTCTAATGTGTCACCAAACAGTGTTTTGGTGGTTTCTTCTATTGGTTTTATAAGTAAGGAGGTTAGCGTTGGCAATCAAAACCAACTTACAATCACCTTAGAAACTGATTCTCAATCGTTGAACGAAGTGGTAGTAATCGGTTACGGTTCGCAGAAAAAGAAGGATTTAACAGGTTCTGTGGTTTCTATCTCCTCGGTTGATTTTCAAAAGGGTAACATCGTAACTCCAGACCAATTAGTTGCTGGTAAAGTAGCAGGGGTTCAAATTACTTCTAATGGTGGTGCACCTGGCGCGGGTTCTACGATACGTATTCGTGGGGGCTCTTCGTTAAACGCGAACAATGATCCATTAATCGTGATTGACGGTGTGCCATTAGATAATAATGGTATTTCTGGTGCAGCCAATGCACTTTCTTTTATTAACCCAAATGATATCGAATCATTTAATGTGTTAAAAGACGCTTCGGCAACAGCTATTTATGGTTCAAGAGCTTCTAACGGTGTTATTTTAATTACTACGAAGAAAGGAAAGAAAGGCGATGATATTAAAGTATCCGTTAGCTCAGTGGCTTCATCAGCTCAAGCTCGTGCTTATGTAGATGTATTGTCAGCCGCTGATTTTACTTCAGTGATCAATTCAAAAGGTACTTCTGCTCAAAAGGCTATGTTAGGTAAATCTTCTACTGATTGGCAAAAAGAAATATATCGTGATGCCATTTCAATCGATAATAACGTTAGCATTACAGGATCTATTAAAAATATACCGGTACGTGCATCGGTGGGTTATTTAAATCAAAATGGTATTTTGAAAACGTCCAACATGGATCGTATTTCTACATCACTAGGTTTAAGTCCTAGTTTTTTAAATAATTCATTGAAAGTAGATTTGAATTTGAAGTCATCCATCATCAACAATGATTTTGCTAATCAAGGCGCTATTGGAACTGCCGTGGGATTTGATCCAACGCAAGCAGTAACCGGAAGTGAATTTGGTGGGTATTTTGAATGGTTAGATCCAGCGACTAAGAAACCAAATTCTTTGGGACCGAAAAATCCAGTGGCTTTATTGAATCTACAAAAGGATCAATCTAAGGTAAATAGAACAATCGCAAATGCAGTATTTGATTATACAATGCCTTTTTTACCTGAATTAAGAGCAAATGCAAATGTAGCTATTGACAAGTCTTCTTCTGAAGGAACGATCAACATTCCAGCAGGAATAGCTAATTCATATGACCGTGGGGGTAAAGCAGGTACCTATTCTCAATCAAAGGATAATAAGACTTTTGAGTTTTATTTGAATTATGTTAAAAGTATTGGCATGCATAGAATTGATGTCATGGGTGGTTATTCCTATCAAGATTTCTTGAGAGATAATACTGATTTGGACAAGAATGTTGCAGGTACGGTATTTAATAATACGTATTATAAGACGCAAAATACCTTGGTATCATTTTATGGTCGAGCCAACTATTCATTAAACGATAAGTATTTATTAACATTTACCTTACGTAATGACGGTTCTTCTAGATTCTCTCCTGAAAATCGTTGGGGTGTTTTCCCAAGTGCTGCGGCTGCTTGGAAAATTTCTGAAGAATTTAAGGATTCCGAGGTTATCTCAGACTTGAAATTGAGGTTAGGTTGGGGTGTGACAGGTCAGCAAGATGTATTTAGTGATTATCCATATTTGGCACGCTATACAAATTCTGAACCTAATGCTCAGTATCAGTTTGGAAATACATTTTTAAATACCTTGAGACCAGAAGGATATGATGCCAACATCAAATGGGAGCAAACAACAACTAAGAACATTGGTTTAGATTTTGGATTTAAAAAAGTAGGGATTACAGGTTCGATCGATGTATATCAAAAGGAAACGAAAGATTTACTTTCCGTTATTCCAGTGCCTGCAGGTTCTAATTTAACTAACCAGATTTTAACGAATGTGGGTAATTTGGAAAACAAAGGAGTTGAGGTTACGTTGAATTTCAATCCAATTCACACGGCTAATGTTAACTGGGATTTTGGTGTAAATGCTACATTCAATCAAAGCAACATTACGAATTTGACTAAAGTTAAAGACCCGACCTACCAAGGAATTTTAGTGGGTGGTATCTCAGGTGGTGTGGGTAATACCATTCAGATTCACTCTTTGGAATATTCTCCGTACACTTTCTTTGTGTATCAGCAGGTATATGACACTAGTGGCAAGCCAGTTGAAGGACTTTATGTAGACCGCAATGGCGATGGTAAGATCTCTTCTGACGACCGTTACCGTTTTGAGTCACCTAATTCAAAGTATTTCTTTGGAGCTTCTTCTAATCTACAAATTAAGGATTTCTCATTCGGATTTGTGTTGAGAGCTAATGTTGGAAATTACATGTATAATAATACCAATGCAAATAGTGCGGTTTATCGTGCGGCAACGGGAGGAAATAATTTCTTATCTAATTTGGTTCCTAATGTGAATGAAACCAACTTCAATAACACACAATATTTCTCTGATTACTACATTCAAAATGCTTCATTTTTACGTGTAGATAACATCAGCTTTGGTTATAATTTAAACAGATTATTAAATGCGAAGAAATTCAATGCTCAATTATCATTGAATGTTCAAAATGCATTTATTGTAACTAAATATCAAGGCTTAGATCCTGAAGTTGGCGGTGGAATTGACAACAACATGTATCCAAGACCGCGTACTGTTTCATTAGGCTTAAATGTGAATTTTTAATCGTTAAATCGTACAGAAATGAAAGCAAAATATATAACAATTGTAAAGGGAATAAGCTTGAGCATCGCCTTAAGTATATTGTCCTCATGTATGGGAGATCTGGATAGAGTCCCGTTCATCGAAGTTACGTCGGCCACGGTTTTTAAAGATCCAGCTAACTATAAGCCTTTGTTGGCTAAATTATATGCGGGTTTAGCCGTTTCGGGCCAACAAGGTCCTGCTGGGAAACCTGATATTTCAGGCATTGACGAGGGTTTTTCAACCTATTTACGTCAGTATTTCAAAGCGCAAGAATTACCTACAGATGAGGCGGTGATTGGTTGGAATGACGGTAGTTTACCAAGTTACCATACCATGACATGGACTTCAGGTAACGAATTTATCACCGCGATGTACAACCGTATTTATTATCAAATTGGAATTTGTAATGAATATATTCGTGAAACATCGGATGAAAAATTAGTTTCCAGAGGTATCACGTCTCCTGAGATTAAAATGTATCGTGCAGAAGCTCGTTTTTTAAGAGCTTTAAGTTATTACCATGCACTAGATATGTTTGGTTCAGTTCCTTTCGTTACTGAAAAAGATGCGGTAGGTTCCTTCTTACCAAAACAAATTTCTAAGGCCGATTTATTTGCTTACATCGAATCAGAATTGAAAGCGATCGAAGTAGATATGGCTGAGCCAAGAAAGAATGAATATGCTAGAGCGGATAAAGGTGCAGCTTGGACTTTATTGACTAAGCTTTATTTAAATGCTGAAGTTTATATAGGTTTAGGTAAATATACGGAGGCGATTACTTCTGCTAAAAAGGTGATCGGAGCTGGATATGTTATCGAGTCTAAATACCAGAATTTGTTTTTAGCTGATAACAATAAATCTGCCGAAATCATTTTTCCAATTGCCTTTGACGGAACTAAAACTAAAACTTGGGGTGGGATGACCTTCATGGTTCATGCACCTGTGGGAGGTAAAATGAATCCAGCCGAATTTGGAATTAATGGCGGTTGGGGTGGTTTAAGAACGACTCAACAATTTGTGGATCACTTTGATGATAAATCAGGTAAGACAGATTCTAGAGCTATGTTTTTCACGGATGGACAGAACAAGGAAGTGGCAGATATTTCTGCTTTCACCGATGGATATGCGATTACGAAATATAAAAACGTAACGTCAACAGGCGTGAAAGGTTCAGATTCAGAAGGTAATTTTCCTGATACGGATTTCCCCATGTTCCGTTTGGCAGATGTATATTTAATGTATGCGGAAGCGGTATTACGTGGTGGTTCTGGAGGTGATTTGACGACAGCATTGCAATATGTAAATGCATTGCGCGCAAGAGCTTATAATGGAGCTCAAGGAAATGTTACCCTATTGAACTTAGATTTGATCATTAAGGAAAGAGGAAGAGAGTTGTATTGGGAATGCCATAGAAGAACCGATTTAATCCGTTTCAAACAGTTCACCGGAACTAGTTATGTTTGGGCTTGGAAAGGTGGAACTAAGGCAGGTGCAGGCGTTTCAGATAATATGAAATTATTCCCTATACCTTCTTCCGATATTGTAGCTAATCCTAATTTAGTTCAAAACCCAGGATATTAATTAGGTCTTAAAAGATAAAATATACGATTATGAAAAAATCAATGTTTAAAATATTTTCACTTTTTGTATTCAGCTTAGGCTTAATATCGTGTGAAAAAGAATTTCTGAAACCTATTTTGACCGCGACGACCGGTCCAAATATCACTTTGTCTAAAGCTGCTATCGTTTTAGTCAAAGAGCAAATCGCTACAGAAGCGGTTACTGTTACTTGGCCTAAGCCTGATTATGGCTTCAATGCTGCGGCAACTTATACCCTTTTAATTGACAAAAAAGGGGGTGATTTTTCTAAGGCAGCCGCATTTACTGTCGGTGGCGACTTGAAGAAAACCTTTAAAGTGGGAGAGTTAAATCCAATTTTGTTGCAACTAGGCTTAAAAGCCGGAGTAGCAGCTGGGGTTGATTTTAAACTTCAATCGGTTATTGGACCCACTACTTCTTATATGTCTCCTGTGGCAAGTATTACTGCTACTCCATTCTTAGATAAGTTAGACTTGTCGACCAACTGGGGTGTGGTAGGTAGTGCAACGCCAGGTGGCTGGAATGGACCAGATTTACCTTTCTACAAAACGGATGCGGCTAATGTATTGGTTGCCTATGTTGATTTGGCTGTTGGCGAAATCAAATTCAGAACAGATAATAAATGGGATTACAACATAGGAGACGCTGGTGCAGGTGCATTAAAAGTGAATGGAGATAACATCAAAGTAAATGCTGCCGGTACTTATAAAGTAACGATTGATTTAACTAAAAATACATTTATTGTAGTGCCTTACACCTGGGGTGTTGTAGGTTCAGGAGCTCCAAATGGTTGGGGTGGTCCTGACGTGCCTTTCTGGTATGATCCAGCCACAGATCAGTGGAGAGCCATTGCCAAATTAGTTAAGGGTGAAATTAAGATTCGTTTCAACAATGATTGGGGAGTTAACTATGGAGATGATGGGGCTAATGGATCCCTTGAAGCAGGTGGTGCTAATATTGCCATAGCTGCGGATGGATTTTATTTAGTCACATTTGACCAAAAAGAACTTAAGGTTAAAATCGAAACGTATAAAGTTTATGGTATTGTTGGAAGCGCAACGGCTAGCGGTTGGGGTGGACCTGATACCAAATTCAGACCTGATTTTGGTAATGAAGGTGTTTGGTATATCAATAACATTTCATTAACTGCAGGTGAAGTTAAGTTCAGACTGAATGACGACTGGGGTGTTAATTATGGTGACGATGGAGCAAATGGATCATTAGAAGCTGGCGGTGCAAATATTGCAGTTTCCGCGGGAGTTTATAATGTGAAATTGGACTTCAGGAATCCTAATGCGCCAACCTACACCTTAATTAAAAACTAATTTTAAAGTTCTAATCCTAAATGTATGTGCCAATGAGCCTATAGATCTGTGATTTTCACGGGCCTATAGGTTGGTTGCACGCACCAAATTTAAGAGGGTATTTTCTTGATTTTGATTCAATTAAATTTTAATTGACTGTTATTTTATTGATTAAAATAATGGATCATTAGGTATCTTCTTCCAATTTGAAAACGAATTGTCAAATGAAAAATATCATTTATTTATTATTCTGTTTACTAAGCTTTACGGCTTTTTCTCAACAAAAATCCATTCAAATAGAACCTATGAATTGGTGGGTAGGAATGAAAAATCCTAATCTTCAATTGGTTTTAAGAGGTGAAAATATTAATGGAGCTCAAGTTAAATCTGCAAAATCTGGCTTGAAGGTATTGAAGATACATCGTGCTGATAGCCCCAATTACCTTTTTGTGGATGTATATATTGACAAATCAGCTAAAGCTGGTAATTACCCACTTCAAATTATGAAGGATGGTAAATCGTTGGCAACCATCAATTATTCATTGAGTGCCCGAGTTTCTGGTAGCCAAAATCGAGAAAGCTTTACCTCAAAGGATGTCATTTATTTAATTACTCCAGATCGTTTTGCTAATGGCGATAAAAACAATGATGCATTTCCTGCTATGTTGGAAAAGGAAGCAGACCGCTCCCAATTATTTACGCGCCATGGGGGAGATATTCAAGGAATCATTGATCGTTTGGATTATATCAAAAAGATGGGTTATACGGCTATTTGGAGTATGCCTTTGTTGGAGAATGATCAAAAAGTTCAAAGTTACCATGGCTATTCCATCACCAATCATTATAAAATGGATCCCCGTTTTGGAACCAATGAAAAATTTAAAGAATTGTGTACTGAGGCCAATAAAAGAGGGATTAAAATTATTTCTGATAACGTTTTAAACCATATAGGGAGTGGTCATTATTGGATGAAGGATATGCCATTTAAGGATTGGATTAATTATGGGACTGAATTTGTGTCGACGAACCATCGTCGGGAAACGCATCAAGACCCACATCGATCTTTAGCGGATGAAAAAGGCTTGGTAGACGGTTGGTTTGTTCCATCCATGCCTGACATAAATCAAAATAATCCTTATTTGGCAAAATACATTATTCAAAATACTATTTGGTGGATTGAATATGCGGGCCTTGGGGGTTTGCGAATTGATACGTATCCTTACTCTGAGAAGAGTTTTTCTAATGCGTGGACTTTAGCTATTTCGAACGAGTATCCGAATTTTAATATGGTGGGTGAAGAATGGTCATTAAATCCGATCATACCTTCATATTGGCAAAAAGGAAAAGTTAATCCAGATGGTTTTCAGTCAGGATTACCTAGTTTAATGGATTTTCCACTTCAGAATGCGATTTATGAGGGATTAACTGAGCCAGAATCATGGAATCAAGGGTTAGTGAAGCTATATTCGGTATTGGCTAATGATCTGGTTTACCCAAATCCCAACAACCTAGTTATTTTCTTAGATAACCATGATATGAGTCGTTTTTTCACTCAGGTAAAGGAAAATCAAGATTTATTCAAAATTGGACTTTCGTTGATCTGTACGATGCGAGGAATTCCTCAAATTTATTATGGTACAGAAGTTAATTTATCGAACCCTAAGAGTAATGAGCACGGTGAAATTCGTGGAGATTTTTTAGGTGGTTGGCCTTCTGATGTGAAGGATGCTGTCACAGGGAAGCAGTTAAGTATGGATGAAAAAAACACGCAAGATTTTTTAGCTAAACTGTTGAATTGGAGAAAGGGAAATGAAGCGGTTACCCAAGGAAAAATGATGCATTTTGCTCCTTCAGATGGAATATATACCTATTTCAGGTATACGAATAAATCGAAAGTGATGGTTATTGTAAACAAGAATGCGAAGGAAAGTCAAGTAAATCCTCGATTATATAAAGAAATTTTACCGTCAAATGCGACATTAAAGAATGTAATTAGTGGACAAATTTCTAATTTAGGGGAATACATTAAGGTTGGCCCTAAATCTGCGCTGATCGTGGAAGTTAATTAACAATGCAATTCAAAAAGCAATTATTCTTTTTATTTCTTTTAGTCAATTTTAAAGCTCTTGGTCAGGTAACGACTCAAGAGCTTTTTCCTAATGCTGAAAATGAAATAACGATTATTGTTGACCTAAAAAAAGCAAAGGACTCTAGAGCTACGGGTTTATTAGGTAAATCGTCCGACGTGTACCTATGGTCTGGAGCGGGTGCCACCGAAACGGGTAGTGCTTTTCAATATCAACCTAGTGGACAGACCAATTTCACTGCTCCCTTTGAAAAGGGTAAAATGACTTCCTTGGGCAATGATGTATGGTCGATTAAATTAATTCCTAGAAGCTATTTTTCAGTTCCTTCGGGAACTCCTATTGTCAAAATAGGACTCTTATTAAAAAGTGGAGATGGAAAAAGCCAAACGGAAGATTTTTTATTAAATCTTTATGCGGGTACTTTAGGCATTAAATGGCTAGCACCCACAGAAAAATTCACTTTAAGTGAGGCCGGTAAAACGGTAAAAATCCGGGCTACTTTCTCAGCTAAATCAAATGCAGAATTGAGGTTGGGTACAACCCTTATTTGGAGTCAGTCTGCCACAGACTCGGTGAATATTTCCTATACCTTAGGTGCCGAACAAGGTAAATCGTATCAATTTGTACTTAGCCTGGAGTCTGGAAGCAATAAATATAAGGACTCGGTACAAATATTAACTAAACCACTGGTCGCAATTAAAGATCGACCTGCAGGAATTAAAGATGGAATAACCTATGTGGGGGATCATGTTTTCCTATCCCTATATGCTCCTCAAAAAAGTTTTGTTTATGCGATAGGTGAGTTTTCAGATTGGAAGGTTAACCCGAAATATTTAATGAATCGCACGTCCGATGAAAATCGGTATTGGATTGATTTAGGAAGTTTTCCACCGGGTCAGGAAGTGGCTTATCAATATTATGTGGATGGTAGTTTGACTGTTGCGGATCCGTTAGCCGATCAGGTATTGGATCCCAATAATGATGTATATATCACAGGCAAGACCTATCCTAATTTAAAAAAATATCCGTCGGCCACTTCTGGGATTGTGTCTGTATTCGCAACGGGCCAAAAGGATTATCCTTGGACCATTAAGAATTTTATTCGACCAAGCCAGAGCAATTTAAATATTTATGAGTTGTTGGTCCGTGATTTTGTGGCGGATAAACGTTATGTGACGGTTGCTGATTCCTTGCCATATTTAAAGAAATTGGGCATAAATGCACTTGAATTGATGCCGGTGATGGAATTTACGGGAAATGATTCCTGGGGATATAATCCCATCTTTTATTTTGCGCCCGACAAAGCCTATGGCACTAAAAATGATTTAAAATATTTGATCGATAAATGCCATGAAAATGGCATAGCGGTTATTTTAGATATGGTTTTGAATCAAGCAGACCTTGAAAATCCCTATGTTAAGATGTATTGGGATGGAACAAAGCCCACGGCTACTAGTCCCTTTTTTAATGTAACGGCGACTCATCCTTACAGTGTTTTCTTTGATTATAATCACGAAAGTCCACACACGCAATGGTTGGTCGACGCGGTATGTCAATATTGGCTCACGGAGTATAAAATGGATGGATTTCGGTTTGATTTATCCAAAGGATTTACGCAGATAAATTCTGGGACCAACGTGGATTTGTGGGGTAAATATGATGCAAGTCGAATCAAGATCTGGAAAAGGATTTATAATAAGATTCGAACCTATGATACTAATGCCTACGTGATTTTAGAGCATTTTGCGGATAATTTAGAGGAGAAAGAATTAGCAGAATATGGGATGATGTTATGGGCAAATGCCAAATTTGACATGACTAAAATTATTCAAGCGTATCCAACAAATTATGATTGGATTTCTTACAAAATGAGAGGTTTTACGAAACCGCATTTAGTTAATTATATCGAAAGTCATGATGAAGAGCGCTTAATGGTGGAAATAGCTAGTTCAGCTGCCAGAAAAGTGTTTAGTGCGAGTGAGAAGTTGGACCGAATGAAAATGGCCGCAGCTTTGTTTTATACGATTCCTGGTCCTAAAATGATTTGGCAATTTGGAGAGTTAGGCTACGATGTGTCGATTAATTCGAATGGTCGGACAGGTACAAAACCACTGTTGTGGAATTATTTGCAAGATAAAGAACGGGTTAAGTTATTGGGGGTATACCAACAAATGGCCAATTTGAGGTTAAGCAAAACTATTTTTCAAACGATGGACTATAGAATGGATGTGGCCAATGAAGTCAAGCAAGTAAACTTAATTGACGGGAATTCTCAGGTTTTATTGATTGCTAATTCGGGTCCTGAGACAAAATCATCCACGCTGACCTTTCCTGTAACTGGGAAATGGTATGATTATTTTAGTGGTCAATCTTTTGACGTAACGAATAAAGTCTTGCCGATCAATCTAGTGAGTGGCGAGTTTCATTTGTTCGTTAATGAAGCATG
>JBIKRO010000036.1:0-26735 GCA_044349095.1 Aquirufa sp. | reverse complement strand
ATACTATTCAAAATTATGTTAGTAAATTGCGGAAAATATTTTGATTGTTATGGCAATAATAATTACCGAAGAATGTATTAACTGTGGGGCATGCGAACCAGAATGCCCAAACACAGCTATTTATGAAGGTGGGATCGAATGGACTTGGGCTGGAGGAACCTCTTTGACTGAAGTGGAACTAGAAGACGGAAGTTCCATGGATGCAAAAACAAATATCGAACCTGTTTCAGAAGAGTTCTATTATATAGTTCCAGATAAATGTACGGAATGTACTGGTTTTCATGAAGAACCACAGTGTGCTGCGGTTTGTCCAGTAGATTGTTGCGTTCCAGATCCAGATCGAGTAGAAGATAAGGAAACTTTGATGGCCAAAAAATCTTGGCTACACGCTGAATAAAATATTTATACTTTATCAAATTATAATAGCTCACATCGTGGGCTATTTTTTTTGTTCAAAAAATACAATTCATATAAATACTGCTCATTAACTATAAAATTTAATTATTCTAAGAACGCTAACACTTTAAGTTTGTTTTAAACTATTTATTTGTCAAAAAGTGTAAATATTTAAATTATAGGTTCAAAATTTGACTTAATTTTCATGTTTTTTTGCAAAATATGTAAAAATTGGTTAAAATTTTATCTATTTTTCTTGTATTATATATTTTTTATGTGAACATTTGTTTCGTAATCAAGCATTTATTTATACTAAACAATTATCACACATGAAAAAATCAATCTTTACAGCTGTTTTGGGTCTAGTTGCCTTTTGTGGATTTTCCCAAGAAAAAGAAGCGGAAGCACCCAAGTTTACATTTTCAGGTTACGTAGATTCGTACTATATGTTGAACTTTAATAGTCCAACTAATAGAAGTAACCTAGGAGTTTCTGGATATGAAAGAGCATTCGATCAAAAGTCGAGTCAATTTTCTTTGGGTCTTGTTCAGACTAAATTTGGTTATAGTACGAAAACATCAGATGTAGTTGTTGACTTAACCTTCGGACCTAATGCAGATTTAGGTCAGTATGGAAATGCCATAGGACCTTTGGGTAAAGGGACAACTGCTTTAGCTATTAAGCAAGCATATTTCAATTGGAAAGCTAGTGATAAATTAACTTTCACAGCCGGCCAATTTGGAACTCACATTGGTTATGAGGTTATTGACGCTCCAGTTAACTACAACTATTCTTTGTCAAATTTATTTAACAACGGTCCATTTTATCACATTGGAATGAAGGCCAACTATGCCTTTACGGATAAATTTGCAGCCATGGCGGGTTTGGTCAACAATGTTGATAATTTAAATGATAACAATGCGTCTAAAGGATTCATATATCAAGTATTTGCTTCACCTGCTTCAGGTTGGAATGTATATTTTAATGGTATTACATCGAATGAGTCGGCTCCTTTAGCCTCAGGAAAAGATGATTCAGGATCTTATAGCTTAACTGATTTAACAACTTCTTATCAAATCTCACCTAAATATTTATTAGGCTTAAATGCTGCTTATGGATCTCAAACAGGTGATTTTCAAGGGGGCGGATCTGTAGGTGATAGCAAAACTTGGGGTGGAGTAGCTCTTTATTCGAATTATGCTTTTACAGATGGATTTAGCTTAGGTGGTCGCTATGAAGTTTTTGATAATACGTCTGGGGCAAGAGCGTTAAGAGATGCGGATGGAAAAGGAACTAGTGTTTCTTCATTCACTTTGACAGCTACTTTCACTGCGGCAAGCGGTCATTTATTAATCAAACCTGAGTTAAGAAGTGATGCATATGCAACAACTCAATTTACGGATGGTGATGGTAAAGGTCAAAAATCGCAAACAACCTTAGGATTACACTTCATTTATAAATATTAATTTTCAATTTATTCACATTTAAATTTTTGTAAACATGACGACACAAAAACCAACATGGATTCCGCTACTAGTATTACTCGCAATAGCAGTAGCCGCATTGTTTTTAACAAGTGTACCTGGTGTAATGCCAACTGAAGGCTTAGATACTGGTGATACCGCTTGGATGATAGTAGCATCAGGATTAGTTCTATTAATGACACCAGGTTTAGCCTATTTTTATGGTGGCATGGTTAATCACAAAAACGTTATTTCAACTATGTTGCAATCATTTATTGCCATGGGCGTAATTTCCGTTATTTGGATTGTTTTTGGATTTAGTTTAGCATTTGGAGACTCTCTGGGTGGCTGGATTGGAGATCCTCGTACATTTTTCATGTTCAATGGGGTTTTTGATCATAAACTTTCATTAGGAAGCACTGACCAATTAAAATTTACAATTCCTTTTGCATTATTTGCATTTTTTCAAATGAAATTCGCGGTTATTACACCCGCACTTATTTCGGGTGCTTTAGCTGAAAGAATTAATTTTAGAGCATTTGTATTGTTTATGATTTTATTCTGTGTGGTTGTTTATGCTCCATTGGCGCATTGGACATGGCATCCAGATGGATTCTTATTCAACTTAGGTGTATTAGATTTTGCTGGTGGAACGGTTGTACACATGTCAGCTGGTTGGGCCGCTTTAGCAGGAGCTCTTTACTTACGTCGTCGCAAATCACACATTGAATCAAATATCTTGCCTCCAGCTAACATTCCTTACGTCTTATTAGGTACAGGTTTATTATGGTTTGGTTGGTTTGGATTTAACGCAGGATCAGCTGTAGGAGCCAATGGACTTGCTGTAACCGCTTTTGCGACTACTCACGTAGCTGCTGCAGCAGCAGGTTTATCTTGGATTTTGTTTGATGTCACTCGTGGAAAAAAAGTTTCGGCTTTAGGATTTTGTATAGGAGCTGTAGTTGGCTTAGTTGCAATTACACCAGCTGCTGGATTTGTAACTGTACCGGTTGCTATCTTTATTGGAGTTATTGCAGCTATTATTTCGAACATTGTAGCTCATTGGAGAGCTAGTTCTAACTTAGATGATACATTAGACGTATTTCCTTGCCATGGGGTAGGTGGAATGGTTGGTATGTTGATGACTGGAATTTTCGCAACGAGTGCAGTTAATGCGGCAGTAGTAGAAAATGGTTTATTTTATGGTGAGACTGCTTTATTCATGAAGCACATTTTAGCATTGGCCATTGTTTCAGCATTTGCCTTTGGCGTATCCTATTTGTTATTAATTATTACAGATAAAATCATACCTCTTCGTGTTAATGATGAGGAAGAAAGACTTGGATTAGATATATCTCAGCACGATGAAGCGCTAGCTGAGTAATCTTTCAAATAACAAAGCCGCAAGTAATGGTTCTTGTGGTTTTGTTTCAATCAAAAAGTCGAAAACTTATAGTTTTCGGCTTTTTTGTTTTTATCGAGTTTAGAATTTAAAGGTTTATTTTAACCTATGAACTTCCTATATTTAAGAGATATATGAAAACCCCAAAAATTACTTTGTTGATTGGTAGAGAACATCTAGAAAAAGACAGTTATTTATACACCAACATACTTTCAGAAATTAAGGGAATCCAATTTGATGTTTTCAATGACTCCTATTCGTATTTCAGGAGAAGAGTTTATCCAGATATCGCTAAAGTTATCCCTAGATTTATTCGAAGAAATCCAATCATAAGAACCTTATATTTACAAATAGAGGAACAATTTTATTCAATCATTCTTAATCACAATGATTACGAAATGCATGTTGCATTTCAAAAAAAACCCAATGACATTTCTTTAAGGATAGAAAAATTAGCCAGAAGGTTAAACAAAATCCCTATAGATACTGAAATTTCGTTAATTGGCCGAAGTGCTGGAGCGATTGTTGCCACCATGGTTTCCTTACAACATCCCAATCACAAAATAATTTCGCTAGGGTATCCATTTAAGCATCCAGACTTTGAGGAAGAAGCATATCGGCATGAACATCTAAAAAAAGTAAATACACCCATGTTAATTATACAGGGGCTTCAAGATGTCTATGGTGGCAAAGAAATCGAAAATAAGTACAACTTTAATTCGAACACAAAAATAGTCTTCGAAGACATCAACCATGATTTTGAATTAACGGAGGAAAACAGAATTCGAATTTTAAGAAATATTGAACAATTTATTTCTGACTCAGAAAATTAAACAAAAGCATTTGAGAACAAAATATCTCCGGTTACTTCACCATTTTCAGCTATTGATTTATAGCGAACGGATTGTATAGTATTGATGAGCAATGGATCGTATGCCGACTTGAACCTAACATAGTTTTCAGAAAAACCTTCCATAAACCCATTTTCATTAGATTCTTCAAACAAAACCTCGCCCTTATTTCCTAGTTGGCTTTCATAAAAAGCACGTCTTTTTTTATCTGAAAGTATGTGAAGCATTTTTGATCTTTCAGATTTTTGAGCACCATCTACTTTAGGAAAAATTTCAGTGGCAAAGGTATTAGGCCTTTCTGAATATGGAAAAACATGTAAATAAGCGATATCGAGCTCCTGTAAAAACTGATAGGTTTCTAAAAACAATTCGGGAGTTTCTCCTGGGTGGCCTACTATTACATCTACGCCAATACATGCGTTTGGCATCAATGATTTAATTAAGGCAACTCGGTTTACATATAATTCTCGTTGATACCGCCGTTTCATTAAACGTAAAACTGCATTCGACCCAGATTGCAAGGGTATGTGAAAATGAGGAACAAAAGAATTTGAATTTGACAAGAAAGTGATTATTTCAGGGGTAATTAAATTGGGCTCGATGGAAGAAATTCGGAACCGATCAATACTAGATTTATATTCAATCGCTTTGATTAAATCAAAAAATGTTTCCTCCCGTTTTCCTTGTTGTATTCCAAAGTCGCCAATATTCACTCCAGTTAAAACGATTTCTTTTACCCCTTTTTCAGCAATTTCTTCAATTAAAGCCAATACACTTTCAACTGTATCTGATCTAGATTGGCCTCTAGCCAAGGGTATCGTACAATAAGAGCAAGGGTAATCACACCCATCCTGCACTTTTAAAAATGTACGAGTTCGATCATTAACGGAATAAGAAGCATGGTAATCTAAATCATACCTAATTTCGGAGGCCAATAATTTAGGGAGATTTGTATTTTTTTTATTTAAATAGGGAGGGAGTAAACCAGGTAATTGGAACTTTTCATTGGCCCCTAGAACTAAATCCACACCAGGAATATTCGAAATTTCTTCGGGTTTTAATTGAGCATAGCAGCCCATAATAACTACGGTGGAAGCTGGATTGATTTTTTTAGCTTCTCGAACGACTTTTTTACACTTTTTATCTGCTTGTTCGGTTACGCTACAGGTATTGATAACAAATAAATTAGGTGAATCTTGAAAATCCACACGAATGAAACCCATAGGTTCCAAACTACGTGCAATTGAACTAGATTCTGCAAAATTCAACTTGCAACCTAAGGTATAAAAAGCGACCTTTTTCATTTCTTAAAATATGAGCACAAAGGTAAAACAAAAATGGCGGGAAAACCCGCCATTTTGTTTCATAAAAGTATATAAATGCAAGATAAATTAATATTTAGCCGTTTTAACTGTCTTAATAATTCGAGCAGCCACTTTGTAAGGATCTGCTGCAGAATTAGGTCTACGGTCTTCTAACCAGCCTTTCCAACCTTTTTCTACGGTTGCAATAGGGATACGAATAGACGCACCACGATCCGAAACACCGTAAGAGAAAGAATCGATGGATTGAGTCTCGTGTTTACCAGTTAAACGTAAATGATTGTCAGCACCATAAACATCAATATGCTCTTTAACGAAAGGAGCAAATGCTGAACATATAGCGTCATACGTTTCTTTTTTACCAGCCGTACGTAAAGCAGTGTTGGAGAAGTTGGCATGCATACCAGAACCATTCCAATCCAATTCACCTAAAGGCTTACAATGCCAATTAATTGACACTCCAAATTTTTCACCTAAACGCTCTAATAAATAGCGACCGATCCAGATTTGATCACCTGCTTCTTTAGCACCTTTAGCAAACATTTGGAATTCCCACTGACCTGCAGCCACCTCAGCATTAATACCTTCAATGTTAAGTCCTGCCTCGATACATAAATCCAAATGCTCTTCAACGATCTCACGTCCATAGGCATTAGTTGCACCTACTGAACAGTAATAAGGTCCTTGCGGAGCTGGATATCCATTTGCTGGAAATCCTAAAGGCTTATTTGTTTCTGGATCCCATAAAAAATACTCTTGTTCGAAACCGAACCAAAAATCATTATCATCATCCTCAATTGTCGCACGGCCATTGCTCACGTGAGGAGTACCATCTGAATTCAATACATCACACATCACTAAATATGCATTTTTGCGAGCCGGATCTGGGCAAATAAACACAGGGCGCAATAGGCAATCTGAAGAGCCACCTGGAGCTTGCTCCGTAGATGAACCATCAAAACACCACATATCACAATCCGCTAACTTTCCACTAAAATTATTTTCAATTTTAGTTTTAGAACGTAAACTCTGGGTAGGTTTGTAACCATCCAACCAAATGTACTCCAATTTAGACTTAGCCATAATTTTAAACGTGTTTTTATTAATAAATACATTTATTTTTCATTTCATTACAAATTTAAACTTGATTTTAACAATTGCAACGATTTTATTGAAAATCTTATACGTTTATTAACCTGTTATTCGAATTTATTAAAAAAATTTAATTATTTCCAAGAAAATTATATTTAAAAATTCCTTTCCTAAATGTTTAAATTTATTGGTATAAATTGGTTATTTTTACTCTATATAATAAATATGAATCCTTATGGCCATTACTAGATTTAAGGCGTTAGAATTAGCTCAATCACGTGCTAATACCCATGTAAAATTACCAACAGAAAAAGTAACTGATTATTATGGAAGTATGACTTTCAATGATGAAGTGATGCGTTCATTATTATCCCCTGAAGCCTATTTAAAGATCAATACAGCTATAAATTCTGGAACTAAAATTGATCGAGATGCGGCTGATGAAGTGGCTGCTGCCATGAAATCTTGGGCTATTTCAAAAGGGGCTACGCATTATACACACTGGTTTCAACCATTAACTGGTACCACTGCAGAAAAACACGATTCATTTTTTGATATAGATTTAAGTACTGGAAAGGCCGTTGAGAAATTTAAAGGATCAGCCTTAGTACAGCAAGAACCAGATGCATCTTCATTTCCCAATGGCGGCATTAGATCCACTTTTGAGGCGAGAGGGTATACAGGTTGGGATCCATCTTCTCCCGCATTTATCATGGAAAATGCAGCAGGCACAGCAACATTATGTATTCCATCCGTTTTTGTTTCATATACAGGTGAGGCACTAGATTACAAAACTCCACTATTGAAATCAATCGAATTAGTGGACAAAGCTGCAACAGCAGTTATCAAAGAATTTTTCAATCGAGATATAAGCAAGGTAATACCTACATTAGGAGCTGAGCAAGAATACTTTGTCATCGACGAAGCATTGTTTAATGCGAGGCCAGATCTAATGATGGCTGGCCGAACTGTTTTTGGACATGCGCCGGCTAAAGGCCAGCAATTAGAAGATCATTATTTTGGATCTATTCCGAACCGAGTAAATTCTTTTATGGTCGACTTTGAAATAGAGGCCATGAAGTTAGGGATGCCGGTTAGAACACGACACAATGAAGTGGCACCAGCTCAGTTTGAGGTAGCGCCCACGTTTGAAGAAGCGAATTTAGCTTGTGATCACAATGCTTTATTAATGGATTTAATGTCTAAAGTAGCTACTAAGCATAAACTTAAGGTCTTATTTCATGAAAAACCATTTGCGGGAATTAACGGAAGTGGTAAGCATAACAACTGGGCATTAGCTACGGATACAGGAATTAATTTATTAGCTCCATCCTCAAAACCAAAGGAAAATTTACGTTTCCTTACCTTTTTTGTTAATACGTTAAAAGCAGTTCATGATCACGCAGATTTATTGAGAGCGTCCATTGCTTCAGCAGGAAACGAACATCGCTTAGGTGCCAATGAAGCTCCTCCAGCCATTGTATCGGTCTTTTTAGGTTCTACGATGAGTCAAGTTTTAGATGAGATGGAGAATATGAGTGATTTAGATGACATTCATTTAGAGAAAGGTGATAATGTTTATTTAAAATTAGGTATCAATAAAATTCCATCATTAATTTTAGATAACACAGACCGTAATAGGACTTCTCCTTTTGCTTTCACCGGAAATAAATTTGAATTCAGGGCTGTCGGTTCTTCTGCAAATTCTGCAGCTCCTATGACCATTTTGAATACAATTGTTGCGGACCAATTAATTATATTTAGAAAAGAGGTTGAAGTAGTTCTTGAAAAAGGGGTAAAAAAGGAATTAGCCATCATGGAAGTCCTAAAAAAATATGTCAAAGAGTCCAAAAAAATACGCTTTGAGGGAAATGGATACTCTGAAGAATGGGTAGAAGAGGCTGCTAAAAGAGGATTATCAAACCTAAAGTCAACTCCAGAGGCATTAGCCGTTTATGCTCGACCTGAATCCATCGAATTATTTACAAAACATGGAATATATTCAAAAGAGGAGATGCATGCGAGGCATGAAATTGAATTAGAAAATTATATCAAAAAAATTCAAATTGAATCAAGGGTGATTGGAGATATGGCGATTAATCATATCGTTTCCACCTCTTTAAAATACCAAACTCAATTGGTTGAAAATGTAAAAGGACAGAAAGAAATTGGCATTGATCCACAATATTTTGCGCCAACGATCGAGATGATTAAAAAGATTTCTGAATATACATCAACAATCGTCCGTCTTCAAAACGAAATGACTGAGGCTCGAAAAACGGCTAATAACATTGAAAATTTAGAAGAAAGAGCCACTATGTATGGAATTAATGTCAAAGGATTCTTTGATGAAATTCGGTATGCCGTTGACAAATTAGAACTTATAGTAGACGACGATGAATGGCCATTGCCTAAATACAGAGAGTTATTATTAATTAAATAGCCAATAATCCATATGTTAAAACAAGATAATCCTGGATTTTTAGCTGAAGAAATAGCTAACTTAAAAGCACTTTGCGCTGCAGAGAACAAATCGTTTATTGTCATTGATGACGAAGATTTGCCTATGGGCAATGACAAAGAAATGGTTCACATTCAATTTGTAGGTAATTATAAGGAGAGGGAAGTGGTCTACGATGCCATATTGTGTACGCTACAATTACATTACTCGAGTACGATTTATGAAGAAGCTGAGCGTGAAGCAATCGAGCAATTTCCGTTATATGTACCCATTGAAAATAGAGATGAGACCTATGTGGCAAATGAGGCGCTAGATGATGAAGTGGAAATGATGATTTTAGAAATCATTGATGAAATAGAAGAAAATGACGATATCAAGGTAAGTGAATACGTTGAGATAGATGAAGATTTTGATTTTGGAATAAGCCTAGAAGCTGCCTTGTATGTTGCAGCATTAGAAGAAGAAGTCATAGAAAAATTCATTTCCGATTTTAATTCGAATAGCCTCAAGCTTGATTCTTCCTTATATTCATTTAAAACGGAAGAAGAGTAAATGAGCTATCCGGTTTTTTATGCATCGGAACCCGAATTAAAGTCTGGTTTAAGTGAAGAAGAATCTTTTCATGCCTGTAGGGTCTTGCGTTTAAAAAATGGAGATCAAATCCATATTTTGGATGGAAAGGGAAAGCGTTTTCAAGCAGAATTAGATTTGGTAGATTCTAAAAAGAGCACTTTTAGGTCGTTGCGTATGTTGGAGGATATTAAAAATCCTGATTATTCTATTTCTCTTTGGGTAGCACCAACCAAACAAATGGAGCGAATGGAATGGATGGTCGAAAAGTGTACCGAACTAGGTATACATTCCATTGGATTTTTTCATTCGCGCTATTCTGAAAGAAAGGAAATAAAATTAAACAGATTAGAAAAAATAGCTATTTCAGCTCTTAAGCAGTCGAAAAATTTATTTTTGCCCGAGATTAAGCATATGGTTTCGATCAAAGAAATCATTCCATTGCCAATGAATGATGACTCTTCAACTCAATTTTTATTTGCCCATATAGCTGATCCAGTCGATCAGCCTTTGTTCAAAATTTTACATAAAAACATCCATTTAAATATCCTGATAGGGCCAGAAGGTGATTTTTCAACTGAGGAAAGTGATTCTTTACTCAAAAATAATTGGCAACCCTTTAGTTTAGGCAAAGCTATTTTACGAACAGAAACTGCTTGTATCGCAGCTACTCATAGTGTTCATTTGATACATGCGCTCCATGAATAAAATAATATTCATATTTTTTTTCTTTTTCAGCTCGACCCTCTTAGGTCAAATTAAATTGGCGAAAGTCAAATATTCAGGTGGGGGAGATTGGTATGCTAATAAAACCTCTTTGCCTAATTTGATTCAATTTTGCAATTCAAATCTACCTTTAAAGCTTTCAAACACGCCTGAAACGGTTGAATTGTCAAGCAAACAATTATTCAGTTACCCATTTATCCATTTAACAGGACATGGTAATGTCGTATTTACTGATACAGAAATTCAAAATTTAAGGACATATTTACTCGGAGGAGGTTTTCTACATATTGATGACAATTACGGTTTAGACATTTACATAAGAAGGGAAATGAAAAAGGTATTCGCATCCTTAGAATTTGTAGAACTTCCATTTACACATGCTATTTATCATCAGACATTTAATTTCCCAACAGGATTACCTAAAATTCATGAGCATGATGGAAGGCCTGCACAAGGATTTGGCCTCATTTATAATGGAAGACTGATCTGTTTTTATTCGTATGAAAGTGATTTGGGAAATGGCTGGGAAGATATTGGTACTTATTCAGATCCTCTAGAAAAACACCAAGAAGCATTAAAGATGGGAGCTAATATTCTTCAATATGCATTCAACAATCCTTAAAAATGATAAAAATCAATTAATAAAAATAATCAAAACAAAAAGAGTATTTAAATGCTTATTATATTTGTAACTAACATATAAACCTAAAAATGCAATTAGTTCTTCCCGCTTTTATACTACATTGGTATATTTCTTTATTTAGCCAAACCTTTTTCCTTCATCGTTATTCAGCACACAAAATGTTCGTCATGAATAAATTTTGGGAAAAATTCTTCTACTTCTTAACCTATCTATCTCAGGGATCTTCCTTTTTAAGTCCAAGAGCTTATGCGATCTTACATAGAATGCATCATGCTTTTTCTGACACCAAAAAAGATCCTCATTCACCCATGTTTTCTAGCAATGTATTTACGATGATGTGGAAAACAAAAGACATCTACAATGCGGTATTAAACAGAAAAAGCAATATTGAAGAGCGATTTGAACACGATTACCCGGTGTCTAAAACGATTGAAAAAATAGGTGATTCATGGATTTCACGACTTGGCTGGGGTGTGGCGTATGCCTCATTTTATATTTTCGCCTACATTCAATTTGATATGCATTGGTTATTTTTCCTATTATTACCTGTGCATTTTTTAATGGGCCCCGTGCATGGAGCAATTGTAAATTGGTCAGGACATAAATATGGATACCAAAATTATGACAACCATGATCATTCGAAAAATTCTTTGGTATTTGATGTAATAATGATGGGTGAATTATTTCAAAACAACCATCACAAATTACCTAACCAAGTGAATTTTGCTTCCAAATGGTTTGAGTTTGATCCTACGTATCCTTTGATAAAACTATTAACGTGGTTGAAAATAATTAAACCCAATATTAAGCCGGCAGACGCTAAATTTTAAACTATTCAAAAGCCCTTTAACAAGGGCTTTTTATATTTCTTCAGGGTAGTTAAATTTCTCTAGGTAATCAGATACTCGTTTCAAGAAACCTCCTCCTAAATTACCGTCAATAATTCGATGGTCGTAGGAGTGTGAGATAAACATTTTTTGACGTACTTCAATTGAATCGCCTTCTGGCCGACTCACTACTGAAGCCTTTTTTTCAATTAAACCAAAAGCCAAAATACCCACTTGAGGCTGAACGATGATAGGTGTTCCCATTAAATTACCAAAAGATCCAATGTTAGAAATTGAAAATGTACCCCCTTCTAAGTCGGCAGGCTTTAATTTATTTAACCTTGCGCGGTTTGACAAATCATTCACTTTTTTAGTCAAATCGACTAAAGACAACTTATCCACTTCATGAATAACGGGTACAATTAAATTACCGTTAGGCAATGCCACTGCCATACCAATATTTATTTGGGCATGTTGGACTATGAAATTTCCTTCCACGGATATATTCATTCCGGGGAAATCCTTAATAGCCAAAGCAGTCGCCATAAATAATAAAGGTGTATAGGTAATAGGCTCTTTGTATTTATCTTGGAATATGGTTTTATTTGTTTCACGCCATTGAACCATAGCAGTCATATCTGTTTCTAGAAAAGATGTGACATGGGGAGAAATCCTTTTGGAATCGAGCATTCTTTCGGAAATCATTTTCCTCATTCGATCCATTTCAAAAACTTCATCACCCGGTAAACGTAAACCAGTTCCTTGGCTTAAGGTACCTGAAGCTATGACTCTTTTTGAATTACGAATGGCAATGTAATTCAATACATCCTTTTTAGTCACTCGATTATCTAAACCTGAGCCTACAATTTCACTTAATTCACGCTGAGATACTTTTTCTTGTTGGCATATTTGCTTTATCAACGGCGAAATCCAAGGATTAGATTGACCCGAATTTGAGTTAAAATTACCCAATGAAAGATCTGTTAAATTAGAAAGAGTCAGATCTTCAATGATAGAATTGGATTCATTGTTAATTACTGAAGAACTCGAATCTTGGGTAATAACGGCGTCTATTATACAGATAGGCTTGCCAATTTCAGCGATACTACCTACAGGAACTAAAACTTTTTTCAAATACCCCGCTATAGGAGAAGGTACCTCGGTGTCAATTTTATCAGTGGCTACTTCGACAATAAATTCATCTGCTTCTACATAATCACCAGGCTGTTTTAACCAATTTAAAACAGTAGCTTCCATGATACTTTCGCCCATTTTGGGCATGATAATTTCCGTTATAGCCATAATTCTAAGATAAATCTTTTAATAAATATCGCCTAATCAAATTCAATGAATTTAAAGAGGTCATATGTATATTTTGCATTCGACTCCCGCCTAATTGTAGCTTACTTGTAATTACTTCTTCTTCAGAGGCAAGAGCAATCCAGACGGTTCCTACCGGTTTTTCAACACTTCCGCCCGCTGGGCCAGCAATCCCAGAAGTGGCCATTCCATACGTCGTTTTAAATTTTTCTCTAATGGATTTAGCCATAGCAGTTACACAAGATTCACTTACTGCACCATCTATATTTAAAATAGAATCTGAAACATGCAGAATTTCTTTTTTAATCTCATTAGAATATGAAATCACCCCCCCGATAAAATAATCGGAACAACCTTGAATTTGGGTGAATTGATGAGATAAATGTCCTCCAGTACAACTTTCTGCCAAAGCAATCGTAGCCTTATTTTTTAGTAATAGTTGGCCCACAACCTCCGCAATTTCATCCTTTTCATATCCAAAAATATAGGAATCAATCATGGGGCGTAAAAGAGCAATTTGAGATTCTACATTCGCTTTTAATATTTCAAGATCATCTCCAAAAGCTGTAAGTCTAAGCTTCACAATACCAAGGGAAGGCAAATAGGCTAGTTTAATATGTTTTGGAAGTGATAATTCCCAATCTTGAATTAAATCAGATAAATAGGATTCACCTATACCAATCGTTTTAATTACTTTATGATAAATTACAGGGGTATTAAAATGTGATACCAATTTTGGAATAACTTCATTTTCCATAATGGCCTTCATCTCAAAAGGAACTCCAGGCATCGAAACCCATATCACACCAAATTCATCGAACCACATACAGGGCGCTGTGCCTTGCTTATTAGGAATAAACTGTGCTTTGGTTGGCAAAAGTGCTTGACCTCGATTAATATCTGATAACTCACGCCCACGTTTGAGGAAAAATTCAGTAACATCTTTTAAGGCATCCTCATTCAACTCCAGCTCGCAATGAAAGAAATCAGCTAATACTTTTTTCGTTAAATCATCTTTTGTTGGCCCCAAGCCACCTGTAATGAAAACAACATCTGCCCTAGATTTAGATTCGCTAAGAATCGCCGTTATTTCTTCATCAGAATCACCTACGGAAGATTTACGAATCGTTTTAATCCCTAATTTATCTAGCTCAAAACTGATCCATTGGGTATTAGTGTCCAATATTTGACCATAAAGAATCTCATCCCCAATTGTAATAATTTCTGCTCGAACCATTAAGTTTTCTTACTTTTGTACGAAAATACGGATTATTTGGGATTGAATAACACCCAAGAATTGAAAAAGCACCCATAATAAATGAAACACTCAGAAATAAATTTTAAAATCCAGTTGGATGATCAAAATATCCCCGAAAATATTACATGGTCTGCTACCGACAACCCGAATGAGGGAATAGAAGAAACCAAAGCCATATTAGTGGCGACATGGGATCCATATCATAAAGGCACATTGACTTTGCCCTTATGGACAAAAGACATGGAGGTCTTGGAAATGAAACGTTTTTTTATTGAGATTATGGGAACGGTATCAGAAGCATCTCTACAAGCTACTGGGGATCAATATTTTTCAAAAGAAATAGAGCAAGTGTGTCGCACTCTGTCGTCGCATTTACAAAAAGAAATATTAGAAGCTGAAAAGGGTGCTAAATAAAAGACGATGAAATTCATTAAACTAATTATTCTTATAATCGCTATAAGTCACCAATCTTGGGGACAAAAAGGGATTAATTTTATTAAAACAAGTAATTTCAATGCGGCGGTCAATGCAGCCAAACAACAAAATAAATTACTTTTTGTTGAGGCCTACGCACCCGATTGCCATGTTTGCATGGCGTTCAAAGGAACCTTTGCTCAACCACAAGTTGGCAAAGTTTATAACACTAATTTCATAAACTTCCAGTTGGATGTCAATAACCCTGATAATCTGGCGGTACTTAAAAAGTATAAGATTATTCTTAATGCCACGCCAACTTTCATTTTTTTTGAACCTAAAACGATGAAGGTAGTCCAAGTAAAAGCTTTTGGCGAAAAAGACAATTCAGTCATTAGCGTCAACTTAATTGGCCAAAAAGCAGCTAATCCTCAAGAACAAGTAGGTAGTTTTTCCGTGAGGTTTAAATCAGGTGATCGAAATCCTGCATTTTTATTAAACTATGCCCAATATGCGCGCATCATGGGGGATACTTTGACCAATATTAAGATGATTAATGAATATGCCAAGGTATTGCCAACAAACCAATACGTGACCCAAAGCACCTTAAATATTCTTCAAACGGTCATGATGAACCATGACAATGAATTATTTGATTATTTTGTCACTCATTTACCTGATTATAACAAAGCATTTGACCCGAATATGGTTCGGATGATTCATGAAAACATCTTTCAAATTGTGCTAACCTCTCAAATTAATAATTTGAATTCTAAAAGTATTTCGAAGATAAAAAATCAAATGAAAACGACAGGAATGGATCCCGGCGGTATTATCAGAAGAACGTGGCTAGCTGAAAGCAATCTGTATTTCCAGCAAAAAAATGCGGCTGCAGGAATTAAAGTAATTCAAAATTTAATTAATGTTTTACCCAATGCTCCTGGTCCCAAAGAATACCAATATTTATGCGATTACGTGAAGAGCAAAACTAACGACAAAAAGGCATTAAAATACGCTCAGGTCAATTGGTGTAAATTTGGGCTTCGTTAATTAGCGAAGAAAGGCTCGGTAAAGCATAACCAACACACAAAATAAAAACATCACGATCGATATTTTATTAATCGTGTGCATGGTTCTAATATTAAAATTAGTAGGTGCACCTGGCTTAGGTTTTTTAAATACTCTAACAAAATACGTAAAGACCTCGGTTAGATTAAATTGTTCTTTAAGTCTGCTCATGATATTAGTTTTCAGGGGCGTCCTTCCAGTCGCCATGGTCTTTAATAAGTTGGATTAATTCGTCAACGGCCAAATGAGCCGGCACTGATTTTTTTATAACATTTTGGCCTTTATACAGCGCTATTTTATCTTTTCCTGTTCCTACATACCCATAATCTGCATCTGCCATTTCCCCAGGCCCATTAACGATACAACCCATTATGCCTATTTTAATTCCCTTTAAATGATCAGTAACTTGGCGAATCTTAGCCGTAGTTTCTTGAAGATCAAATAAAGTTCTTCCACAGGAAGGGCATGAAATATATTCCGTTTTTGATATCCTAACCCGACTAGCCTGTAACGTACCAAAACTAATAGAATTACGAAGCGAAAAGGAGTTTTTCAAACCTGATGTGGATATCATAATTCCATCTCCTAATCCGTCAACTAGCAAAGCCCCTCCATCGGTGGGTGCATAAATTTGTAATTGCTCATCTGTTACATCCTGGTAGTCCAATTGAATAATCACAGGATGTTCAATGGAATGATCTATTAAATCAAAAAATGCGCGACGTATTTCCGGCATTTTATGTTCATTTAAGGAGTATAAAATAATAACTACATTTTTCTCAATTTTTAACTTGTTTAAAATGCTTAGGTCGTCAATAAGACTAGCCGCATGCATTTTAATGAAATTAATGTTGGGATGCTTACTCGTGTACTCACACCACTCATCCCAGGTAAACTGTGGATATATTGTGTTTATTTGATGCGCCAACCAAACGGAAGCGGATTGAATTTGCCTTAATCCATTTGGAAGCATAAACGAAATATTCTGATCTCCGGTAAAAATATAATCAGCCCCTAAATCATTCATAGCCCATTTATCTGGCTCTGGTAAATAAAAGTGACCTATGGATTTCAAATCGTTCATTGACAATTCCGCCAACGAAGAAAAATCGGCAATGACACGCGGCACTTGCTTGCCACCGAAATTTAAAACTTCAGTTGAATGACGTCTTTCGTAATAGAATGGGTGAATAGGAGAGTCAAATGAATCAGTCTTTCCTTTCCATGGAAGAATGGGGTAAGATTTACTAGATCTATTCTGTAATCGACGAACCATTTCTTGCGCTACAGGAATTTCCAACTCAGGATCTTCTGTTAAAGAAACACGAATAGTATCTCCTAGGCCATCTTCTAATAGAGTACCGATGCCCACGGCCGATTTAATACGACCATCTTCTCCTTCGCCAGCCTCAGTTACTCCCAAATGCAAAGGATAAGCTTTGAATTCCCCTTCCTCTAATTTTTTACTAAGAAGTCTATATGCTTCCACCATCACTTGGGTATTGGAAGACTTCATCGATAAAACGATATTATAATAATTTTCATCCTCACAGATACGTAAAAACTCTAACGCAGATTCGACCATACCCAAAGGAGTATCACCATATCTACTTAAAATACGGTCAGATAAAGAACCATGATTCGTTCCAATACGCATGGCTGTACCGTATTCTTTACAAATTTTTACTAAAGGCAAAAATTTATCTCGAATTCTTTCTAATTCCGATTGATATGATGAATCTGTATAATCAATGACCTCAAAACGTTTTTTATCCGCGTAATTCCCTGGGTTTATACGCACTTTTTCTACGATCCGAGCGGCTAATTCTGCTGCATTAGGTGTAAAGTGAATATCTGCCACTAGCGGAGTTTGATATCCTCTTAAACGAAGACCTTTTCGTATATTTTCTAAATTCTGAGCTTCCTTCACAGATGGAGCGGTAATTCGAACGATTTCACAACCTGCATCGATCATTCGGATGGACTGATCGATGGATCCTTGAGTGTCCATGGTATCCACCGTGGTCATTGATTGAATGCGAATTGGGAAATCGGAACCTATGAAAACCTGACCCACCTCTACTGGAATGGTCGCCCTTCTTTTGTATGCCACAAGTGAATCTGCATACTTATTACCGTCAGAAATTAATTTTAAAATAGACGAATCCGTTGACATACTTTATATTAAAACCAAATTTACAAAAAAGCCTCATCAAATATATCATCAGATGAGGCTCTAAAATAATGATTATATTACCAAGAACTCTTTTTATGCCCAATTGTTGCATAAAAATAAATAAAAATATAGCAAGGGATCATTATCATATAAGCCTTTTGGGTATCACCAATTTGATCCGCAATCTTTCCATAAAGTAAGGGCAACAAAGCTCCTCCAGAAATCATCATAATGATCAGAGCGCTACCTAATTTAGTGAATTTGCCTAATCCTTGAATCGCTAAAGGCCATAAAGCTGGCCACATTAAAGCATTGGCTAATCCCAATAACGCTAAACACAACACCGAAGTAAAGCCTGTAAAGAAAATAGTACCGATAGAAAAAACAATCCCTAAAATGGCTGAATAGTTCAAAGCTTTTTGTTGGCTTAAGTATTTTGGAATAAAAAGAATTCCAACGATATAACCGGCTAACATACCATAAAGTGTATAAGTAGTGAAAATTTTAGCTACATCTTGATCGAAACCTTGTGAAACTCCGTAATTAATGATGGTATCTCCAGCGATAACTTCTACGCCAACATATAAAAAGAAAGCAACTAGGCCTAAAACAAGGTTAGGATAAGACCAAACGCTATCTTTTACAGAGTCATTTTCTTGTTTTATTTCTTCGGCTTCTACTTCTGGCAAACTAGAAAACCAAACCCAAATGGCTAATAAGATCAGAATAACGGTCATAATTCCATATGGGGTAATCACCGTTTTAAGCTTTTCGTTGCCAACTAATCCATTAGAAAGGAACAAGCCTCCAAAAATAAATTGGCTTAAAATTCCTGCTACTTTATTACAAATTCCCATCACAGAAATTCTTTTAGCTGCTGATTCACTTGGGCCCAAGATGGTCACATAGGGATTTGAAGCGGTTTGTAATAGTGCTAATCCGGTTCCTATGACAAAAAGACCAAATAGAAACATCGGATAATTAGCCATTTTAGCGGCAGGAATAAACAAAAGAGTCCCTATAGCCATAGATAATAATCCCAAGGACATTCCTCTTTTGAATCCTGTTTTAGCTAATACCCAAGAAGAGGGAATCGCCATGACAAAATAAGAAATGAAAAAGGCAAAAGTGACTAGTAGGGAATCAAAATTATTTAGTTGGAATGCATCTTTAAAAAACGCAATCAAAACTGAATTAACCCAGGTAATAAAACCGAATACAAAAAAAAGTATCCCGATTATCATTAAAGGGCCATTCGAAGATTTAGAGTTAGTTGTCATACGTTTTTAATAAGAGTCGTTTAGTGCAAATATAGGTTTATTTGTCTTCCATTTACCTCTGGTGAAGTCAGGTATTTTGATGGAAGCAGAATTTTTAGCAATGGATTGCTCGGATAAAGGAGCGATGGCTGACCATGCCGCTGCATCATATACGTCGATAGGAGGGGCTACCTTATTTTTAATCGCTTCAATAAACCCTCTTAGGACGAAATAATCGATTCCACCATGGCCTGCATTTTCCGCATCAGTAAAATGAGTCTTCCAAAGCGGATGGTCATATTTATCTAAATAGGGTTTCGCGTCGTCCCAACGATGGGCTTTGGTCGAAACTCCTTCAATATAAATGGATTTATTGTCTTCCATCCACAATCCTTTTGTTCCTTGAACCCGAAAACCTAAGGAATAGGGGCGAGGAGAGTTTGTATCATGCGTAATTAAGATGGTTTCACCATTAACACATTTGATCATGGTTTGAACTATATCGCCGCATTTAAAATTTACTTTAGCATTAGGATGATTTGCTCCCCCTTTTTTGACAATATATTCATGTAGTCCTTGAGAAGGGGTAGCCATGGATGTCAAATAAGCAAATTGGTTTCCGCGATTAATGTTTAGCATTTCGGCCACAGGGCCGAGCCCATGGGTGGGATAAAGATCACCATTACGGTCTACAGAATGTTGGGTTCTCCATTTCGCTTCCGAAAATCCGTTTTCTCCAAATTCAACGCCACCACCATACGCCTGCGTCCCGTTATTGAATTTTACTTCTCTTAGGTCATGTTGATATCCGCATTGAACATGGTTTAGCGAGCCAAACATACCTTGACGAACCATATTTAACGTGGCTAACACATCTCTTCGATAACATACATTTTCTAAAATCATGCAGTGGGACCCTGTTTTTTCAAACATATTGACCAAATCCCACGACTCCTGTAATTTCACCGTTGCGGATACTTCTACACCTGCGTATTTACCTTGTTTCATTACTTCCAAAGCCATAGGCACATGCCATTCCCAAGGGGTGGCGATTACGACTCCGTCAATATCCGATCGCTTTGCTAAGTTTTCAAAATCTTGCTCATTCTTGCCGTAGATTGCAGGAGAAGGCCTACCTTTATCTGAAATCATTTTATTTGCGATGGCTATGGCCTTAGGATCTATGTCACAAATAGCGACAATTTCCACATCTGAACGATACATGGCCATTTCCAAATGATTTTGACCGCGAAGTCCTACTCCGATGAAACCTAAACGCACTTTTGTTTGTTCGGTAGGTAATCCTTTTAAAAATGTAGGAAAGAGTGCTGTAGAAGAGGAATAAATAAGGGAATTAGATAAAAATTTCCTTCGTTTCATTTATTTTATTTTAGGTTTTAAGATATAGAATTGAAATTTAATTAAAATACTACATTAAATTTATAAGATTTTTCAAAATAATGATGTCACCAAAAATTAGCGTTTTCAGAAAAGAACATTTTAATGCAGCCCATCGGTTACATAATCCCGATTGGTCAGCAGAGAAAAACAAGGAAATATTTGGTTTATGTAATAATGCCAACTACCATGGACATAACTACGAATTAATAATTCAAATTACGGGAACAATTAATCCGGAAACGGGTTATGTCATAGATATGAAAGATTTATCCGTTTTAGCCCAAGAAGAAGTGGTTAAAAAGTTTGATCACAAGAATTTGAATTTAGATGTACCAGAGTTTAAAAATTTAAATCCATCAGCAGAAAATATAGCTGTGGTTATCTATCATAAATTACGAGTAAAAATTGCCGCTGAATTAGACTTAAAAATTAGATTATATGAAACAGAACGAAATTTCGTTGAATTCCCTGCTTATTGATTCCGATCGCTTCTTATTAACCGATGAAGAAATTGGTGATAATCATGTAGCCACCTCTATAGACACGCCTATGAGGGAGGATGCATTTGATCTTTCTGATCTTGAAAAAATTAAAAAAATCGAAGGACATTTTAGAGAAATCATGCTCACACTGGGACTTGATTTAACGGATGATTCTTTAAGTGGCACTCCTAACCGAGTGGCTAAAATGTATATTGAAGAAATATTTAGTGGTTTAAATCCTAAAAATGAACCAAAAGTAGCCTTGTTTGAAAATAAATATGGCTACAATGAGATGTTAATTGAGAAAAACATCAGTTTTTACTCAAATTGTGAACATCATTTTGTACCCATCGTAGGCAAAACACATATCGCTTATATCTCTTCAGGAAAAGTAATTGGTCTTTCTAAATTGAATCGAATTGTTCAATATTTTGCCAAAAGACCTCAGGTACAAGAAAGGCTAACCATTCAAATTGCCAAGCATTTACAAAATGTATTAGCTTGTGATGATGTGGCCGTTTTTATTGATGCCAAACATCTTTGTGTTTCCTCTAGAGGCGTAAAAGACGATGCGACATCTACCATTACTTCTTATTATGGAGGTAAATTCCAAGAAGAAAATACAAAAAGAGAATTTTTAGGATCGATTCATTCATAAAATGGGTAAATATATTGTTGTAGGTGGAAGCCAAGGGATAGGTTTATCCGTTGTGTCAAAATTAATTTCACAAGGTCATCAAGTTGTCAATTTATCCAGAAACCCTTGCGATTTCAATGGTGTTGATAATATTAAATTTGATGCTTTAGAGTCGAATGAAGGTATCTTTAGTGAGGTTTCAGGACCTATCGACGGACTCGTTTATTGTCCAGGAAGTATCAACTTAAAACCTTTTCATCGCTTAACGACAGCCGATTTTGAAAAAGATTTTCAGGTAAATGTGCTTGGGGCGGTTAAAGCAATTCAAGGATTTTTACCCGCATTGAAAGCATCTGCAAATGCTTCCATTGTACTTTTCAGTACGGTGGCCGTTCAAACAGGAATGGGATTTCATGCTTCCATTGCTAGCTCTAAAGGAGCCATAGAAGGATTAACTAGATCACTTGCCGCTGAGCTAGCGAGTGCGAAAATAAGAGTCAATGCAATAGCACCTAGTTTAACTCAGACTCCATTAGCCAATGCCTTATTAAGCAGTGATGAAAAAATCGAAGCTGCAGGGAAAAGGCATCCATTAGGGCGAGTGGGCCAACCGTCAGACCTTGCGAATATGGCTTTTTTCCTATTAAATCAAGAAAATACGTGGATTACGGGTCAGATTTTAAAAGTAGATGGTGGAATGGGAGATCTAAGAGCTTAATCCATGATCATTAAAGTGCTTTTGATTCAAAGCTAAATTAACTTTATTCCATTCTATTTCTTTGATAAACTCGTGTCGCCTAATTTGACAGTTGGCCATTGGACAATGTTGGCAGCACTCATCTAAACACGGATCTACGTGTACAAATATCTCAATATCCGTGGGTAAAACTTGGCCTATGGTGACCTCAAATTCATGAATTTCATCATGCACGCGGTTTAAATCCCAATATCGAGGTAGCGTTAAATGGCAATCAATATGTAAATCTCCTCCATATTGTTGGACTCTCAAATTATGTAAATCAATCCATTCTTGTTTTTTATTGGAAACAATCCACTGAATTACCTTTTGAAATACCTCCGGATTTGTCTCGTCCATCAAAGCTGCTATCGCCTCGCGAATTAAATTAAGGCCTTGCCAGCACATCACCGAGGCAAAAATTAATGAGGCAATGGAGTCAATCCAAAATAAATTGGTCACATAGGTAATAACCAAAGCCACGACAACAAAAACCCCATTCAATGCGTCGAGTTTAAGATGCTTGCCATCTGCCACAATAGCAGGAGAATGGGACGATTTTCCTTGGCTAACTAAATAATATCCAAGTATACCATTGATCGTAGCCGAACTTAAAGAAATAACAATCCCAAGGTCTAACCTTGTTAACTCTGGACGTGCATATAAATGTTGCCATGCATGTAAAAATATATACATGGCGGCTAATAAAATTAAAACGCCTTCTAAACCCGATGCAAAGAATTCAATTTTTCCATGCCCATACGGATGATTTAAATCACGAGGTTGCGAAGCTAAGTAGATGGAATAATAGGCAAATGCCGCCGCAACAACATTGACAATAGACTCCAGCGCATCTGTCAATAAGGTTGTAGAACCACTCGCATAATAGGCATAAAATTTAGCCCCCATGATGGCTAAACTGACTAAAAATGACAAAATGATTAAACGTTGCTTCATTCTTGATTAAAAAAGTGTACAAAGATACTATTTTTGTAACATGGAAAATAAAGAGAATCCCTGGAAGACATTAAGTAATACCACAAAGTATGAAAATCCCTGGATTAAAATTGAACACCATGAGGTGATCAACCCAAATGGCAACCCCGGTATTTATGGAAAAGTATGCTTTAAAAACATAGCGGTATCTATTGTGGCTTTGGATCATGAGAATCATGTCTATCTAGTAGGCCAACATCGATATACGATTGATGCCTATTCATGGGAATTACCAGAAGGGGGTTGTTTAATTTCAGATCAAGAAGATCCATTGGAAGCAGCTAAAAGAGAACTTCTAGAGGAAACAGGCTTGCGAGCTAAAAAGTGGACATTAATGGGTGATATTTTTCTAAGTAATTCAGTCACTGATGAAAAAGCATATATGTATTTGGCCACAGAATTAAGTCAAAACGAATCGAGTCCAGAGGATACCGAAAAGCTAGAAATTAAAAAAATACATTTGACCGAAGCAATCGAAATGGCAAATAATGGAGAAATAAAAGATTGCCTTAGCGTGGTGAGTTTATTAAAGGTCCCAAGATTTCATCAATGCTAACTCCGCATAATCCGTTAAATCGTACTTGACAGGTACAATGCTGACAAAATTATCAGAAAGGGCATCGAGATCCGTATTATTATTCAAATCATCATTTTCCAAATTTCCATCCATCCAATAATAGGATTGGCCATACGGATCTTTACGTTCCTCAAAAAACTCTCTATAAACGGCATTGGCTTGTTTGGCAACTTTAATGCCTTTCAAAGGAATCTCAGACTTAGCGGGAAAATTAACGTTTAAAGTCAATCCTTTAGGTAAACCATGAACTAAAACTTGTTGGCATATCTTGATAATGTAATCGTGGCAATGACTAAAATCCGCATCGGCACCGAATTCGCATAAAGAAAAACCAATGGCCGGAATCCCTTCCATAGCAGCTTCGATGGCCGCAGACATAGTTCCTGAATATAAAACAGATATGGAAGCATTGGAACCGTGATTAATTCCTGAAACGACTAAATCAATTTTCCTTCCTTTTAATATTTGATGCTTGCCAAATTTCACGCAATCGGCAGGCGTACCAGAACATTTATAAGAAAGAATATTGGGACCAAAATCAGATGTTTTACTCACACGAAGCGGGGAACCTAAGGTAATGGCATGTCCCATTCCTGATTGATGCGTATCTGGTGCGACCACAACTACTTCTCCCATTTCAGACATAATTTCAACTAAAACACGAATTCCCTTAGAATAAATTGAATCATCATTGGCAATTAAAATAAGTGGCTTTTCTTGGCTCATAACTTTTATATTTGAACGCAATTTACAAATTTGCAAGCATAATTTAGACGCATGAAGATTAGGAAAGCAATATTATCTGATATACCTATCATTAAAGAAATCGCAGAAAAAGCTTGGAGGCCAACCTATGACCATATTTTAACTGAGCAACAAACCCTCTATATGCTCGATTTAATGTATAATAGCCGCACATTAGAAAATCAAATTAATGGGAAAATTGAATTTTTTATGGTTGACCTAGGCCAAGAAACCATTGGTTATTTTGCCGTTGAAATTTTAAACGAGCAAAATGTTAAACTGCATAAACTCTATTTAGATCCCACGCAAAAACAAAAAGGGTTAGGACGAAAAATTATCCAATATATTCAGGATTGGACCTTAAAAAATCAAAGGGAAAGCATCATTCTAAACGTGAATAAAAATAATTCAGCGGTCCAATTTTACCTAAAAATGGGCTTTATAATCATCGAGGAGCTCATTCTTGACATAGGGGAGGGGTACGTCATGGATGATTATGTTATGCAATTAAATCTAAGGTCAACTCAATCAATTGCTTAATTTGGCCTTCGGGATTTTTGGAAAATTCATGTGTCAAGCGATTAGCCAAAATAGCGTTCAAAGAAATCATTTCATGCCCAAGAGAAGCTGAAAAGGCATAATAAGCCGCTGTTTCCATTTCTATGTTCGTAATCATTTCACCTTCAAAATTAGTTTTGGAAACATCCAGTAAAAAATCAGGCAACAAAGATTTCATTCTGACAGTTCGACCCTGAGGTGCATAAAAACCAGGTGCTGTTAAGGTAAACCCATGTTGTGAAATGGACGAAAATTGCTTGATTAATTTTTCACTAGCTTTCGCGCCATATACAGGAAGCGTGTAGTTGATTTGTTGGCACCATAAACTTAGCGCGTCATTTGCCAACATATTGGTGGATTCAAAACCATAAAATTGGGCCAAATTATCAAAACCAATAGCCGCTTTGGACACCAAAAACGAGTCCACAGGAATATCTTCTTGAATGGAACCGGAAGTACCGATTCGAATTAATTCTAAGGATATTTTTTGATCCTTTGCAAAGCGAGTTTTAAAGTCAATATTGACCAACGCGTCTAATTCATTCATGACAATTTCAACGTTGTCGGCTCCAATTCCGGATGAAATCACGCCAATCGACTGATTTCGAAATTGGCCAATATGGCTAACAAATTCCCTCTTATGAATCTTGAAGTCTATTTTATCGAAATATTTGGAAACAAAAGGAACTCGTTCAGGATCACCCACCATGATTATTCTATAAGGCAATTGATCTGGACGAATATGTAAATGATACGTACTTCCGTCTGGATTAATGATGAGGTCTGTCGGTGAAAAATAGGTCATTCGCGAATTTATTGATAATTTTCTAAAGAATTAAAATTATGCAAATTTCAAAGGTAGAAATACACGAAACCATTTTAAAATTATTGACTAATTCCATCCTTCAAGCCACAAGGGATTATGAATTAGCGAAAGAGTCGCGTGATTCAGATACCAAAAGTAGTGCGGGAGACAAATTTGAGACGGGTAGGGAAATGATGCAAAGAGAAATGGACAAAATAAGTGCGACCCTTGATCAGTATAAAAACCATATAAACCTTTTGTCAAAGATTAATCTAAATCGTGCCTATCCAATCGTTGATTTAGGTGGTTTAATCGAAACAAACCAAGGCATTTATTATTTATCGATCGGCATAGGAAAGATTGAAATCAATTCGGAGATCATCTACGCAATATCCCTTAATTCTCCGATAGGCCAATTACTTAAAGGAAAAAGGGTAGGAGAAGCATTAGAATTTAGAGGTAAAACACTTAAAATCAATCAATTAATATGAAAAATGAATCTTATTTTTATCTGTTATTATCAATAATCGGAGGAGGTTTTACATTTTATT
>JBIKRO010000035.1:0-27072 GCA_044349095.1 Aquirufa sp. | reverse complement strand
TGAGTTCTTGCATTAAACTGCTTGCAAAACTCCATGATATTTAATCCTTTCGAACCTAATGCAGGACCGATGGGTGGTGAAGGATTGGCTTGGCCACCTTTGCATTGAAGCTTTACGTAGCCAGCTATTTCTTTTGCCATGTTAAAACATCGTTTATTTAGTGAATTAGAGGTTTATCTGCCAATAAGGGTGGAAGCTCCTTATCTGATTCCCCTCCGAGTGACCCTCCCGTGTAACATTACGATCAGGCCCAATCCCCTTTTGAAATTTTCAAAACAGAAATTGCCGCTTTTTAAACGGACTGCAAAATTAGGGCTTTTATTCTAATTTGCAAATACTTTACACAAAAAAAAGTCCTGAATTTTTATTCAGGACTTTTTTCAATGATAAATTGAAATCTATTTTTCTACTTGAGAGTAATTTAATTCCAGTGGCGTATTACGGCCAAATATTTTCACCATAACAGAAAGCTTCTTGCTATTCTCATGAATTTCTTCAATCGTTCCTTCAAAAGTAGCAAATGGCCCGTCGATGACATGAACAGTTTCCCCTTTGATGAAGGTAACCGATGCAAATTCTTCGATGGCTGCAGACTCATCAACTTTACCTAAAATACGATTTACTTCCGTTTGGTTAATCGGCATAGGTCTTTTTACATTAACCTTCACTTTTTTAGTTTTTCCTCCCTCAATCTTCTCTTCCTCGATTACCTCATTGGTCGTTTGCAAAAAGCCGATTACCCCTGGAGTAGAAGTCAAAATATGACTAACCTCTCCAGCTAAATCTGCTTCAACCATAATATATCCTGGAAATAAGTTTTTCTCGCGAATCACCTTTTTGCCTTTACGAATTTCGTAAATTTTTTCTGTCGGAATTAATATCTGAGGAACTGCATCAGACACACCTTGGCGCGCTAATTCGTTCTCCATATACGTTTTCACCTTTTTTTCTTGTCCTGAAATTGCTCTCAAAACATACCATTTAGTCTCTGCCATGGCAATTGTTGTTTGTTAAGGACGGGCCTAAACCCTAATTTAAAATGAACTATAAAATAAATCCAATCCAGTTTTAAAGGCTAAATCAACAACTCCTACCAATAAGGCAAAAATTAATGATGCAACCAAAACCAAAATAGAACTTGATTGGAGTTCAGTAAACTTAGGCCAAGTAACGTTCTCCGTTACTTCTACCCAAGATTCCTTAATCAAAGATGTTATACTGCTCATATTTTCACCGGATTTCCGGTTTTTAAATTATTACATTGCACGGGCACAAGGATTCGAACCCTGACCAAAGGTTTTGGAGACCTGCATACTACCATTATACTATGCCCGTAGAAAGGATTGCAAATTTAGGTAAAAAATCATAATTAACAAACCTCCTTATTTAATTAAAGCCTACCTACCATTGTGAATAGCTTGTGGGTTCCAAGAATTTACGTACCGTACGCGAATGACTATTGGCATATTTTGCATCTCCCGAAATTCTTTTCCAATCTGGATCAGCCCCAAATTTAGCCCAATTGGCATCCCGCTCAGCCATGTTTTCAAATGAAACCATGTAACTCAAGCAAGGTGTATTTTCCCCAGCTAGTACTTCACCGAAAAACACATTATGCAAACCTACTTTATCGAAAACAGCTAATTCCGCATCGTTAAACATGGCTATTTTACGCTTAAGTGCATCTTCATTATAGGCTTCATAGGTTCTCCATTCATAAATTCTGCTCGCTTGCTTATTAGGTAAAGTCAACGCAGGATGTCCAGCAAATGACTTGGCTAAGTAAATAGAAATTTTCTCAAACATCGGCTTATCGAATCCTACCTGCTGAAAATAGGCGGAAGCGGCTTGTTGGTATTCCGAATCCTTTTCCAACGCATCTTTATATCCAGCATAAGCGGCTAATGACGCAAATGGAATGGCTACTACAACAATCGCCGGCTCCGGCTTTCCATAATCCTTGAACACACCCACTTTTGAAACACCGTATTTATTTAAAGCAGGAATCAATGCCTTAGATAAATAATTTTCCAAAATCCCCACTTTCCCACCGAACTTCATTTGATAAGTTCTGATTTCGTAAAATTCCTGTGCCATTCCCGCGTAGGAAATGAATAACAAAAAGAATAATAATTTTTTCATAGGTATATTTTTGATAAGAGGCAAAAAAAAGAGCGGCCAGTGACCGCTCTTTTCTACATCAACTAAAAAAATTAGTCTAAGATTTCAGTCACCTGACCTGCACCTACAGTACGACCTCCTTCACGAATCGCGAAACGAAGACCTTTATCCATAGCTACTGGGTTCAATAACGTAACGTCAATCGTTAAGTTATCACCAGGCATACACATCTCAACTCCCGCAGGTAACATGATTTCTCCTGTTACGTCTGTTGTACGGAAATAGAACTGTGGACGATATTTATTAAAGAATGGAGTGTGACGTCCACCTTCTTCTTTTGACAAGATATAAACCTCTGCTTTGAAATGAGTATGAGGCTTTACAGAACCTGGCTTACAAATAACCATACCACGACGGATATCAGTTTTTTCAACACCACGTAACAATAAACCTACGTTATCTCCAGCTTCTCCACGATCCAAAATCTTACGGAACATCTCAACACCTGTAACAACAGATTTCAAGTTTTCAGCTCCCATACCTAAGATATCAACCGACTCACCTGAGTTAACAATACCTGTCTCAATACGACCTGTTGCAACAGTACCACGACCTGTGATCGAGAATACGTCTTCAACTGGCATCAAGAATGGCTTCTCAACATCACGCTTAGGAAGTGGAATCCAGCTATCAACCGCATCCATCAAAGCATCAATCGTAGCTACCCATTTAGCATCTCCATTCAATCCACCTAAAGCAGATCCTTGGATTACTGGAATGTTATCGCCATCAAACTCATAGAATGAAAGTAGCTCACGGATCTCCATTTCTACTAATTCTAATAATTCTGGATCATCCACCATATCCACTTTGTTCATGAATACAACCAATTGAGGTACGCCAACCTGGCGAGCCAAAAGGATATGCTCACGAGTTTGTGGCATTGGACCATCTGTAGCCGCAACTACCAAGATAGCTCCGTCCATTTGTGCAGCTCCCGTAACCATGTTCTTCACATAATCCGCGTGACCTGGACAGTCAACGTGTGCATAGTGACGGTTCAACGTAGAATACTCAACGTGTGCCGTGTTAATCGTGATACCACGCTCTTTTTCTTCTGGAGCAGAATCAATGGAAGAGAAATCTTTTTTCTCAGCAAGACCTTTTTCAGAAAGAACTTTAGTGATAGCAGCTGTTAAAGTTGTTTTACCGTGGTCAACGTGGCCAATAGTACCAATGTTAACGTGGGGTTTACTTCGGTCAAAATTTTCTTTTGCCATGATTATTTAGTTCTTAATTAAGTTATAAAAAGTTTCAAATGTGTACTTATCCATTAGGCCATTCGCTATTTCCTTCGCTTTCGTGCTAAGAGCCTTTGAGCAGGATTGAACTGCCGACCTCTTCCTTACCAAGGAAGTGCTCTACCACTGAGCTACAAAGGCATTACCTTGCGGCCTTTTGTGAATCTCTTTCGATTCACTAAATAAAAATTAGATATGAAGCGTTTTTACTTCATACCCTATTTTATTCGAGCGGGAGACGGGGCTCGAACCCGCCACCTATAGCTTGGAAGGCTATCGCTCTACCAAATGAGCTACTCCCGCTTAATTTACAATCTATTATAAAACAGGCAGTTACGGCTATTTTATGGTGGGGACAGATGGATTCGAACCACCGTAGGCATTCACCAGCAGATTTACAGTCTGCCCCATTTGGCCGCTCTGGTATATCCCCATTTTTTTGGCTTTCAGCGAAACGTTTTGCTGAAATAGTCTGCAAAAGTACCTCATTTTTTTATTTCTGCAAACACCTGACCGAAAAATTTCTGATAAATTTTTATAATAGGATAATACCAAAACTAAATCCAGTAAGATTAGGACTTGAATTTTTCTCAAACAAAGGGCTTAAGTCGTAGTTGAAAAATAAACTCGGCATTTTCTTAAATGCGAATTCTGCCCTCAATCCGTATCGGAATTGATTTAAATTAAAATTGGAAGAAACTCTATGTAAATTTTCGGTTTTTTCTTCGATGGATTTAGTCCAACTATCTATTCGATAGCCCACATATCCACCTAAACCAATCATTTGTACCCCCGAGTTTTTACTAAATACCACATGTGGCATGATGGGGATATTGATGTAGGAAACGGTCAACTTATTTTTGCTTAAAGCTATTTCATTGCGTTGCGCGTCGAATTTGGGTTGGAATATAGCCCCTTGATTTGCTTTTTGAACCAATCGATTATGGTCAAACATGAAATTATACCAATCAAAACTTATTCCCAGGCCCAACCTAAATGCACTTTTTTTACCTTTTACAAGGGTCAATGACTCAGAAAATTCTACACTCACGTACCTAGAACTGAATGGCTTTAATTCAGTGTCTGTTTGTAAATAGTACATGGGATATATCGCTAAATTAATCTGCGGAACTTCTCCCGATAATCCATTTAATCCTAAATAGAGATTCATTCCATCGCGATTGAAGAAATTGGCATTCTCCTTTTTTTGTTTGGCCTTTAGTGAATCTGGACCCCAATAAACTCGGGTCTCCTCACCATTTGATTCTTTTACCCGAACACCATTCCAGTCGACATGAACCTCCTCCTTTCCATCTTTTACATGAACGCCATTTAATCCAATGCGCACTTCTTCTTTGCCATCGTTATGTATCACAAGGGCTTTCCCAAGACTATCCTTTTTAATACTGATCATTTTGCCATCATCGTTTGGATAGGTCAAATTTCTTGCCTTTTTCGGGGTATCATAATCTGCCAACGATTTAATGACGCCAATTTTCACCCGGCTATTTCCGACTTGTACCGATAAACTACTATCTCCTTCAGAATCTGTTCGAATGACACTTCGTATTTGTTGCCATAAACTATCCGTTAACACCAAGCCCTTTTTCTCAAATACTTGCGTCAGCTCTTCTTTCAGGGTCTTCGACTTATCAGATTTTGTGCCCATCAAGGTCTGATTGCGTTTGTCTATTTTTAATAAAATGGAGTCTTGGCCTGTATTCTCAGCGCGCACTGAAAATACTAGGCACATACATGTAAATAATACGATTGCTTTCATATGCTATTGAAATTGAATTTTTTGCTTAATTGATTCTTCTGTTTGGACATATTTGTTGGCGACCAAATGAAAATTTTCCTTGATCTCACTCCACTCTCCCGGATTGCCCTTGATCACTTGTTTAATTTTTTTCAAAAATTGGCCCAAATTTCGTTTTTTCTGTGTCGCGTTTCCAGTTAAAATCGGCCTTTCTTCATCAACCGGCTGTACTGGGTCAATCTTCACTTGGACCCAAATGACATCTTCCTCCTCCGCTCTTTTTTCCTCGGCTAAATTTGACGGGGGAGGAGGACTTTGTTGAACTACGACATGCTGCCTTGTTGGCTCGTCGATTTCAGTTTTAGGTTCGAGTGATACGCTCCCTTTCTCCGGACTGTGTATGATTACACTTGTAACCTTAATTTTCTCTGTGGGTATACTTTTCGATGTATGCTCTTTTTGAATTTGTAAAGCGGTCAAGATAGGGGCTTTCATCGTGGACTTCGACTTCTGCGCCACTTCTTCTTTCCGCGGCAAAAGCCATTGCCAGCCTAGCCCAATGGCCACGGCCAATATCGCCACCCATTGCCACGTTTTAATAAAAAATACCTTTGGCTTTTGCTCCTCATCTAATTGCAGCGATATTTTTTCCCAAAGACGCTCTGGAACAGGGGAAATTTCTTCCTGTATCTTTTCTCGCCATTCTGATTCCATGGATTTCCAGTCCTTATCTGATGGATTTTTCATACGTGTAATTTGTTTAATTTTTGTTGAAGTAAGCCTCGGGCCCTCGACAACTGGGATTTGGATGTCCCCTCTTGAATCCCTAGCATCTCCGCGATTTCTTGATGGTTATACCCTTCAATCGCATATAAATTAAATACTGTTTTATACCCTAAGGGAAGACTTTCGATCAATTTATTTAATTCCTCCACCTGTAAATTCATATAAGCATCCTCCAACTGGCCTATTTCAAATCCAAAATCCGTATCCTGAAATTTCATCTTCCCCTCCTTGCGCAAGGCCATTAAGGCCTCATTGACCATTATTCTTCGAATCCATCCCTCAAAACTTCCTTGCTCTTGAAACAGGTCAATCTTCATAAAGACTTTCATGAATCCTTCCATCAATACATCTTCAGCCAAAGGACCTGATCCTAAATATCGCTTGCAAACAGCCATCATTTTCCCAGCAAAGCGTTTAAATGTTGCCTCTTGAGCCTTTCGGTCCCGCCTTTTGCAGGCTTGGACTAATTCACGCTCAATAGTTTGGGAAGATAAAATATGTGTCAAGTGGCTATTTTTGGAATACGAATACAAAGATGGGCATTTTGTAGAAATGGTTGCGTGGGTTTGAAAACAATTTCAAATTCACGTTCTTTGTACGCAATTTATTGTCTATGCCAAACAGCTCACCCATCGGAATTTTTGACAGCGGAATCGGAGGTCTTACCCTCGCTCATGCCATCACTGAGTTAATGCCCAATGAACCCATCATTTATTTTGGGGACACCGCACACCTTCCTTATGGAGATAAATCGGCCACTGCGATTCAAGCCTATTCGGTGAAAATCTGCAACCTTTTGTTGGAGAAAAATTGCAAACTAATTTTAATCGCATGTAATTCTGCTTCAGCGGCGGCCTATGATTTGGTCAAAGCTTACGTGGGAACCAAAGCGATTGTCGTCAATGTAATCGATCCCGTGATTCAATTTTTAGACCAACATTGGTCAGGAAAAACGCTGGGGTTAATTGGCACGAAGCAAACCGTTAACTCTGGAATATATTCCCATAAAGCGGAGGCGCTAGGAAAGGACATACACATTAAATCCTTAGCCACCCCATTATTAGCTCCAATGATCGAGGAAGGGTTTTTTAATCACACCATTTCAGAGCAAATTATCAAGGAATATTTACTGCAGCCTGTTTTACAAAACATCGACGGTTTGATTTTAGGTTGCACACATTATCCATTGATAAAAAAACAGATAGATCAGTTTTATCAAGATCGCGTTGACGTGATTGACACCTCGCTTATTGTAGCGAATGAAATCAAACGAATATTAATTGAAGAAGATTTATTAAACGAGGAAAAGGCGGGGGACCGCCAATTTTTTGTTTCCGATTACACAGATTCTTTTGAAAAATCAACCCAAATTTTCTTTGGCGAAACAATCAAACTAACTCAATTCCCAATCTGGGATTGATCTGATTTTCCTAATAATTGGGCCACCTTTTGGCGCAATTGCCATTTTGAAATACGCTCTTGTTGAACTTTTTTGCTTTGGCGAAACCAAAGGAATGCAATCACAGCGACCGCTAAATAAGGGGCTGTAAGTAAATATAAAATTCCTGTATTTAACCCGGTGGCGATATTAGAACGTCCATTTGAAATGGTACTCTCTATCGTTGTTCTACACATCGCACATTGAGCATTGGCATCTATGCCAATTAAAATAAAGCCAATCATCAAGAAAATGACAAGATACTTAGACATAATATGGGGATATTAAAAAATAAACAGCTACTCCTGATAATGAAACGTAAAGCCAAATAGGGAAAGCCCAACGAACCGCTTTTTTATGAGATTGAATATCTCCGCTGAGCGCATGATAAATGGCAAATAAGACAAGTCTTACGACGCCAATCGACAGTCCAATGTGACTAAAAAGCAAAGTATAATAAATTGGTCTGATTATTCCTTGGCCCCCAAAAGAAGTAGAAGGGTTAGAAATGTGGTATAAAATATACAAAATCAAAAATAGGCCACCTTGTGCAAATGCGATTCCCATGGCTTTTCGATGACCTGCAATATTTTTATTTTTAATGGCAATAAAGCCAATGATCAAACTGATGGCAGTTGTGCTATTGATTAATCCGATGACATGGGGGAGCATTTTAGTCCAGGCGCCCAATGGTAATTTGGTTTGAATGCCAATTAATAAGGCTACGGCGATCGGAATAACCAATGAAATCAAATTGATTAATTTATCATTTTTCGCGTTTTTTTCGATGGCAAATTGGCTCATAATGTATTTTCGCTTGAATAAATCGTTTTTAAAACTTTAATTTCAACTAACAATCGGTCTACTTCTTTTTTATCTGTACCCACATAAAAACCTCGGATCACCCCCTCCTTATCTACTAGTACTAACCGCTCGGAGTGTATAAATGTTTCATCAGGATTTTTTATGGCCGCATCATATTCAGATGCATCGGCTAAGGGAACATGAAATCCTGTTAAAATAAGTGGATAAATCACTTTTTTTTCTCCCGTCAAAAAAGTCCATTGTCCTTCATTGGCATCAAACCTTTTGGCATAAGCCTGTAGTTTTTCTGGATGATCAAAGGCAGGATCTACTGAAATGGATATCAATTTCAGATCTGGATCTTTATTGAACGTATCCTGTACGCGGGATAATTGCCCCGTGATTTTAGGGCAAATAGTGCCACACCTAGTAAAGAAAAAGCTAGCCACATAAATCTTTCCTTTTAAACTGGATGAGGAAAATTTTTGGCCTTTTTCGTTGATTAGATTGAAGGCAGGAATGGTTTGAAAAATGGTGTCGAGTTCCGATTCATTCCAACGAGGATTTAGGCGCTTGCCCATTTTGATTTCGCCTGTAGTGGAATCAATCGCGGGAATATAGCGAGGAAGGACAAAATGATTTGTACCCCATGTCTTTAGGCCTAAATATATAAAGACAGGCAGTATTAATACAACAAATAATATGATTGCCTTTTTATTCATAACCCAAGAAGGAACAGTAGTCTAAACTCAATAAAGATGTCCGCCTTCGTACATAAGGGCAACTAATAACCAAACGACGAATAACGTTGGAATGAGCACCATCCATATCAATGTTTTAACTTCATGCTTAAGGTGCATGAATTCTCCTACGATATAAAATGCCTTAACGATTGTCATCCCAGAGAAAATAGCTACTCGAAGTGTGTTAGCCGGCAAGGTAAATGCAATGACGAATTCTATGGCGGTTAAGACCAAAAGTATCCAAAAAGTTTTCCAAATAGCCGCCGTTTGTGGTGCTGGAATTTCTTTTTCCGAGGTTTCGTGTGCTACGTGCGAAGCCATAATATGTCGATTTAAATATTAAACTAAATAGAAAAATGTAAATACAAATACCCAAACCAAGTCAACAAAGTGCCAGTAAAGACCTACTTTTTCGACCATTTCATAATGACCGCGTCTTTGGTAAACCCCTGTCGCTGCATTAAAAAATATAAGTACGTTTAATAAAACACCCGAAAAAACGTGTGTACCATGAAATCCAGTAATAAAGAAAAACAAATCTGCAAAAGCAGGTGGGCCATAAGGATTACGTACTAAATTCGCTCCTTCGATGGGTGTCATAACTCCATCTACCAATTGCTTTGCTGCAAATGATAAATCCTCAGGTCCATGAATGAAGTGACCCCACTCCCAAGCTTGTGACCCTAAGAATGTAAATCCGCCAACAATCGTCCACAACATCCACTTTTCTACATCTTTTTTATCACCACGGTGACCTGCCTCTACGGCTAATACCATCGTAACTGAAGAAGCAATCAAAATGAACGTCATTATACCAACGAATACCAGTGGCAACGATATCCCATGTAAAAATGGAACCGCTTCAAATACCTTCTCTGGAATAGGCCAATGGGTCGTAGAAAAATAAAAATCATCGGGTGTTCCCTTCCAAGATGGCTGGCTGAAACGAATCATTCCATAAGTAACCAAAAGGGCCGAAAATGTAAATGTATCGGATAGTAAGAAAAACCACATCATTAGTTTTCCATAACTAGCTTTAAGTGGTTCAGAACCACCTAACCATGATAACTTTTCCGGAACGGCAGGGGCAGCGTGAGCAACTGACATAGATAATAGCTTAATTGTTAATCAATAAAAATACAAATAAATAAAGCCACAAAGCATCTAAAAAATGCCAATAGGTGGTGCAAATTTTAATTTGGGTCAACGACTTTGCATTTATCTTAAATCGAAATGCTGCGACCAGCGCAAATGTCAAAACGATTAGTCCGGAAACAAGGTGTAAACCATGCAAACCAGAAAATACATACACGAAAGACCCCGACGGATTGCCTACAAAAAATACGTTCATTTCCACTAATTGGATCCAACCGTAAAATTGCATGATTAAAAATAACAATCCGAGTACAAAAGTAATAGAAATACTTATTCGAAGGGCATTAAATTGGTCTTTTTTTGCTGAAATTAATGCAAAATGCATACTTATACTACTTAATACCAAAACGACCGTACTATATATAAATAGATCAGGTAATTTAAATTCAACCCAATTTCCTTCTGCCTTACGGACAAGGTAGGCACTGGTAAATGCGGCAAACAACATTAGAATAGAAACAATGAATAACCACATGGTAAAAACCTTAGGGTTAATCGATCTGGTTTCGGCAGGTTCAAGGGTCATTTTCTCTGTACTCATGTTTTAAATTTTATCAATAATTAAGGCAATTTGAATAATAATTAAATATAAAAAAGATCCAAACATCATCCACTTCGCAGCCTTATCTGTGGGCCGCATCATTAAATAAAAGGTTTGGCATAAAAATAAAGTTCCTGCTACTACAGTTATGATCGCTGAGGTGATTCCGGCCATGTGTAGTAAATAGGGGATGAATCCTAAGGGTACTAAAAACAAGGTGTAAATCATGATGGTAAAAGCTGTTTTTATGTCTTTTTTGCCATCATTGGGCAACATTTTAAATCCAGCCCTTTGGTAATCTTCATCAGCCACCCATGCAATCGCCCAAAAATGAGGAAATTGCCAGAAAAACTGAATAGCAAATAAGATCCCTGGTTCCCAACCAAAATGTCCCGTGGCGGCAACCCAACCAATCATCGGCGGAAATGCGCCTGGGAATGCACCCACAAATACCGAAATAGGCCCCACGCGCTTTAGTGGCGTATAAACATATCCGTACAATAGATAGGAAAGGAATCCCAACGCTGCTGATTTCCAAGAAAAATAGCTTAGGAGTGCCAAGGCTGCTATGACTAAAATATAGCCAAAAATGGAAGCTTGTTTGGAATTTAAGGTTTCGGTTGGCAATGGCCGATTAGCCGTACGTTTCATCAATTTATCATAAGGAATCTCCTTTAATTGATTGACGATATTGGCCGCCCCAGTTAATAAAAAGCCAGCCAATGAGATTAAAAATATTCCCAATGGCTCATGTTTAATGGGCGCCAATATATACCCAAAAGTACCCGAGAAGGCCACGGTTATGGATAGCCTTGATTTCAATAGGGCAATATAGGGTTTGATGCTAGACATTTATGGCCTTGGTTCTGATGTATGTATTAATATGTAAGCCAATTAACACCAGCGATATGAATAAGTGAATCGCTTGACTTCCTAATGGAAACGCAAAATAAGCCATCATAATTCCCGTTAAAAAAGAAATGCCAATCAATGCCATCATTCCGTGTCGATATCGTTGTAAAGTCGAGTCTTTAAGTTTATTCCAAAGGATGAAGTGACTAATTACTAATAACCATGAAAATGTTCTGTGGGATACAAATATGAAACCCAATTGGTCCACCCACTGCGTTTTAGCAGATTCTCCTAATTCCAAAATAACATGATCCACGTTTTCCCTCACTTGAGTCCCCAATAATATTTGCAGAAAAACAATGCATAAATTGATCATGATCCATGTGCGATTTTCTATGATATTAACCTCTGAACTTGAATGAATGTTTAAGGCTTTAATTAAAAAATAGATCACGCCTATCGACAACAACATATGTGCTGTGACCACACCAGGCAAGAGAAATGAATCCACCACATATTTACCCAGGATGGCATTTAATACGACTAAAATCAGTGCGGCCAACGTATGATAAAATACTTTTTTATTTTGTTTGAATGCCAAGTAGGTTGTGATGACGACGAACACACCTGTTAATGCTCCTAAAAGTCTATTTAAATACTCGATCCAGGTTTTAGTGGGATTAAATTCTACCTGACCGTGCAATTTCTCTTTGTAAATTTCTTGGTAATTAAAGGGCAATTCAGATGCCTGAGTTGGGGGAATCATTCTGCCGAAGCACTTGGGCCAGTCTGGACATCCCATTCCCGATCCTGTACTGCGTACGATTCCACCCGCTAAAATGAGCAGGTAAATACTAACTAAGGAAATTATTCCAAATGTTCTAAACACGTCGACAAGGATAAAAAAAAAGATGCATCCAAATGAAAATCATTTCGATGCATCTTGTATGAATGAGATTTTATTAATGTTTATAACTCTCGTTCTGAGCACCTAATAAACCGTCAATATCTTTTTCACGAGCTATTTCAGCGTTTTCTTCAGGTAAATTTGATTCTGGTGTAGCTGAATGAGGCACATTTTGAGGAATAAAATCTTCTGGTGCTCCCGGTTTGCTATAATCATAAGGCCAACGATAAACTGCTGGAATCTCTCCAGGCCAGTTGCCGTGCTCAGGATTAATTGGCGTCGTCCACTCCAATGTATTTGAATTCCATGGATTAGCTGGAGCAATTTTACCTTTAAAGATCGAATAGAAGAAATTCCAAGCAAAGATTGCTTGAGCACCGAATGTAATGATCGCAGCAATCGAGATGAACATATTCATATCTGTAAATGCGGCCATACTATCATTTCCTAAAGCAGTAAATGTATAATATCTACGTGGGAAACCTGCGATTCCAATATAATGCATTGGGAAAAATACCATATAAACACCCACAAACGTAAACCAGAAGTGAATGTACCCTAGTGATTTGTTCATCATACGTCCAAACATTTTAGGGAACCAATGGTACACACCAGCCATCAAACCAAAGAATGATGCCGCACCCATAACCAAGTGGAAGTGAGCTACAACAAAATAAGTATCATGTAAATTGATATCTAAAGCGGAGTTTCCTAAAATGATACCTGTCACCCCACCTGAAATAAATAGAGAAACCAAGCCAATTGAAAACAACATAGCCGGCGTAAATACTAAATTACCTTTCCATAATGTGGTGATGTAATTAAAGGCTTTAACCGCAGAAGGTACGGCAATGATTAACGTTAGGAACATAAATACAGATCCAAGGAATGGATTCATACCTGTTACGAACATGTGATGCGCCCAAACGATAAAGGCTAATGCGGTAATTCCCATCATAGAACCAATCATCGCTCTATATCCAAATATCGGTTTGCGAGAATTAGTTGCAATAATTTCTGAAGTCATACCTAAAGCCGGAAGTAAAACGATGTATACTTCTGGATGCCCTAGGAACCAAAATAGATGTTGGTATAAAATAGCTGAACCACCCACGTTTGGCAATGCCTGACCTTGGATATATATTTCAGACAAATAAAATGAAGTTCCAAAAGAACGGTCAAAAATCAATAATAATGCAGCCGACAATAAAACTGGGAAGGATAGTAATCCCAAAACCGCTGTAAAGAAGAACGACCAAATGGTTAATGGCATTCTGGTAAATGTCATACCTCTCGTACGTAAATTAATGATGGTACAGATATAATTGATACCGCCCATTAAAGATGAAACAATAAAAAAGGTCATACTGGTTAACCATAATGTCATTCCTAATCCCGAACCAGGCATTGCTTGTGGCAATGCACTTAAAGGGGGATAAATTACCCAACCTCCTGAAGCAGGTCCTGTTTCAATGAATAAAGATGAAAACATAATTACTGAAGACAAGAAAAAGAACCAATACGATAACATATTGATAAATCCTGAGGCCATGTCGCGGGCGCCAACTTGCAATGGAATTAAGAAATTTGAGAAAGTTCCAGATAGACCAGCGGTCAATACAAAGAACACCATGATGGTTCCGTGCATGGTGACCATGGCTAAATAAAATTCCTTATCTAATTTTCCACTTTCATCAATCCAGCCACCTAACAATGGTCTTATCCATTCCATTGACATTTCAGGAAATCCTAATTGAAGTCTGAATAAAATAGAAAGTGATCCACCAAGAAATGCCCATAAAATACCGGAAATCAGGTATTGCTTGGCAATAGTCTTATGATCTTCTGAAAAGATGTAGGTACGAATAAAACCTAATTCATGATGCTCGTGCTCGTGATCATGATCGTGGTCGTGTGTGTGAACTTCTTCTGCTGTGGATATGGCTGTTGACATATTGTATATTGTTTTCTTATTTCTATATCTAATTAATTAACACTTACTGCTTCCGTGCTATCTGTAGCGATAGGTTCCATTGGAATATATTTACCTGCTTTTGCCTTTAAATTAGCCGGAACTTTGTCTAAATAACTTGGGTTGGTAGCTAAGAATGGCTTTTGTTCAGCCACCCATTTTTTATAATCTTCTGGCTCGTCAACAAACACAGTGATTGACATACCAAAATGACCACGTCCACAAACTTCAGTACAGTTTACTTTAAAATTGAAATCAGGCTTTCCTAATTTGGCACGCATTTCATCCGTGGATATCGTTGGGATAAACCAGAATTTTGTTGGCATACCCGGTACCGCATCCATCTTCACGCGATGGAATGGCAAATAAACGGAATGCAAAACATCTTGTGCTCTAATTTTTAAAAGAACAGGTTGACCTTTTGGTAAGTGTAATTCAGTCGCTGTAAAATCGTCAAATGAATTCTTATCTGTAAAATCAATACCTAAACTATTTGTTTCGTCAATTAACTTGTAATTCACATTACCCAATTGGCTATCATCTACTCCGGCATAACGTACATACCAACCAAATTGATGACCCGTTAACTCGATGACAGCTGCATTGCTTGGCGCTTGAGAGGTAATATCTCTCCAGGTTCTCCAACCCGTAAATACTAAAATGGCCATGACAATTGCTGGAACAACGGTCCAGATCAACTCTAATTTATGGTTAACCGGATAAAATGTCGCCTTTCTGTTTTTATTGAAACGATATTTATACGCAAAATAAAACAACAAGGTATTACTTACAAAGAAAGCAAATGTAACAACCGCCATGGAAATCCAAAACATGTTATCAGTCTTAACTCCGTGCTCTGATGCAGCTACAGGTAAGAAATCTGGTTTTGCATTTAGAAATGACCAAGAACCTATAATAACAAACAATAGCCAAAAAATTAACATTCCTATGGCATTTGCATTGTTGAAGTTGTCAACAGTAGGATCGTCATTTTCCGAACCACTTAATTTATTGTTTAATTTGATGCTCTTAGTGATCACCGAAACAGCTAAGAAGAAGAATACTACGGCTAAAAGACCTATTAGGTAATTCATAAATGATAAATTTAAATCTTAAAATTAAATATCGTGATGCAATGCTTCTGGTAAGAATGGGTGATTTTTAGCGACCAAACTTGCCTTAGTTAATTCATCTGAAATCACATAAATAAATGCACATGAAAATGCAGTTAGCATTCCAAATTCTACTAAACCATATCCTCCATGAGGCCCTAAAACTCCTGGCATAATCATTTGATAAAAATCAATATAATGTCCACTTATGATGAAGAAACAGGCAATCTTTAAAAAGATTCTCGTACGTTTCGCATCTCTTGTCATTAAAACTAAGAAAGGGAAGAAAAAGTTAAATAAAATGTTTAAAATTTCTGAAGTTTTATAAATTTTATTGTGTCCTTCCCATCTTTCTAAGAAATAAATAGTCTCTTCAGGGAAATTGGCATAGTAAATCAATAAGAATTGAGAGAACCATACGTATGACCAAAAGATCGAAAACGCAAACATGAATTTACCCAAATCATGTAAGTGATTTTCATTCACATAGGCCATATACCCTTTGTCTTTTAATAACAAAACAGTTAAGGTGATGATGGCTAAACCCGTTACATGCCATGAAGAAAACATGTACCAACCGAACATCGTTGAGAACCAGTGAGTGTCAATCGACATCACCCAATCCCAAGCAAACATAGAGCTTGACAAGCCAAAGATGACAATGAAAGCAACTCCTATACGTACCAATTTGGTGAATATTTCAGTTCCTCCTACCAAATCTTCTTCTAAAGATTTCTTACGTAACATGTTCCAAAGAATCAACCAAATAGCTCCAAACCCAATTAGACGTGCAATAAAAAATGTTTTATTTAAATAGCCCGATTTTCCAGCGATGATTTTATCGTAGTTTTCACTGCCAACCTCAGTAACTCCGTGGTGCATCCAATGGAAGATTACATCGCCTTTGAAGAAAAATACAGCGAGTAAAATGGGAAGTGTAACGTATAAGAATTTTGGAAATGCTTCAGGTACACGCTTTAAAACAGAAGACCAACCAGCCTTAGCTAAGTATTGCAACGAAACAAAGAACATGCCTATCACAGAAATACCTGTAAAAAAGACCGCGTTCAACCAAACGTTAGCCCAGATACGATTAGTCCAATCGTAATGCTCCTCGGCAGCAGGTTGGTGAGATGCGGCTCCTCCCGATAAATGTCCAGCAGCTTCATGTCCAGCATTTGCTGCCTCATGTCCTGCTTTGGCAGCTTCATGCCCAGCAGCAGCGACCTCATGTCCACCAGACTCACCTTTTGAAAGTAAGTAAATACCGATAATTAAAGCTACTATTCCTGCAATGAAACCATAAATGATTCTTTTCTTTCCTTCCGAGCTGAATTCAAAATGCTCTTCTACGTTTGCTGGGGAAAAATGTGAATGTCCCGCCATTTTGTTCTCTATTTTAATTTAAATGAATGAGTTCTTATTGTTTTTGCAATTCGTGTACATAAAGCACAATTTTCCATCTGTTTTGAGATGAAATTTGTGATCCATGCGGCCACATACGTCCTTTTCCATGCGTAATGACGTGGTAAATATGTCCGTCATTAACTGCTTTTAATGCGTCACTTGAGTAAACAGGTATTCCCTTATAAGCTTTAGCGACAAGTCCATCTCCTTTTCCTGTTTCCCCATGGCAATGCTGGCAAAAACGCTCATATTGTAATTTACCCTCTTCTATATTTTCAGGCGTAGCTACTAATGGATTATTTAATAAAGCTTCTGAGTAGGAGATGCTATCATTTGGAATTGTTTTTGAAACCAATTCCTGAGATAAAAATGATTTCTTCAAACTATCAACGCCTGAATACATTTTTCTTGAAACAGTTCCCGCTACTGGCAAACGCATATTCATTCCTAATGGATTGATTTTGTTGGTATCACCTTGTAATTGGGTCATAGGCTCGTAGCCTACGGAATTATACATATTAGGAGCGAATTCAGTTCCAGTATCATTGTGGTCTTTGCCACATGATAATAATCCAAGGACCATTCCTGCTAGTAAAATAATTGATTTGCTTGGGTTCAACATATTTTTATGCTTCTTCTTGAACAATGTTCGTATTAAATTATTTAACATTTACTTCTACAGCGCCAGAATCCTTCAAGGCTTTCTTAATATCTGCTGCACTCTTTTTGTTTTTGTCTACATTGATGGCCATCACAAAACGGTCATCTGTAATTCTAATATCTAAAATTTCAGGTTTTTTACCCGGATATAAGTCATTTGAAATACAGAATGTAGTCACTAAACCAAAAGCGGTAAATAAAACAGTTCCCTCAAATGTAATTGGAATCCAATCGGGTAATGCAAAGAAATCTTTACCTCCAATGATCATAGGCCAATCAAAAACCATCGTATAATTAATTAATGCTTGTGCACAAACTAATCCTAAGCAACCAAACATAAAAGCTGCAATAGGTAAACGTGTGCGGGGATGACCTAATGCTGTATCAAGCCCGTGAATTGGGAATGGGGTATAGACTTCTTCAATTTTGATTCCTTTTGATTTTACTTCGCTTACGGCATGTAAAACCTCATCCTCATCATCATATACTCCCAGAATGTAATTATTAGTCGAACTCATAGTTTTAATATTTCCTATTTCAATTATTCATCTGTCTTTGTAGAAGCTTTCGCTTTTTTCGCAGGATAGTTTGTGGATACCCCTTTCATCACGGCTTTCACTTCCGCCATGTTAACAACAGGCAAGAATTTCGCAAACAAAAAGAATAGGGTAAAGAACAATCCAAACGAGAATATATAGTCACCAATGTCATACATAGTTGGCGAGAACATAGCCCATGAAGATGGGATATAATCACGGTGTAACGAAGTAACAATAATTACAAAACGCTCAAACCACATCCCCACATTTACGACAATGGATAAAAAGAAACTAACTAATAGATTAGTACGGATGCTTTTTGCCCAGAATAATTGTGGTGAGATTACATTACAAGTCATCATCATCCAATAAGCCCACCAATATGGACCCGTTGCACGATTGATAAACGCATAACTTTCATATTCAACCCCTGAATACCAGGCGATGAAAAACTCAGTTAAATATGCGATACCTACAATTGAACCTGTAATCGTGATGACGATGTTCATCATTTCAATATGCTCAATCGTGATATAATCTTCTAATTTAAACACAACACGTGTGATTAATAATAAAGTTTGTACCATCGCAAATCCAGAGAAAATCGCTCCAGCCACAAAGTATGGAGGGAAGATCGTGGTGTGCCAACCCGGAATAACGGAAGTGGCAAAGTCCATGGATACTATCGTATGAACCGAAAGTACTAATGGGGTTGAAATACCCGCTAAAATCAATGACATATACTCATAACGAGCCCAAGTTTTTGCCGAACCAGTCCAACCTAAACTAAATAAGCCATACCAAAATTTACTTGCTTTTGTAGTCGCACGATCACGAATAGTAGCCAAATCTGGCACTAAACCCATGTACCAAAACAATAAGGATACAGATAAATAAGTTGAAATTGCGAATACGTCCCAAACCAATGGAGAGTTAAAGTTAACCCATAAAGAACCAAAAGCATTAGGCAATGGCAAAGCCCAATGAGCTAACCAAGGGCGTCCCATGTGCGCCAAAATAAAGGAAGCTGCGCATAAAACGGCAAAAATAGTCATCGCTTCTGCTGAACGGTTGATCGACGTTCTCCATTTTTGACGGAATAATAATAGTACTGCTGAAATCAATGTCCCCGCGTGACCAATACCAACCCACCATACAAAGTTTGTGATATCCCAAGCCCAACCAACGGTTTTATTCAGTCCCCAAACTCCGATTCCTTGCCACCAAGTGTAAAATAGACAGTATGCTCCGTAAGCGAAAATGATACATGAGATACCAAAGGCCCATTTCCATTCTTTTGTGGGCTCCCCTTCTACTTGTTTGCAGATATCGTGGGTAACATCGTGATAAGATTTTCCACCAGTAACTAGTTTCTCTCTTATGGGTGATACAACGTGCGACATATTTTATTTAATTTTTATTTTATTTAATATTAAGCTTCTTTTTTTGAGTCCTTGTTACGCACTTTCATCAAATAAGAAACATTTGGCTTCACATTAATCTCTTCAATTACGTGGTATGCACGTCCTTCTTTTTCAACTTCTAATAACTTAGAAATTTCAGAGCTTGGATCATTCATATCACCAAAAGTGATGGCATTAGTCGGACAAGATTGTGCACATGCCATTTGGATTTCTCCATCTACTGGACGACGTTTCTCTTTCTTCGCTTCTAATTTACCTGCTTGAATTCTTTGAACACACATCGAGCATTTTTCCATCACCCCACGTGAACGAACAGTTACGTCAGGATTGATGACCATACGTCCCAAATCATTATTGAAATGGAAATCAAAATCATCGGTTTGGAAATAACGGAACCAGTTGAATCGACGTACTTTATAAGGACAGTTGTTGGCACAATAACGCGTTCCAATACAACGGTTATACGTCATTTGGTTTAATCCTTCTGAAGAGTGTGTGGTCGCTAATACTGGGCAAACCGTTTCACAAGGAGCATTATTACAATGCTGACATAACATTGGTTGGAATACTACCTCTGGATTATCAGAAGCTATTTCCAATCCTTTTAAATCTTCTACCTCCGCATCTGAAGAATAATATCTATCGATACGCATCCAGTGCATTTCGCGGCGATTTATAACTTCTTGGCGACCTACAACGGGCACATTATTTTCAGCTGAACATGAAATAACACAAGCAGAACAACCTGTACATGTGTTTAGGTCGATGACCATTCCCCACGCATGGTTATTGTATTTGTGTCCATTCCATAATGAAATGTCAGTTGCATCTTTCTTTCCTTCGGCCGTAGAAATTTGTGGATTAAAACGTCCCGAAAGTGGATCCTTAACAAAACTACCCAAAACAGTTTCCTGAACAACCGCTTGGCGTGCCATAACAGTATGGTGTGTTTGTGTCTGCGCAATGTCTTTTGTCTCGCCAGTTGGCGTGATTGTTACACCCTGCGTATTGATTCCCACACATGCTCCATTAATTTCAGAAATGAATGGGTATGCATTTACTCCAACTCCATCCGCTGACTTACCAGCTTTGGTACGGCCGTATCCGATGGCGATTGCTATCGTATCTTGAGCCTGACCAGGTTGAACTAATACAGGAAGGGTTACTTTATATCCTTTTGCACTTACCTCAACTAAATCGCCTTGTGCTAATTTTAATTTGGTAGCAGTTGGTTGTGAAATGGCAGCGTAATTATCCCAACAAGCCTTTGAAACTGGCTCAGGGAATTCTTGTAACCATGGGTTATTTGCTTGAGAACCTGTTCCCAAACCTACTTTTTCATAAACAGCTATTTCTAAATTAGTAGAAGTTGCGGTATATGATTTGTTGATCGCAGCTGCTGAAGCGGCTACATCTACGGAAGGAGACGCTGCTGAAATAGTAACTGCATTAGGCTCAAAAACGCCATCATGCAAAGCGTTTTTCCACGCAACTGCACCACCTTTTAAAATATTTTTCTCCCAATTGCTTTCTAAGTAAGCAGAAAAATCAGACGCTAAACCAGCCCAAGCCAAGAAGCTTGATTGCGCTTGACGCGTTTTGAAAATCGTAGAAATCGTCGGTTGGGTCAATGAATAAAAACCAGCTTTAGGTTCAGCATCATTCCATGATTCTAAATAATGAGAATCTGGAGCAATGAACTGACATAAAGATGCGGTTTCATCTGCACGGTCATTCGTTGCTAAACTTAATCCTATTTTAGGTAGAGCTGCTGCAAGCGCTGCTCCCATCGGGTGATTATAAACTGGATTTGCATTGTAGAAAATCACAGCAGAAATACTTCCTGCGCTAGCTTCCTTTATGAAATTAGCCATCGCCATGTCATTTCCTTGACGGTAATGAACAGCTAAGCCAGTGTTGATAGTGGTTCCGTAGGCGCCAACTAAACTATTGGTTGCGGCAACGATTTTTTGAACTTCCGGATCATTTGAGCCCGAAACGATAATGGATGCACCTTTAGAAGCAACAAGATCTTTCGCTGCTTTTTCTAAGTGATCTAATTTGATACTTGCACCTGAAAGCGCAGCTGCTCCTGATAAATTAGCCACTGCATTATATAAGGATACCGCAACCAAACCCTCTTGCGATGGCTTATAAGTTGAGCGATAATCTGCATTAGCTCCCGTATTAGACAAAATTGACTCAAACTGGAAATGACGAGACATAGTCTTTTTGCCATCTTTTGCTGAACCCACTTTACGTGTAACAGCCCATTGTGCTGCAAATTCTGCTGGAGCAATCCATGATCCTAAGAAATCTGCGCCAATAGAAACAATTGTTTTTGCTTGGCTGAAATCGATGTTCGGTAAAACACCACCATGTGCCTGAGTTAACCCATAAGCTGGGTTTGCATCATAAACAACGTGTTGGGTCGTAGGGTATTTTGCTGTAAATTCTGCAATCACTTTTTTAGTGGTAGGAGAAAGAACTGAATTAGATACAATTCTAATTTGTCCTCCTTTTGCAGCAGCGGCAGCTAATTTAGCTGTAAATTCTTTATCTAATTGAGTCCAATCGGTAGATTTTCCGCCTACCTGAGGTCCTTTTAATTTCTCGTTGTCGTAAAGACTTAAAACGGATGCATGAGCACGTCCAGATAAAACCCCTTTAGAAACAGATGAAGATTTATTTCCTTCAATTTTAATCGGCCTTCCTTCTCTCGTTTTAACCAAGATAGAAGCATATTCGCCACCATCTGAATAGGTTGACGCATACCAATTGGCAATTGTCGGCTCTACGTCTTCTGGCTTATTTAAATAAGGTATTGTGTTTTTCACTGGGGATTCACAAGCAGCTAAAGACACTGCAGCCACTCCAAAACCCAACATTTTCAGAAAATCGCGGCGATGAGTGGCAGATCCATCTACTAGGGATTCTCCCTTTGAATCATTTTCAGTCGGCATATTGCCAAACTCATTGTGAATGTTTTTTACAAACGATGGTTCATTGGTTAACTCCTCAATCCCTTTCCAATACCTCTTGTTCGAATTTTCCATATAATCTTTCTTATTCAGACTAAAATTGAATTTATTTTTCTAAATTAATAATGACACTTAGAACATTCTAAGCCACCGATGTTTTGAACTTTTAAAGGCGTTTTGCTATCCTTATTATGTACCTCAACTAACTTATCATAATAGGCATTGCCTTTTGCATTAACGTCTGTTTGACGGTGACAGTCAATACACCATCCCATCGTTAAGGATGAACGCTGCTCCACCACTTCCATTTTCTCTACATCACCGTGGCAGCTCTTACACTCAAGCGCCCCTACATTCGTATGTTGCGAGTGATTGAAATAAGCTAAATCAGGAAGGTTATGAACGCGAACCCATTGGATAGGCTCGTTTTTTTCTATTGCTGAGTAAATCTTTTGAATTTCTGGAGACTCTCTTTTGATCGCATTGTGGCAGTTCATACAAATATTGGCCGATGGCACATTGGCTCCTTTTCCCTCATAAACTCCTGTATGGCAATAGTTGCAATTGATTTGATATTCACCCGCGTGTAATTTGTGTGAAAATTTAATCGGTTGCTCGGGTGCATATCCTTGGTGAATACCCACTCCGTAAGCTGCGTCGATGGTTGCTTTACCTCCTAATAATAAGACTAAAACAATCACGCCTGTTTTGATGGCCGAATTAGCGGCTAAAGATTTTGCATTTTCTGATAAAGCTTGGAAAAATGGCTTTCCTGATTCGTTTGCTTCAGAACCTGAAAGTTTGCCTAATGTATTAACGATTGACAATAAAGCAATAAGAACTAAAACCATAATAATTAAAAGACCCACTAACAAGAGTTCCATCATACCACCAGAGCTCGGAGCTGCTGCTGGAGCCGCACCTGCCACTGGAGCTGCACCTGCTGCCGGAGCCGCTGGAGCTGCATTCGCTGCATCGATGTAAGCAACAATTCCCTTGATCTGCCCCTCTGTGAAGTTGGGATACGGGGTCATCGCCGCTTTGTTGTATTTGTTGTACAGATCATTGGCATATTTGTCGCCAGATGCGATCATAGCCTGAGGATTATGGACCCAAGAAACGATCCATTCGATGGGACGTCGCTCAGAAATACCTTTTAAGCCGGGGCCAACTAAAGCCTCATCGGATGTATTATGGCATGCCGCACAATTGTTTTTAAATAATGATTCTCCTTCGGCCGCATCTTGTGAATAAGATGCACTTGCTGTTGCAAATAATAAGGCTAATGAAAAAAGAAAGGTAACGAGAGTTGATTTTTTACAAAACATAAGCTTAGAATTCTCTTTTTAATTCAGAGGCCAAAATTACTATCTGAAATAATAAGAAACAATTAATTAGCCATTCAATTTCAGGATTTTTTAAGGATTAGCCCCTTATTTAGAATTTTTTGAAATAAGCATAAAAGATAATTGAATTATTTTTAGCTTAAGTAGTAAAATTTTAACACAAACAAAAAAACCTTCGCTAGGAAGGTTTTTTGAGGTTTCGAGCGGATTCGAACCGCTGTAGAAGGTTTTGCAGACCTCTGCCTAGCCGCTCGGCCACGAAACCAATTAACTGGGACGCAAAAATAGCACTTTTTTGCTAATGGGCAAACGAATTATTTAAAATTCGGAATTTATGGATTGAATAGTGGGCCAATTTGTCCGTCAAATTTAACCTAGCGTAAACACTGTAATTTCTGGCGGCATACCCACTCGGCCAGGATATCCTAAATACCCATATCCGCGATTCACATAAATTTGCTGTTCACCTTCTTGATATAGCCCTGCCCATTGCTTATATATGTGTTGTGCTGGGGACCATTTATAATTGCCAATCTTCACACCAAATTGTGTTCCATGGGTATGGCCAGCAAAAGCGACATCAATATCCTTGAATTTCTTGGTCACTTCGGCATTCCAATGAGTTGGATCGTGCGAAAGGAGTAATTTTGTTGACGCTTCTTCCGTACCGGCATAGGCCTTTCCTAGATTACCATACCATGGAAAACGACCCACGCCAATATTTTGCACACCTATAATGGCTAATTTTTCACCGGACTCTTCGATGAACCGATGTTCGTCCATCAATAAGTCATAGCCCATTAATTCGTGGGCTTTCATTAAATCTTTTAAATTCTGCTTTTTGGCTGCCGGGGAATTCCAACGAACATAATCGCCATAGTCGTGGTTTCCTAAGGTGCTAAAAACTCCTAAGGGGGCTTTTAATTTTGAAAAGATCTCAAAATATTCTTTTACTTCTTTGGCCTCATTATTGACTAAATCTCCCGTAAAAAAGATCATATCTGCCTTCTCACGCATCATCATTTCGACTCCCCCTTTGACGGCTGTTTTATTGAAAAAACTTCCTGTGTGAATATCGGAAACTTGGGCAATTCGCATGCCTTTGAAAGCTTTAGGTAGGTTTGGGATTTTTAAAGAGATTTTTTCAACGCGATAATCATGCGCACCAGAAATGATTCCAAAGGCAAATGTGGCGGCTGGTACGGCGCCAACGGCCAATGCGGCTTTGGAAAGGAATTCGTTTCTGCTAATATTTCCCGGAGCATATTCGTCGGAGCTAATGCGCATTTTGACATTTTGGAAGGACCAACGAATGATGCGGGTAATGTCCTCAATCAATAAAAATATGATGATGAATAATTTGGTGATCACACTAATCATCACCATGGCCATAAAAGTTATTCGAATTTCGTTTTTCCAAAAATGCAAGGGCATGAAATTATATGCCCAAATTCCGGCAATGATCAAACTCGTAAATCCCCAATACCCATATCGGGTAAATACCTGTATTTGAGCGGATGATTGTTGGGTTGCCGTGCGAAATGCCTGCCAAACATAATAATCAATCGCAAAAATTAGGAGTGACAAAAAAGGCACAAAATACATTTTATTCATAGGATGGTGCTCGCTAATGTGATTTACAACTAAATTTGTTGTTCATTTGTTCCAAAGGTGCAAAAAATTATGAAAAAAAACATCAGTATTTACGGGGGCGGTTGGGTAGGTGCACCTTTAGCATTTAAATTAGCGTTAGCGGAATTCGAAGTAACCGTTTCGGCATCGTCAGCTCATAAACAAGCCAAACATCCTAATATTAAGGTCGTAGAATTTAGGGCAGAGCCCAATATGGAGAAGGGCCTTTGGGATGAGATGAATCAGTCTGAAATTCAAATTTGGGCGATACCTCCACGTAGAAAAAAGAATTCAGAAGAATTTTATTTGCAAATATTGCAGGATTGGCTCAGCGTTTTGGATGAGATGATTGTGAAAAAAATCATTTTTCTTTCGTCCACTTCCATCTATCAAAATGTTTCTGATATCGTGGATGAAAAATCCTCCATTGTCGAAACTTCCTTAATGGCTCAAGCCGAGCAACTCATTCAGGCGTCTAAAATACCTAGTGTTACTTTACGATTAGGGGGTTTGATGGGGGGAGATCGATTTGTTGCCAAATATTTTTCAGGCCGCAGAAACGATGGGGCAAATTGTCCGGTCAATTATGTACATAAAGATGATGTGGTTGCACTTTGTGCGCTAACCGTTGAAAAAATAAATAAGGGTATTTATAATATAGTAGCGCCTATTCATCCAACAAAAGGGGAGGTCGGCGAAAACGATATCGAAAAACGCAATATGCCTGCGGGAACTTGGGATTACTCACAGCCCTGTTTAGGAGGTAAAATTGTTTCTGGGGAAAAAATAACGAAAGAGTTAAAATATCAATTTAAGCATCCTGACCCGATGGAGTTTTAATCAAACGATTTTGTAGAGACGCGATACCTCGCGTCTAATTATTCCAATAAAAAAGGATATTTTTCGTGCTGAAAAATCGTAAATTTTGGCTGAAAAAATAATGATTCAAGACCCTCATTTCAAGCTTTACTAACTTTTCAAAAGTTAGTAAAGCTAAAGAATCTCGACCAGATTAGCCTTTAAAAAACTGATATTCAAGATAAGTAAGTTGATATAATTTATTTTACTATTGCGGGTCAATAGTCACATGATTCAGCTCAGTAATGGCCAACCACGCCATCAGTCCCGGGCCTATTTCCAAGGCTTGTTCATCGATATCAAAAGTTGGCGTATGCACCCCACTGACGATTCCGCGAGCCTCATTGCGAGTCCCTAAACGGTAAAAACAGGCATCTACGTGATGCGTGTACCAAGCGAAATCCTCCGCCGCCATCCAAATATCTAGGTCGATCACCTGATCCTTGCCCATGTATTCAATCGCCGCTTCTTTCATGCGTCGGGTTAAAGCGGGGTTATTTTGTAAAAACGGATAGCCTTTTAATACCTCGAATACGCAAGTGCCGCCCATCGCCTCAGCCATCCCTTCGGCTAATTTTTTCATTTTTGCCAAACCATCCGCGCGCCAGTCTTCATCCATCGCTCGGAAAGTACCTTGGATTTTAACCTCATCAGGAATGATGTTAGTCGCTCCCAAACCCTCGATTTTTCCAAAGGTCAACACCGATGGCAATCTTGGATTTTTATTTCGGGAA
>JBIKRO010000104.1:0-8041 GCA_044349095.1 Aquirufa sp. | reverse complement strand
TGAGCGCTTTGCCGTTGATTTTTAGTTGGAACTTTCCAGGCGCACCTGGGGCATTCCATGGAGCGACCCAATCTCTGGTTCGCACCCATACTCGGTAAGTCCCGGCTGTTGGGAATTTAATATCTGTCGTGGCATCTTGCACGGGTATTCCTAAACCATGGGCTAATAAATAAGGAGAGCCCATTTGCTCCATGGATTGTTGGTCTAATTCCCAGCCCCCATGATTCGCAAATTGTTCCGCCTCCACAAAAACAAATTCTTGCGCAGCCGCTTTAGATTTATATTGAGCTAAAAGTGGAAATTGGCTAGCCAATAAACATAAGCTTGTGTTGCCCACAAAGCCCATAAATTCTCTCCTTTTCATACGATTGATCTAAATTTTCATTTTAATAAGCCTATGATAATTGCGTTCAAAAATTTTAAATGCTTCTAACGCCACAAAAACACAACGTTCGAATTTAGCATTTAATTTAGTTAAAATAAAAGATTTTGGCTAGCCAATCAAAGCTAATTCAATAAAATTTTGAGGATATAAAGATATTAAACTTGAAGAAGGAGAATAAAAAAGCCTAAGCAAAAACTCAGAAAGTCAATGCTTAGGCTTAACATTTAGACTTAGAAATTATTTTACGATAGGACGAGCAAATTGCTCCGCCTTACTAATTTTTCCTTCTAAATTAAAGGTAAAAAATTCGATCATTTTCTTCTCCCAAACGGTTCCGTCTTTCAATACACGCTTTTCAGTAGAAGAAACTAAAATACCTGAAACAGGATCAGTATTCGTGATTTTAAAAGGAAGGATCATGTCTGGTTTCCATTCCAATGATTTGAACATCGCAAAATATGTAGGCCAATCACTCTTTTTTAACACAGCTTTTTTCCCTTCAAAATCGACAGTCTTTATTTCGTCAGCAACCACCTCATAAACTCCAGCTGCATCCATCGCGTTGTAAGCCTTCACCCATTTCTCTATGGCCGCAATTTCTCCACGGTTTGAAAATTGGAATGATCTTCCATTATTTTCATCTGTGGGATTAGCGGTAATCATTTTACCACCGAATGTTTTACCAAATTCGTTTGTTTGTGGGATAGACGCATATTGTCTGAAATCAGAAATTTTACCATCCTTATTCACTTTAAAAATTTCGAATAAGTTCAATGTTTGTTTTGAACCATTTTTTGCTTCGCGTTCTTCCACCGATTCTAAAAAAACTATTTCATCAGTAGAACCCGAAACCTTTAATGGCACAATAGCCAAAGGTACGTCATTCAAACTTTTAGCAAGTGAATGCGCTCTTTGATTACTAACTGCCATTTTCTTTTGCATGTCCTCAGAATAGAACAAAAGTTCCTTACCTGAATCATTGGAATTATATGCCTTAACAGCATCTAAAACGATTTGAACACTTTTTTCAGAACCTAATTGGTATACTTTCCCAGCATTAGGACCAGAAAAGATTTTTCCAGCTGTTTGCGCCGAAAGCGAAATTGTAGATGCAATGAATGCACCTAAAAGAATAATTTTTTTCATGGAATGATTTTTTGATTAATATTTAGAATGAACATCAAATTAAAAATATCCCAATGGATTAAAGCAAAATATAAATCGAACTTGTTCCCTTTTATGCTTTTGGGAACATTTTTACAGATTGTGAACTTTGATAAATTAGTAACATTTTGATACATTCGAAAAACTAAAAACATACTACCATGATCAAAAAAACCATTCTTAGCGTTCTTTTAGCGGTAAGTCTTTTGGCTTGTACGAGCGAAAATGACAAAAATGCTGCTAAAGGCAAAGAAAATATCACTTACTATTCTCGTGTTTGGGAAGTAGCGATTAATGAAGGCCGAACGAATATCCTTGACTCCGCGTATACGGACGATGCGGTTCTTCACACGGTGCCAGAGACCAAAGGCAAGGCTAATGCTAAAGCTTATTATGAAAATTATGTAACAGGATTTTCTGAGCGCCAATTTATCATTAAGGAAATCTTTGCTGATGGAGATAAATTAGTGAAATACTGGCAATTTAAAGGAAAGCACACGGGAACATTCTTTGGCATTCCGGCTACTGGAAAATCAGTTGACGTAATCGGATCAACCATCGTTACCATGAAAGATGGCAAGATCGCTGAAGAGCAAGACTTCATGGACAACATGGTGTTTATGCAGCAATTAGGCTTATTGCCAGCCGCCAAATAAAACCTTTTGACTGAGGCTAAAGGCCTCAGTCAAAATTGTTTTCTTTAATATAATTAGAGGGAGTAACTCCTTTTCGAGCTTTAAAAGCGTCTATAAATTTAGACCTCGACACAAAACCGGAGAGGGTGGATATAGCTTCAATCGTCAGTTTTTTTGCGCTTCCATCGTGTATCAACTGGCTTGCGTATTCAATCCTTAAATCATTTTTCCATTCCCCAAAAGTTTTGTTCAACTCTTTATTGAAGTAATTGGACAGTACACGTTCTGGAATTTTAAGGTCAAATGACATTTGGGATAGCGTAAAATCTTTTTTGACAAAAGGCGATTCAGCTAAATAAGGTAAAATCATTTCATTAAAATTAATATTCCCTTGAACACTTTTCAGAGGCTTGGGAATACTTAATTTTATTTTGGTAAAATTGGTTTCTTCCCCCATTCCTTCTCTGTAAGAAATATTTCCATAAAGAATTTTGGGAAAAAGAAACAAAAAGAAGTTTTGTATAAAAAAACCTCCTCCACAAATTCTGAAGAAATGTTCTTCACTAAATAACTCAATGGATGAAATACCCAAAAATGAAAATGGCTTTGTATACAAAGTAATCATGTGCCCTAAACTCATGCTGGCAATCAATATTTGCAAAAATGCCAAAGTAAAAAACCAACGTTTAATCACATAGTGGTTGGACGGAATCATGCCATATTTTTTAATTAAAATCTGCTTATTCCAAAAGAAGTATATGACGCTTGAAAATGCATATATAATCAAATGAATTGAACGTCCATATAACAATTGCTCAAAGGTCAGCCAATTGAAATTCAAGCGATAATCCTCCGTTATGTTGACAATTTCATGAGCCATTTTTGTCTTAACGTCAAAGGGCAAACTCGTGAAGGGCCAACAAACCATCACGACAAAAGCAGCTGGAAGCAGATGTAAAGTGTCTATTCGTCGGAACTCCTTATGTTTAGAAACTGAGTATTTGACATAGAAAAATAATAAGGGACCTAAGAGAAAGGAGAGCGGCAAGAAATGAACAAAACAAATACCTTCCCAAAACTCAACTTTGCTGTAATGTAGTCCAAAATAGACTAAAACAACCAAGTTGCAACAAAGGAAAAAGAGCGCTAAAAAGACATTGGATCTGTTCAAAGAACTCAAATAATACAGCAGAATAAAAGAAGTAAATATGCCAAATACAGGCGCTAAAATTTCCAAATTTCAAATTATATAAAACACAATGTAACCAATTTAATCAAAATCATTTCTAAACCATCGAATAGGTCAAAATGAAAACTACCTTTTATTTCAATCACCCATTTTATTAATGACCTTTTCTCTTTAGTAAAAAAAGAATACTAAATTCATCAAAAACGTGTAAAATAACAAGCACCATATATCCTTCAAAACATAAACAGATTTACAAATTCTATTTAACTTAAAAACAGATTTTAATTCAAAATTTTCAAAGAGAGCTACCTTACAATAAAAGGAAAAATACGATTAGCCCAATTTTTGTATGCGACTGCCGAGGGGTGCAGACCATCCTTAGCGACCCATGCGGGATTTGATTTAGCCTCTCTACCTAAAACAGTGATGTCTAGGTATTGGCATTTGAAATCTTTAGCTACTTTTTTATTTAACGTATTGAAGAGATCTATTTCTCTTTTGATTTTAGTTGTATCCAGTTTTTTGCCTTCAGGAGTCAAGCTATAATCTGGGATAGACATGACTAACACATGTTGGCTTTCCCCACGAGTCGCCTGAATGGCCCGATTTAAAATCGATTTGAAATTCTTACTATATGTGCTCGTATCAATTCCTTGAAACTGATCATTTACGCCAATCAACACCGTCACAAAATCATAATAAACCAAATTTTGTTGGCTTATCGATTTGTCTAGTTGGGCTGAAGTCCAACCCGTAGTCGCCACATAGGTTAGTTGGGCCGTTTTAATCGACCTCGATTTCAAAAGCTCTAGCGTCTGCGCTGGAAAACGTTCTGATGAATTAACTCCCTGGCCGATCGTGTAGGAATCTCCTAGGGCCAACCATGAAATAGAGGTGGAATCGTTTTTAGGTTTCAGTGCAGCTTCTGAAGGTTTCTGACAAGAAAGAAGAACAAAACCAATAAACAAAACCATAGTCCATCGCATCATAGAAAAACGTTTTAGAATGAATATTGTTTTCATTCACGAGCCTGAAAACAAAAATGGGACGAAATGATTCTACTCAATATTTCGTCCCCTAATTATTTTAGCTGATGACAACGATTATTTCGACTGCTTCCCAGGATACAAAATAGTTTGTATCCGATCGATGCAATCATCTAAATGGTATAAGGTTTCAGTGTCCTTGTATTTGATTTTGGCTAGATTGATGGAGGCCAACAATGCCTTTAATTCTCCACGGGCAGTCGACCGTACATCCGATTGCGCGACTGAATAATATTCTCTATTGGTCGGCGAAGGGACCATTTGCTCGGTCAATAAATACTTCATTCGCTCAATGTAGGCCTTTTGTAAATTCCTTCTAAACACTTCCACCTTAGCTCCAGAAGCAAGTTCGCTCCATAAGCCCACGCGTAAATCTTTACAAAACTCGTACGATTTATAATAATTAGCCTCAGAATGCGAACTATTATCCAATCGAGCCAATGTCTCAAAACTCAATAAATCATTTAAATGAGTTACCTGTAAAACCCTGATTTTTTCATTATAGCCCATCATTTGATGCGTAACTACTTCCTTATTGATCAACCAAGCCACATCCGAAAATGCATGTTCCAACAACCATTTTGTGGCACTTTGTTGTTTCGCTTTAGGTACCACGATGTAGGATGCAACTTGTTGGTTCGGTTTCGAATAGCGCTCATAATAACCGCCAACGCTAGTGACTACATGTCCCACATAACGAAACCAAGCTGTCAATAATTCATCATTGACCTCAATCAAATCATCGTAATTATTAGTCTTTTTACTAGTCCAATCGGCCAAATTCTTTGCCACTACTTTCAAGTTTTTCATGGCATAATTTCCTGCTCGAACGGGATCATTTCCTATATCCTCCGTCTGAGAACTTGGGTCAAAAGTTGTCCCCTGATTTCCAAATCTAAATCTTAAATCACCAGCTTTGGCTTCAATCCATTGGTTTAAAGTGGAAACCTCATCTTCAGGCTTTACCGAATTTGGCAATATCCGATAGCCCCAATTCACCGCATAATCATCATAAGGGCCCATTTTTCGAATATAACGAACTCCCTTATCTTCCGGCTGAGCGATGTAGTTAAAACGCGCATAATCCATGATTGTTGCCGAAATACCCTGTGTTTTAGTAAACTCCGCATTTCGATAATCTTCCACCTCATACGAGCTGCTAGCCCCCATATTGTGTGGAAAACCCAAGGCATGGCCTACCTCATGCGAGATAACCATTTCCATCATTTCTCCTATATCTTCTTCACTGGTTTCCAGCGTTCTAGCTTTGGGATTAGAGGCAGCGGTCTCCACTAAAAAACGATTTCGATATGACCTTAAGTGATTATGGTACCAAATAATATCAGATTCAATAATTTCTCCCGTTCTAGGATCACTGACACTTGGCCCCATCGCATTTCTCGTAGTACTTGCCACATAACGAATTACCGAATAGCGAATATCCTCCGGTGAAAAATCGGGGTCTTCTTCTTTGGTAGGTGGATCCTTGCAAATAATCGCATTTTTAAAACCCGCTTGCTCAAAAGGCTTTTGCCAATTTTCCACTCCCTTTTTGATATGCTTTCTCAACTTCTCAGGAGTAGCCGGATCTAAGTAATAGACAATTTGTTTGATAGGTTCTACGAGTTCCCCCCTTTTGTATGCCTCCATATCTTTAGGCTCCAAACGCCATTTACGGATGAAGGTTTTTTGGTCCGACTTAAGTTCTTCGCTAGAATAGTCGTATTGTTTTTGGGTAAACCAACCAACACGTTGGTCAAATAAACGTGGTTTCATCGGCTTTTCAGGCAATAAAATCATGGATTGATTCATCTGAATACTGATGGACTCCGTGTTGGCTGTCGAGGAAGGTTTAGACGCCGAATAGGTAAAATCCTGAACCACTTCAATGTTCAAAGGAAATGACTTCACGGAATGAATAAAACTACGGCTCGGATCTAAACCTTTCACTTTATACGCTTCTCGTAAGGAAGCATTCAAACCACTCATGGCCGGTATGTCGCTGCTATAAAATTTTGTCACATCGATCACCACATTCATAGAATCCTTGCTATATGTTTCTATATCAAAGGCATACAAAGTAGGCTCGTAATTATTCGCCTTCACCGAAATACTGATGGGCAAGGAATCATTAGCCACCGCCGCATAGGATTTAACTTTGATCAATATTTTCTCTTGGAATTTTTCCCAAACGATCAACTGTTCATTCGTAGAAGTACCCGCATTAAAATAACCACCACCCAAACCATTGGGGATTTTTGAAATTCTGCTGACGAGCAACATATCCTTTCCCAAGTATTTTTTAGGTATTTCAAAATAATACTTATCCCCTACTTTGTGGGTTGAAAAAACTCCTTTTTGAGATTTTGCCTCTTTCGTAATCACCTGATCAAAATCCTTTGATTTCTTTTCTACTTTTTTCTCCGCAGCAACTTCCGCTGGTTTTACTGGATCCTTGACTGGAGTTTTTGATGATTGAGCGATAGTTAGATAATTTGAGCTTAATAAAGAGATAATCAAAAATAGTCTTTTAACGTTTTTCATGAGTTGAATTGATGTACAAGCGTTTATTTAAGGATGAATTTTCTAAAATATATTTTCAATTTCAGCATATTAATTTTCAAAACCCAATTAGGAGTAATTTGTTTTGTACAATCAGTTTAAACGAATAATGTTCCTCTATCCGTTTTTGGAACAGCAATTAACTTAGATTTTATTTAAAAAAAATCAATTTTTTATATCTTTAACCTTCTAAAATATCACCTTTTTAAAAAAAACATCATGAAAAAATCTTTCATTATCTTATCCATGTTACTCATGGGTATCAGCATTAACTTATCAGCTCAATTCACATCCATTAAATTAACGGCTGCAAAGGATACCATACATTTAGGAGATGGAGGTAGTGGCATTACAACAAAAGTTTTAACCTTTAATTATGACACCAAAACGGAAGCCGCATTTGCCCAAGCATCCATGGAAGTTCACCACATAAACCCATTTGATCTTCCTGAGATTTATGTGAATGGGAAATTAATGCATGCCAACATATACTTCCCAACGTTAGCTGCGTCAACTAAATTTCATTTCTTTAAAGTTAAAGGCATGAATGATTTAGTTGTCAATTCTCCAGTTGGAAATGACCATGCAAAGCTTAGCTTTATTTTAACTACTCAAGACTTAGTCGCTGGAAAAAATGTCATACGTATTACTATTGGCAACAGAACCATCGAAAACTTAGATGATTTTTGGATTACTAATCCTAAAATTGAAATGAGAAGTAAAACAGCGAGTGATTCATTCTCTGACTATTCAAAATAAATCTCCATTGTTCTACATATAAAAATCCACCTATTCGGGTGGATTTTTTTTAAGCATATATGTCAAAAAATCTATTTGGGCATCGCATGTAAAAGCTCCATGCCAGTGGAATATCGGGGTTTAAAACCTTTCCAAAGCTTATCATTGGAATTCTTCTGAACATCCAAATATTTCATGTAATCCAATTTTTTCAAATGAATCCCCAAGAAGGCCGTCACAAAATGCTGGTTATTATTATTTAAGCGGTATTCGTTCCAAGTGGGTTCTGAATAATGATTGTACTCACTTGGGCTAACACCCT
>JBIKRO010000034.1:0-27075 GCA_044349095.1 Aquirufa sp. | reverse complement strand
AATTCCTCTTCCCATTAATTGGGCCCACACGCGGTTAACCAACGTTCTGTATAAACGTCCATTTTTCTTTTGCACTAAAATATCGGCTAAAGACACTAAGCGCTCTGCGGTAATGTTGGTCTCTTTAATTTTTCCTAGTGAATTATACAAAACCCCATACCCAGCCATGCGGCCTGTTGGCAAATCACAGCGATGTATTTCTAAGGTTTTGCTTGAAAATACGTTGGCGAATGCATAGGCGTCGTCCAACTTCCAATCGCTGATAAAACTATCATGGCATGAGGTACATTTTAAGTTAAGTCCTAAGAGTACTTGGGATACGTTTTGTGCCGCTTGCATCTCAGTGCTTTGACTCGAATTTATGGTCCCTCGCCATTGGATTCCACGGATAAAACCTTCCGATTCTTTGGTTGGACTGATTAATTCTTTAACAAAAGTGTCGTATGGTTTATTGTTTTTTAATGACCCGTAAAGCCATTTGGTTATTCCAAATCGGCCATTCGTAATGTATCCAGTTCCTGAATAATCATTTCGAAGTGCATCGTTCCAGAACGTCAACCAATGTTGGGCATACCCTTCATTGTTGGCTAAAAGCTTGTCAACTAACACTTCTCTTTTATTCGGTCGAGTATCACTGACAAAAGCGTTGATACTTTCTGGGCTAGGTAATAAACCAGTAACATCTAAATAAACCCGTCGAATATACGTTTTGTCATCCACGGATTTTTGCCAAGAAATTTTATTTTTCTTGAAATATTCATTGACAAATAAGTCAATTGGCTGATTTAATCCTGATGTAGCTTTGGGAAGAGTCGGCATTCGCGGCTCTAAAGCAGCTACTCGATACAAACTTTTTTCTGGACCTGTAGGCCAAGGAGCACCTTGTTGGATCCAGTACTCCAACATAGCGACATCCTCTTTGCTAAGACGCTTGCCTTTGGTTGGCATCGCATCATCATGGCCAAAAGGAAGTTTGACACGGCGGATCATATCACTTTTTTCAGAATTCCCAGCAACTAAAATCGGCCCATTTTCCCCACCTTTAAATATAAATTCTTTTTTGTCTAAGCGTAATCCCCCTTTGGTTTTGGTGGCGTTATGGCAAGCATAACAATTATGTGCCAATATCGATCTAACGTTGATATTTAATTCTTGTAACTGGTTCGCGTTTAAAACCTCTGGTGCCTTAGTTGGTGCATCAGACGTATTCATGATTCGATCCTCAGAAGAACCTAAATCTTTGAAGCGGTCTACATTTTCAGCTAATTCTGATTTTTGATCCAAAATTGCAGCTGAAGCTGTGGATTTTAAATCTGTGTTAGGCCAAGGTGCCCCTTGCTTCACCCACACTTCTAATATTTCTATTTCTTTTTTAGTTAACCTTTTGCCTTTGGTGGGCATGGCGTCATCATCGCTCGCAGGAAGTTTAATCCGGCGAATCATTTCACTTTTTTCAGGATGGCCTAAGACTAAGGCAGGACCTTCTTCCCCTCCTTTTAACAGATATTCTAATGCATCTAAGCGTAATTTCCCTTTTGATTTTTTGATGCTATGGCAATCATAACAGTGATTCGCTATGATATTTCTAGCCTCAATACCCAAATCTTGTTTTTGATTCTGGTCTATTTCACCTTGTAATTTCTCCACATTGAGTGAAGGATTCAAAGCAATTTTTTGAGTTTTTTCTTCTTTTTTAAGATCTAAATAATCTTCTCCATGCGTCAACATGGCACCATAGTGCCCCGCAAAACTTACTCCTAAAACAGTTAGAAATAAGAGTAATCGGTAGCTTTTTGTTTCTTTAGAGATGAATGCATATAGCGTTAATCCCGATAAAATAGCGGTTACAATTCCAGACCATTGGTGTATGGTGATGGTATTTCCTGTGTATTCGTCTTGATTGATTAAAATAAAACCTAGGCCAACGGCCAGAGCTGCGGTGGTTGTGCCCACCCACAATATCACGCCAATAGCAGATTGAAATTGGTCTGATTTTTTTCTCCATGCAATGCATTCAAGTAATAGACCTACCCAAAGCAAACTGATGGGAAAATGAACGACTAAAGGATGTAGCCGGCCTGAAATTTGCCAAAGTTCGTTGAGTAAATTATTTTGCACTGCTTCGTAATTGTTTAATTAGGCTTTTAAAAACTTGCGATGTAAACCTTTTCAGATTTACATCGCAAGTGAATGTTAAATATAATGAACTGTAAATTATAGATACCCTTGATTCTGAGTTAAATTTTTATTAATCAAAATTTGAGGAGCTGGAATTGGCAAAAAGTATTCAAAATCAGAATACACATAATCCAAAGCATTGAAAGCGATACCACCTCTAGCCACGGTAGGACTTACTTTTTCTATTGCTCCATGTGCATTCATGAAGGCAGTCAGTTGGGACGGCGTGAGGGTTCTTTGAAGATCAAACCAACGGTGATTTTCGAAAGCTAATTCAACACGTCTTTCTTTCAATACAGCTGTTCTGAAAGCGTCTTTAGATAAACCATCTAAGGCGCCTAAACCAGCTCTTTTTCTTACTTGGTTTAAGTAATCATACGCCTCAGCATTTGGTCCCGAAGCCTCATTGATGGATTCTGCCAACATTAATAATACGTCAGAATACCTCAAAACAGGCCAGTTATTATCCGTACGACCCGTAATGGTGTGCGTATACTGATATTTGCTTACATATGGGATATCTCTATAAACTCCATTTAAAGTATAGCCAGGTTGTAAAGAAATTGCTTTTCTCACATCACCAGCTTCATAGGCATTGATCATATCACGCGTAGGAATATTTCTACCGCTTGGAGTTGTATTAGCAAAACCAGTAACTGCTCCTGCTGAAAGTCTAGGAGCAAACACATACATGAAGTTACTTTGCTCTCCTAAGTCATTTCCTCCTTGGTATTGAACCTCGAAAATAGACTCAACGCCGTTCTTTTTAGCCGGATCAAAATTATCTTTGTAGTTCGCATTCAACGCATATCCTAAAGAAGTTACTTGCTTTAAAGTAGTGCTAGCTGCTGCATAATTTTTCTGCGTTAAGTATACTTTTCCTAATAAACTTAGGGCAGCTCCTTGAGTTGCACGACCTCTTAAAGCAGCCCTAGCAGGAAGCAATTTAGATGCATCAGCTAAATCAGTTAAGATTTGCTTGTACACATCTGCCTGCGGAGATCTCTTTAAATCAAAGGCCTCATTTGGATTTGTTAACGTTTTGGTAGCTAAAACTACATCTCCAAAATAACGCACTAAATTAAAGTAGTGATAGGCACGAATAAATTTGAATTCTCCTTCCAAAACTCCTTTAGCTGTAGCGTCAATTTTACTGGCAGCTAGTTTTTCTAATGCATAATTGATATTATACATCGTAGAATAATGGTTATTCCATAATGCACCTATTTCTCCATTACCTTGATTCACTGTGGAATATTCAAAAGCTTCCCAACCAGCTGCACCCCCACGATCTAAGGGATTAAAATCAAAGGTTGTATTATCCGACATCATTTCTTGTTGGATATAGGCAGAGTTGGTTATTGTTTGCAACTGGCCATATACTCCATTCAAGGCTTGCTCGAATTGCGTCTGATTCTGATAGAACAAATCACGACCTATTCTTGTAGGGTCGGTTGTTGTCAGAAAGTCCTCTTTACACGATATCTGTGTCAAGCAAAGGGACAAGATGATATAAAATGATATTTTTTTCATGTTTCGATTCATTATAAGTTTAATTTGATACCTACTGCTAATGTACGTGGGACTGGATATGACTCATCGTCATTATTCAAATCTGTACCTCCTCTAACTCCCGCATCTGGATTGTTTCCTGGGTAGTTGGTAAATAAGAACAGATTATTAGCCGTAAAGAAAATACGTGCATCACTGAATACCGATTTCGATTTAGGTAATGTATAGCCCAATGTAACCGCTTTCAACCAAATGTGGCTAGCGTCATAAACATAACGCTCGCTACTTTCACGTGACCACTTAAAGTAGTTGGTACCACCCTGAGAGTTCTTCGCATTTGGATTGGATCCAGGATTAGCGGCTGAGCGCCAACGATCCTTCGCCTTAGTTAACACGTTGAATACACCGTCCATATTCATGGTTGATGCTTCAATGTTACGGTAGATGTCAAAATTTTGAGCGCCAACAAATAACACATTTATATCAAAATTACGGTAGTCTGCTGCAACAGTCCAGCCCCAAGTAAAGTCAGGATTTGGATTACCAATTTCAACCATGTCTTGCGTATCATAAGAAACAACGCCGTCACCATTGGTATCTGCAAACTTCATACCCCCTGGGATCACACCATCTTGCTTAGCCCAAGCATCGATTTCTGCTTGTGTATTGAAAATACCTAATTTTTTGTAGCCATAAATCATACCAATCGGTCGGCCTACTTTGTTTACGTTATAACCTCCGTAGAAACTACCACCATACAACATGTCATTGGCACCTTTAATCGCTAAGATTTTACTTCTGTTCGCAGAAAAGTTCAAATTAGTTCTGAAGTTTACAGGTCCAAGATTAGATCTATAATCAACACTTAATTCAATACCTTTATTTTCTACTTGACCAATATTATCCAAACTGGTTGTAAAACCAGAAACGGCTGGGATTGATACAGGAAGTAACATGTCGTTAGTCAACTTTCTATAATATTCAAACGTGAAAGTCAATTTGTTATTAAACGTTGCCAAGTCCATACCTAAATCTAATTGGTCTGATTTCTCCCATTTCAATGACGAGTTGGCAAATTGACTAATTACCTTTCCAGCTGCAAATGAATTGTTTAAGATATAGTTATTTATACCAACGAACGCTAAACTTGGATAGTTACCGATGTTATTGTTACCCGTCACACCCCAGCTCGCACGTAATTTCATGTCATTGATGAAAGGTAAATCTTTCATGAATGGTTCTTCTGAAATTCTCCAGCCGACAGATGCTGCAGGGAAGTCTCCAAACTTATTGAATTCACCAAAACGTGAACTACCTTCTCTTCTAAAAGATGCCGACAATAAATATTTGTCTTTGTATGAATAGTTGGCACGAGCAAAATAAGCCAATAAAGTCCAACCATTCTCATATGAGTTAGATGACTTAATAGAAGCCGCACCCACATACCGAACCAGATCATCAGGGAATGTATTTCCTGCTGCGTCTATTCCATATAAATTCTCTTCTTGAGCTGTGAAACCAAGCATGGCATCCAATTTTTGGTCTTCACCAATTTTAGGATTGTAAGTCAATAATTGGTCAAATGAATAGTTGAACAATCGGTCTGTAATATCTCTAGCTGTTGCAATCCTTGGAGGTGCACCCGCTTGTCCTGATGCCACTGAGGCTCCAATGGTAGAAGGTACATATTCCTTGAATGCATTGTAGTTTAATTTGGCATTGGCTGAAGACTTAAACTTCAACGAAGGCAAAATAGTGAATTCAGCAAATGCATTCGCTAACACATCGGCAATATTTCTCCTACGAGTAACATTTTTAAGCAAAAACAATGGATTTGGGAAGCCAAAAGCTCCGTCAAGACCACCTATATAGGGCCTCATACTTCCGTCAGCGTTATAGATAGGTTCACGTGGATCCATTAAAAGGGCTCCACCCACTAATGCACTACGTCCGTCCGTATTGGCAATGTTTTGCTTCGTAATACTTCCGTTTACATTTACACCTACATTTAAGAACTTATTAACTTGACCTCCTATATTGCTACGGATAGATACACGCTCATAGTCCGTATTAACAATAGACCCTGCTTCTTTATAGTAGCCTACTGAAAACATCGACTTCATGGTTCCTTTACCTGATGAAATAGTTAAGTTGGCATCCGTATAAGGAGCATTATTATTTAATATCGCACCAAACCAATCCGTTGAAAATTTGGTTTGCTCTGGATAACGATAGCCTAATGGTACATCTTCAAGCGTTGGTTCTTTTTGCTTGAAATACCTGAAATTATCTTCAAATACCTCTTTTTTGAACTGCGCAAATTCTACTCCATTTAATACAGGAGTCTTGCGTGATTCTGGAATATTTTGAATACCATGATCTAAGGTAAAGTTGATGTTAACTTTACCATCTTTAGCATTTTTAGTATTAATTAAAACCACACCATTTGATCCTCTAGCACCGTAAATCGCCGTAGAAGCTGCATCCTTTAAGATGGAAATACTTTCAATATCATTTGGGTTAAAGTTTTGACCTACCGAGGTACCCACGACAAAACCATCGATTACATACAATGGATCACTACCAGCTCCCAAAGAACCGATTCCACGTACACGAACCTCAAACAATCCACCAGGTGTACCACTTTTTTGCTTCACAGTAACACCTGCTGCACGTCCTTGTAGCATTTGGTTTAAATTGTTCGCTGGTTGCTCACCGATATCCTTCATCCCAATCACCGAAATGGCTGAGGTAATATCTTGCTTTCTTTGAGAACCATAACCCACGACAACCACTTCAGAAAGCTCTTTCAAGTTATCTTCTAATGTTACGTCAATGATGGCACGGTTTCTAACCGTTTCAGATTTACTAGTCATCCCTACAGATGAGAAAACAAGGACTGAATTTGCCCCTGAACCTACTTTGATGGTATAATTACCATCAGCACTTGTTACGCTACCATTGCTGGTACCTTTTTCCGTTACGGAAACACCAGGAATTCCTGTCCCGTCAGATGAGCTAACTTTTCCTTTCACTTGCAGACTTTGCGCAAATCCCTGGAAAATCAATAGCATCATAAATAATGTTAATTGAATTTTTTTCATAGAAATGATTTTAGGTAATTTAAGTTTAATACAATGCCTAAAAATATATTTTATTATTTTTGGAACTATCCTTATAGACGTAAGGATAGTTTAATATTGTACCAAAAGAATACAATAAAATGTGCCTTTATTTGAATATTTAGCGGTATTTACGAAAAAACTAATGACTTGCTTTCAAAAAAAAGTATAAATTTTACAACATTTTTTATAGGCATGTTCATAAAATCGATTTATGGTTTGTTGTAAAAAAATCCACCACTCAAATTAAGAATGATGGATTTTCAAAATTGTATTAGCATGTAGTATTAGAAGCCTAATCCTGTTGTTTTGGTCTTCACACGTAGTAAATTCATATCGGCGGTGATAAATAAGGTCATCCCATCTTCACCGAAGGCACAGTTGGCCGTCGCCGACCCCGCCTCAATTCTACCTAACAATTTTCCTTCAGGGCTGATGATTAAAACCCCACCAGGACCAGTCGCCCATAAGTTACCTTCTTTATCCACTTTGAATCCATCAGGAGCTCCTTTCCAGCCTTTTTTGGCTAATGGGCCAGCATCATAAAATACTTTACCCGTTCCTAAGTTTCCATCAGAATTTACGGGATAGGCCATCCAAATTAACCCTTTCATGTCGGACTGCCCCACATACAAGATTTTCTCATCCGGGCTAAAAGCCAATCCATTTGGACGTGCAAGATCCTTTGCCTGAAGCGTTAATTTACCTTTTGTATCGATCCGATAAACGCCTTGAAAAGCTATTTCTTTAGCAGGTTCATCTTTGCCACGACCGGGCAATCCGTAGGGAGGATCTGTGAAAAAATAATCGCCAGAGCTTTTTTGAACTAAATCATTGGGGCTATTTAATTTTTTTCCTTCAAATAAATGAGCCAATGTTTTTTTCTTATCGGGTCTATTTAATGGCATTTCAGCAATTCTGCGATCGCCATGTTCACAAGAAACTAAATTGCCTTTTTTATTGATAATTAATCCATTTGAACCTGGTTCTTCCGAATATATACCTGTTCCCGTATATCCTGAAGGCCTTAAGAATTCTTCAATTCCTTTGGTCGCTGACCATTTGTGAATGACATTTTCAGGCACGTCGGAGAATAATAAATACCCTCCTTTTTTTACCCAAACAGGTCCTTCGGACCAAGTATACCCTGTGCCTAAGATTTCTATTTTAGACGTGGTATCTATTAAATGATCTAAAGCTGGATCCAAGCGGTGAATTTTACCGATGGTCGGAAAGCTAGATTGTTGAGCTGTTGCCATATTTCCTAAAAAGCATACCAGCAAGCTGGTCATTGTGATTAATTTTTTCATAATAGAAGAAAAAAAATGCGGACATTAAGCCCGCATTTTAAAATTTTATAAATGTTTCTTTTTCATTTCCTTCACGGCAAAATCGGCTGCCCTGGCGGTTAAGGCCATATAAGTCAGCGACGGATTTACGCAAGAAGTAGAAGTCATACAAGCACCATCCGTAACAAAAACATTTTTACATGCATGGACTTGGTTGTTGCCATTTAATACGGAAGTTTTTGGATCACGGCCCATGCGAGCAGTTCCCATTTCATGGATGGCCATCCCTGGATAGGATCCATTGTCAAATGCCTTCACATTTTTCAAACCTGCGGCTTCTAACATTTCGCCGGCATCGTTCATGATGTCTTTACGCATTTTTCGCTCATTTTCCTTGAACTCCGCGTCAAACACCACCACTGGCATTCCCCACTTGTCCTTCGTCGTAGCATCTAAATACATTTTATTTTCATGGTAAGGCAATGTCTCGCCAAATCCACTTAAAGCCATACCCCATGGTCCTGGATGTGTCAATGATTCTTTGTAATCTGCGCCGAAGCTCAAATCACCTATTCCTCTGTTCCAACCCGAACGCGATCCGCTTCCTTGGAATCCAAATCCACGTACATAATCACGCTTGTCATTTCCGATGTTTCTATAACGTGGAATGTAAATACCGTTTGGTCTGCGACCGATGTAATATTTATCTTCATCACCTTCCCATGTGCCTGTGGCGCCAATTTTGAAATGATGATCCATCAAATTATGTCCTAATTCTCCTGAGTCATTTCCGAAACCATTTTGGAAACGATTCGATTTTGAATTCAACATTAATGCGGTAGTACTTACTGTAGAACCACACACAAAAATGACTTTAGCATAATATTCCTTTACCTCATGCGTCACCGTATCAATCACGCGAACCCCTTTAGCACGTTGCTTCGTAGCATCATAAATAATTTCAGACACCAATGAATCGGGTCTTAAAGTCAATAATCCAGTTTTAGCTGCCGGAGGAAGCGTACAAGATTGTGAACTAAAATAAGCGCCGTAAGGGCAACCTAATCTACATTTGTTTCGGTACTGGCAAGCAGAACGTCCCACACCTAATTGGGCTTGTTTCGCTTCAGATAAGTTAGCTACTCGGCCTATCGTCATAATACGACCCGGAAAATTTTTCTCGATACGCTTGCGAACTTCCTTCTCCACGCAATACATTTCCATAGGCTTTAAAAACTCTGAATCGGGCAATTGAGGTAAACCCAAAGCCTCACCAGAAATACCTACATGTTTCTCTACATAGGAATACCAAGGAGCAATTTCATTGTATCGGATCGGCCAGTCAACAGCAATGCCTTCTTTTATATTGGCCTCAAAATCGATATCACTTAATCGATATGTTTGACGACCCCACATGATGGATTTACCGCCGACAATATTGGGTCTATACCAGTCAAATCTTTTTTCTTCTTTATATAAGGAATCAGAATCATTCATCCAGTATTTTTCAGTCATCTCGTTGTATGGATAATCGCGAGATAATTTTGGATGTGAAGCCTTTTGCTCCTGAGTTAATAAACCATTGTATTTGAAATCCCAAGGATCTTTATAGCTAGGCTCATATCCTGTGATATGCTCCATTTGCTTTCCTCGGTCTAATACCAAAGTTCTCATGCCTTTTTCTGTTAATTCTTTGGCGGCATATCCCCCTGAAACTCCAGATCCTACGACAATGGCATCATAGGTAATTGTTTTTATAGCGTCTATATTTAAATTCATTGTTAAATTAGTTCAGGTCAAAATTATAAAGTCCAGGTTTTTTGATTAGGCCCTAATGGCATACATCCATCAAATTTACCTGGGATAGGAAGATATTCTAAGGCCTCAGTTGCGCCTATTTTACTCGTAAAATATCCTGTGGTGGCTAATTCTTTGATCATAAAAAAGAAAGGAATGCTACCTTTTTTTGCTTTTCTAGCCGCATCACCTTCTAGCATGCAAGCTGTCAATACTTCTTTTTTCTGAATGTCATTTGCCTCGACAAAACCTTTACCTGTTTTAGTTTTACAATCCGCATCTAATTTGGTCAAGCCAGCATAAAATGTTTCTTGATCTGCTTTTGTATAACAGTCTTGAACCACATTAATGATGAATTTCTCCGCACCAGCCGCCTTAGCACCCGGTGTTTTAGTGGTAGGAATAATCACATCAGCAATGGAGGCGATCAAGGTTGTTTGATCCGCAGTAAAACTTACAAAAGTTCCATTATTGGTTTTTTGGCCCATAATACCGGCCATGGCGGGAGCTGAAATCATACCTCCCATTAACGCAGCGACGCGTTGAACTGCCTCTCTTCTATTTATATTCATAGGTAAATAAGTATTTTATTTCTTAACGATTTCAAATATAGGGAATTAAAATAAAAAAAGAATAGGGGCGTGGGGGCATTTTGCTAATTTTTTTTATCCCTACATTTGTTTAAAATTTCATCCATGTCGCGTATATCTTCAAAGGAACTTGTTGGCCAAATAATGACATCTCTGCTTCATCTATATACTGAAAATGAGGCGAAGGCAATTGCATATCGATGTTTGGATTTGGGATGGGATTGTAGTTCCACCGATATTTTAATGGAAAAGCCAGTGGAAATATCGGTCGAGTGGGATGCGAAATTAGGCCGACTGCAAACCGGAGAACCTCTTCAGTATGTCATGGGATTCGAGTTTTTTAGGGATCGTAAATTCATGGTCAGTCCTAATACGCTAATTCCAAGGCCTGAGACCGAGGAATTAATTACGAAGATTTTTCCTTTGATTGAAAAACAGCATCGAGTCCTAGATGTGGGTACCGGGTCGGGTTGCATTGCGGTAAGTTTAGGCATTGAAACAGATGCATCCATTTTTGCATGGGACATTTCGGAAGGAGCATTAGAGATCGCAAAAAAAAATGCGAGTCTTTTGGGCGCTCAAGTTAGTTTTCTGCGTCAAGATATATTTGAATGGGAGCAAACCATGGATACCTGGGATTTTATCGTTTCAAATCCACCTTATGTGTTGGACCAAGAAAAAAACGAAATGAGTTCCAATGTGCTTAATTTTGAACCTCATGTAGCACTTTTTGTGCCAGATCAAGAACCTTTAAAATTTTATCAAGCTTTGGGTGATTTTGCTTGGAGCCGTTTGAACCCGGGAGGCTGGTTGGCCGTCGAAATCAACCGAGCTTATGGACTTGAAACGGAAAAGCTATTTAGGCAGATTGGATTTTCGACCACTGAATTGCATCAAGACTTTCATGGAAATGACCGTTTTGTATGGGCTCAAAAATAGTTTTTCAACCCTTTTTATTTATTCATCCTCAAAATGGAACTTTTATCCTATAAAAAGTATTTTGTATCGAAAATGTGAAGGAGATTTTTATTTAATGTCTACCTTTGCCAAACAAAAAAACCATAAAAATTTTTTAAGATGAATAAGAAAATTTGGATTGCTTTAGCAGTAGTTGTTGCCTTAGTTTTCTGGGGTGTAGGTTCTAGAAACGGAATGGCGACGAGTGACCAAGAGGTAAAAGCTTCATGGGCGAATGTTCAAAGTGCTTACCAAAGACGTGCGGATTTAATTCCAAACTTGGTTAAAACAGTACAAGGGGTAGCTAATTTCGAAAAGTCTACCTTGACAGCGGTGATTCAAGCCCGTGCAAGTGCAACTCAAATGAAGTTAGATTCAAAGGATTTAAGTCCTGAAAACTTGCAAAAATATCAAGCAGCACAATCTACTTTAGGTGGTGCATTATCTCGCTTAATGGTGGTAGCTGAAAATTATCCTCAACTTAAAGCAACGGAGAATTTCTCGGAATTACAATCACAATTAGAAGGTACTGAAAATAGAATTAAGGAGGAGCGTGATCGATTTAACGAATCGGTTAAGAATTTTAATTCATTGATCGTTACTTTTCCGGGTAATTTGATTGCTTCTTTTTCTGGATTTACAGAGAAGGGTTTTTTCCAAGCGGAAGCTGGGTCTGATAAGGCACCTGAGGTGAATTTCGACGAGAAAAAGTAGGATGCATTTATCTGAGGACCAACAAAAACAAATTTTGCAAGCCATTCATGAGGCCGAACTAAAGACTTCTGGAGAGGTACGCGTGCACATAGAAAGTCATTGTGAAGGGCACCCGGTCGAAAGAGCGAAGGTGCTCTTTTTTGAATTAGGCATGCATCAAACTGATTTGCAAAATGGAGTCCTCATCTATTTGGCCCACCAAGATCGTAAATTCTCAATCGTAGGTGATAAAGGAATTGACGCAAAAGTTCCTTTGGAATTTTGGGAAACGATCCGAGATGAAATGCGTCCAACCTTAGCAAAAAATGAATTTGGCATAGCCCTTTCACACGGTATCATGCGCGTCGGCGAAGTGCTAGCCACGTTTTTTCCTTATCATAAAGACGATCAGAATGAGCTGTCGAATGAAATATCTTTTGGAGCTTAGTCAAATGATGAAAAAAATCAAATTCTTAATTTTCTTACTCTTTGCGGCAAACACCTTACTGGCTGCTGGTCAGGGAGACATACCTGCGAAACCTAATGGCTATGTATTGGATGCTATATCTGCATTAAAGCCGGAGGAGCGTAATTTGCTTGAGCAAAAATTGCGGGGCTACGCCGACAGTACATCTACTCAGTTTGCGGTAGTATTGGTACCGACAACCGGAGGCCGTGACCCCTATGACTACGCGATGGAAATAGGGAAAAGTTGGGGTATCGGCCAAAAAGGAAAGAATAATGGAGTGGTCATTTTAGTTTCCATGGATGACCGCAAGATTCGAATTGTCACAGGTCGTGGAATAGAGGATGTGTTGACGGATGCCATTTGCAAACGAATCATCAATCGGATAATCAAGCCATATTTAAAGCGGGGAGATTTTTATGGAGGTTTAGATTTGGCAACCACCGAAATGATGCAGCGTGCCAGTGGTGAATTTAAGGCGGATGCTTCTGAGGATCCCCAAGGAATTCCATTGTTTGCGATCATCATCATTGGCTTTGTTCTTATGACCTTAATTAATGCCTATCGAAATCGAAATAGAAATGGAGGATCAGGACCTGGTTCAAATGGGGGTGGAGGCATGTTTTTCCCACCTATATTTTTAGGAGGCGGAAACTATGGTGGTGGTTCTGGTGGATCTGGCGGAGGCGGTTTTGATTTTGGTGGATTTGGTGGGGGAGACTTTGGCGGGGGCGGCGCGGGTGGCGATTTTTAAATAAACTGTATCTTTGTTGAAAATAAAAATATTTTGAAAGATATTATCCAACAATCTCTTCGCGAATCACAAGATGTTTTAGCGCAATTTTTATCTGATCCAAGCAAATTGGATGCGATTGAAAAAGCGGCTGATTGTTTGGTGGACGCACTCCAACAAGGGAAAAAAATTCTTTCTTGTGGAAATGGGGGCAGCCATTGTGATGCGATGCATTTTGCGGAGGAATTATCCGGTCGATATCGAGAGAATAGGCCTGCTTTAGCGGCAATGGCAATTTCTGATCCATCTCACATTACTTGCGTTAGCAATGATTTTGGCTACAATTACATCTATTCTCGTTTCATTGAGGGTTTAGGAAATCAAGGGGATGTGCTGGTTGGCATCTCCACTTCAGGCCAATCGGCTAACATCATTGAAGCGGTAAAAGCAGCGCAAGAAAAGGGTATGAAGGTTGTTTTACTCACGGGAAAAGACGGAGGTGCCTTGGCTGGGATGGGTGCCATTGAAATCCGAGTAGATCATTTTGGCTTTGCTGATCGCATTCAAGAAATTCATATTAAAGTAATTCATATTTTAATCCAACTGATTGAAGCTAAAATTTTCAATCGCTAATTACTGATTTTCATCAGATTAGGTCATTCGAGTGATAATGATCACGCTTGTCTTTTAATTTTGTGTATACCTTGCCTTCCTAAAATATATACTATATGGAAACGCTAGAAATATTTGTCGAAAACATCAAATGCAATGGATGTATGACTTCGATTAAGTTGGCCATCATGAAATTTGCCGGAGTTAAATCAGTTGAGATTGATTTGGAAGAAGAAAAAATCACGATTGGCGGAAAAGGAGTAAAGAAGGAAGCTATTTTGAAAAAATTGACTTCCTTAGGATATCCTGAAAAAGGCCACAATACTATTTTTAATCAGGCCAAATCGTATGTAAGTTGCGCTGTAGGCAAGATGTCCTAAGCTAGACCAACAAAAAAGCGCTTTCATCAGCGCTTTTTTATTTTAAAATCTATCCGATCGGATTAAGCATCATACTCTCCTCCTGCATCTTCGCTTCCGCCCATGAGAGTATCCACCATTCGGTTGAATATGGATTTAATTCCAGGAGGTTTTGATCCACCGCCATTTTTAGTCGTACCTGAAACTTGATCTTCTTGTGTAGTAGGTACTTCTCCTTCTTCTACATCATTGAGTTGGTCAAAGTATACTTGCACTAAACCAATGGCTGTTGCAAAGGATGGATCTTTTATCTCATCAGAAATATTTGCATTGCTTGAATCTGCTTTAGGAAGGCCTATGCGAGTGTCTATGTCGATAGTCCTTTGAAATAATTCATCGATATCTGGCATTTGAGCCCCACCACCTACTAAGACAATTCCGCCTCTTAAGTTGGCCGGATCGGTCACCTTGGAAATTTCCGAAAGTACGATGGCCGCTAATTCTTTAATGCGCTCTTCAATGATAATGGCTAAATTTTTAACGGAAACGGGACTTGGTTTTCTGCCAGCAATACCAGGAATCATGACGATTTCATTGATGTCAATTTCCTTATGTAAGGCTGAACCAAATCTGATTTTTAAGGCTTCGGCATGTTCAGGACTTATATCTAGGCCTATTTGGATATCTTCGGTAATGCGATCGCCACCCCAATTCAAAACGGTTGCGTGGCTAAGTCTCTTTTTAAGGTAAATGCTAATCTCGGTCGTGCCGCTTCCTATGTCAACTAAAACAACCCCTTCTTGCTTTTCCTCAGAACTTAAAATGGTACTTGACGTGGCCAATGGGCTAAAATATAAATTACCCCCTTTGATATGTTCTGACTCAGCGGCTCTTAATGCTTTTTTTAATAACTCAAATTTGTCCAAACTTGCCGTAACCACCATGAAATCTCCTTCGATTCGATCGCCAATTTGGCCAACGGGCTCCATCGTTTCTGGTAAGGAACCTACTCTAAATCCGATGGGCAAACGATGAAGTACACAAGGGTTTTTTTCGGCGATAGCTTTTTTGGCTTCTTCATTTAATTCTAGTATTTCTTTTTCAGAAACAGCTTCATTCGAATTCTTCCTTAGTTTGGTCGATGTATGTAAAAACACATTGATGTGATTTCCAGAAAGATTTGATGAAAAGTAATAGTCTTTATTTTTCCCTGAAATGACCGTTTCAATTTGACTGATTACATCTGAAATCGCTTGGGAAGTTTTATTTATGTTGACAATATTTCCATGCAGCAAGTAACCCGAAGTATTTGATTTTCCTGTGGCAATGATATCTAATTGACCATTGTTTTGCCTTCCTGCAACGGCCCTAATATGAGAACTTCCAATGTCAAGGCCAATAATTAAATTGTCGCGCATAAATTGTTTACTATTAAAAATTTAGAATGACTAGGAGATTTAATAAAGTTTTAAAAATAAGAAAATTGGCTAATAATCACAAATTACCTGATTCTTATATTTTAAGTGAATCCAAGAATAGGTATTCCAGCCTTTATTGGGAATAATTTTTTTATAAAATAAGGCCAATTTTTTAAATTTTGATTCAATGTTCATTGGAAGGCCAAAATCAATATACGTTCTGCCTAACGTAGGAACCATCACCACCCCTCCATCTGCCGCGATGACCAATTGGGCAATTTGAGCACGCCAAAAATCATCGTTGTTGATAAATTCAAACAGAGGTATAAGCGTCTTTCCTCTTTCATCCCTTAAATCCTTGCGTGAGTTTTGAAAAAATGGACCTGAGACCACTAATGTTCTCGGGGTAAAAAGATCACTAGTGCCAATGAACTTCCCTTCCTTGGTCACATATTGATCTCGAATATTGCTTTCTCCGCTCGTAAACTTTAAAATTCGGGCGATGGGGCTAAACTCCTTAACCGAGACAATTATTTTCCCGCTAAAATCATAATGTGCTTCACAAGATTTTACCAGTGGAATTCTTTTTACTCGCGACTCAATTTTTTTCAGCGATATATCTGTCAAGGGCTTATCTAAGTAATAATCGGCACCTTCATTGGTCACCATTAGATTAATTTCATTTTTGCCTAAAAGCGGTCTTTCATTTTCTGAATCTAATTTTACGACTAAGCCTGTGCACGTGATAGATCTGTAATTTATCTCAGCATAAATAATGGCTGCCACCCCCATGGTCAGTAAAATGACCATAGTAAGTATTTTTTTAAACGGCTGAAAATTTCTTTTATTTAAAGGCTTCATGTTTAATGACGCTGTAAGGCCAATTTTAAATCATTCAAAATCAAATCAATATCTCCAGCACCCATGGTCACTAACAATTCAGGTTTTTCTGCCTGAACATGTTTAACGAATGCTTCTTTGCTAATGACCTGTTTATTCTTGTTGGGAATATAGGTTAATAATAGCTCAGAATTTACCCCTGGAATCGGTAATTCTCTTGCAGGATAAATATCCAATAAAAATATTTCATCTGCAAGGGCTAGGCTCTGACCAAAATCAGCTATAAAATCTCTCGTCCTTGAAAATAGGTGAGGCTGAAAAATCGCGGTTAGTTTTTTATCTGGGTACAATGCTTTTATCGACGTTAAACATGCGCTTATTTCAGTGGGATGATGCGCATAGTCATCTATCATGACATGGTTTTCATTTTCCACATGGTATTCAAATCTGCGTTTTACACCCTTGAAGCTTGATATGCCTGCATGAATTTCCTCTGAATTCAGACCTGCAAACATCGCTAAGGCCGACGCGGCTAGTGCATTTTCGATGTTATGAAATCCCGGGATTCTCATGGGGATATTTAAAATTTCCCCACCTGGATAGACCATGTCAAAAATCATTCGATGGTTTTCAATTCGGATATGGGTCGCTTGATAATCGCCATTATCAATTCCGAAAGTGGCATGATTTCCATTTGATGTCAGATTTAAGCCAACTTTTTGGATAAAAAATCCATCAGGTTGAATTTGATCCGTAAACAACTGAAAGGATTCAAGCACCTGTTCAGCTGCGCCATAAATATCTAAATGGTCTGCATCGGTGGAAGTTACGACTGCTGCTTTGGGGTGTAAGGTCAAAAATGATCGATCATATTCATCGGCTTCTACCACACAAATTACATCCTTGGGGCCTTTATTGGGAATGAAATTAGTCCCGTAATTCTGAGTAATTCCGCCTAAAAAAGCAGTGACATTTTTATTTGCCTGAATTAATAAATGAGCTAATAGAGAGCTTGTTGTCGTTTTCCCATGCGTTCCAGCGACGGCCAATGTGGGGATTTGCTCGGTAATCCAACCTAAAATTTGGGATCTTTTCCACAAATTAATTCCTTGGCTGATTAAATATAATTTTTCTTGATGTGTCGCAGGAATGGCAGGCGTAAATATGAATAGGCATTTCTCTGGATCAGAAATACATATTTCAGGTATCAATTCGATGGAATCTTCATAATGAATCTCCATCCCCTCGTCACTTAGTTGGCGCGTCAACATGCTTTCCGTTTTGTCATAGCCAGCCACTGGGATATCATTGTATAAAAACCAGCGGGCCAACGCGGACATGCCAATACCCCCAATGCCTAAAAAATAGACTTGTTTTAATTCACTAAGGCGAATATTTATTTGCATTGTTCTGTAATTAATTCGACAATTTGTTGGGCTGCTTTAGGCCTACCCATATGGAAACTATTTCCTGCTAGCTTGGCCAATAAATCTTGGTCATCCAATGTTTTAATGGCGGTGCTAACTAAGGTATCTTTTGCATTTATATCAGGAACAAGTATGGCGGCATTTTCCATCACGAGGCTTTTTGCATTTTCAGTTTGATGATCTTCTGCCGCATTTGGAAAAGGTACTAATAAACTAGGTTTCCCCGACAAGCAAATTTCGGATACAGAAAGGGCTCCTGCTCTCGAAATGACTAAATCGGCCATGGCATATGCAAAGTCCATTTCATAAATAAAGGCAGAAACGAAGCAGCTTAATTGCGTGAATTTACTGACGGCATTTTTTGCTTCTGCTTCAAAATGAATTCCCGTTTGCCAAATGAGTTGAATTCCTGCATTTTCAAACAAACTGAGTCCATCAAGGATGGCTAAATTAATACTTCTTGCCCCTTGGCTTCCGCCAATAATGAGGATGGTAGGAACTTGTTCTTTGAGTTTGAAAAACGAAGTTGCTTTTTCCTTTTTGCCACTAAGGTCAATCAAATCTTTACGAACTGGATTGCCGGTAATCGTTATTTTTTCAGTTGGAAAAAATTTGGACATGCCCGGATAAGCGACAAATATATGCCTCGATTTTGACCCCAAAGCTTTGTTGGTAATCCCCGCATACGAATTTTGCTCTTGAATATAAAAAGGAATACGGCTTAACCATGCGCCTATTAAAGTGGGCCCAGAAGCATATCCCCCCACGCCGATAACCACGTCGGGTTTAAATGATTTCAAAATGGCAAATGCTTTATAGAGACTTTGAATGAGTTTAAAAGGAAATAAAAAATTCTTCCAAAGATGAGCCCGATTAATTCCAACGACAGGAAGACCAATGATATTAAAACCAGCTTTTGGCACTTTTTCCATTTCCATTTTACCCTCGGCACCCACAAATAAAATCTCAATTTGAGCGTCAATTTCTTTAAATGCACTGGCAATGGCAATCGCCGGATAGATATGTCCACCCGTTCCTCCTCCTGAAATAATTACTTTTTTAATACTCACTAAATAACGGGTTTTGGGTCACTAATTTTATTTTCTTTATCGCGGCTAATGGATAGAATAAGGCCAATGCTAAGCGCTGTAAATATTAGGGAAGTTCCTCCCGCAGATATCATGGGCATGGGTTGGCCCGTCACGGGACCAGCGCCCACGGCTACCAACATATTAATAAATGCCTGTAACACGATGGTGCAAGTTAGGCCCGCTGACAATAACCCGCCTAAAGGCTTTTCGCTATATTTGATGGCGGAGGCCCCGCGCCACATAAACCAAATAAATAAAAGGGGGATGGCGAGGCCAAAAATCAGTCCATATTCTTCTAAAATAATCGCATAGATAAAATCTGATTCAGCCTGTGAGAGCAAATAACGAAATTGGCTATTGCCCGGTCCTTTGGGAATGAGGGCTCCGGTGGCGATGGCGTACCAACTTCGTTTCAATTGATACGTATCTCCTTTATCCTGAATTTTTTTAGTTTCTTTGGTTGACGTAGAGAGGGTCCTTGTGGCAAACGTTTTTATCCGCGCTTTTACGGTGGCCGCTCTTTGACCTATTTCAAAGGTGACGACTATAATCGCTATACTGACTACAACCGTGATAATTCCAGTAATTTGTGCGATGGGAACACGACCAAACATCATCAATACGATACTTGTTAAAAAAATCAGGGCACTTGTTGAGAAATTAGATAGCATGATCAGAAAACAGGTAATGCCAATTTCCGCCAAAATAATCAGAAATAGTGGAAAGTTGTATGAGCTTTGGTCCGATTGTCTGGTAGAAAATATCTTAGCTAAACTTGCTGTCAAGCATAATTTGGCCATATCGGAAGGCATGAAGGAAATAGGGCCTAGTTCTAGCCATCGGCTTGCTCCACCCTTACTTTCCCCAAATTTTAAGGCAATGAGAATCAAAATCCACGAAAAAATGAGGGCAATGTGTGCAATTCGAGTCACTTTGATATAGTTCTTTCTCGATACCCAAGCCATAAGATAAAAGGAAATTCCTAAAAGTACGAGCGATTTAATAATGCTGGCCATAGGCTCAAATGGACCACCCATACTCAATTTTCCTTTGGCAGAAAATTGAATTAATAATCCAAACGTATTTAGCAAAATAACAATAAACCAAATTTGGTAATCCCCAGCAAGGCGATTTTTAATGTAATTGGTGATTCTAGTTTCCATGGGTCAATTGCTTAACAGTTTGCTTAAATTGATCTCCTCGATCTTCATAGTTTTTAAATAAATCAAAGCTAGCGCAGGCGGGTGACAACAAAACAACATCTCCATCAACGCCCCATTCCAAGCTTTTTTGAACAGCTATTTGTAAGTCATCGGTAGAAAATATAGCCTCACAAATTCCGCTAAAATGCGTCATTAATTTCTCATTATCTTTCCCTAAGCAGATTAACCCTTTGACTTTGTCTTTAACTAGTGGGTCTAAAACCTCATACTCATTTCCCTTGTCTACTCCTCCCATCATTAAAATGATGGGTTGGTTAAAGCTATTCAATGCATAATAGACAGCGTCCACATTAGTCGCTTTCGAGTCATTGACAAAACGAACGCCATTCGACAAACCACAGGGCTCCAGTCGGTGAGGCGCATTATGAAAAGTAGGGAGTAGTTCTTTGATTTTATCCAATGAAATTCCCACGGATTGCGCAGCTAAAATAGCTGCGGACATATTGATTGCGTTGTGTGGACCTTGAATAGGCGCTGTTGCCAAATCGATTTCACCTGTTTTCAGGGTAATTTTGTCAGCGCTTATAAAGGCGTCGGAATGATTATTTTTGGAACTGATTGTGCTGAAATGACTAGGAGGAATCCCTTTTTTGTTTGCTTGGATCACTTCGTCATCTTCCCAGAAAATGCATGTTTTTGCCAAATCCGCATTTTGAAAAATTCTAAATTTAGAGGCGATGTAATTCTCGAATTTGTACTCATATCGATCCAAGTGATCAGGGGTGATGTTCAATAAAATAGCTACATCTGGACTAAATGAAATGCATCGATCTAATTGGAAACTTGAAATTTCCAATACGTAATATTCATGGTTATTTTCCAATACTTGTTTGGCAAAACTTTGGCCAATATTTCCAGCTAATCCTACCTGATACCCCGCTTCTTTTAAAAGATGATAGGTCAAAAGGGTGGTGGTTGTCTTTCCATTGGATCCGGTAATAGCAATTATTTTAGCCGAGGTGTATCGAACGGCAAATTCGATTTCTGAAATCAGAGGAATATGTTTCTCTTTAATTTTTTTTACGACCTCATTTTTTTCAGGAATTCCTGGACTGATGATGACTTCATCTCCGATCAGAATTTCTTCAAGCGTGTGCTGTCCTTCTTCGAATCGGATGTTATGATCGGAAAGTGTTTTTTTGAATGCTTCTTTCAGTGTCCCTTGATCGGATAAAAACACGTCAAAACCCTTTGATTTAGCTAAAAGTGCAGCGCCTACACCACTTTCTCCCCCACCTAAAACAATTATTTTGGACATGTATGATTAATCGTAAATGATTAGAAACTGAATTTAATACAATTTATAAAATGTCTTTGACTAATGAAAACAGATCAGGTGGCCATTGAAAAAAAATCTGTGACAAAAAAAAAGGCCGGTCGAGTGACCAGCCTTTGATTATCATTTAATCAGGAATTTAAACTAATGAAATGCGTTTAAACATCGATATAGTTAAACCCTTTTGCTTATTTTCTAATAATTGACGTATTGTGATGGATGAATCCTTCACAAATTGTTGGTTTAAAAGAGTTTGCTCTTTGTAGAACTTTTCTAATTTCCCTACGGCAATTTTTTCAAGCATGGCTTCAGGTTTCCCCTCTTGACGTGCTTGATCTTTGCCAATTTCAATTTCTCTTTCAATGGTTTCAGCATCTACTCCGTCCTTGTCTAGGGCAACAGGTTTCATGGCGGTAATTTGCATAGCAATATCTTTACCGATTTCTGAAACATCTGCACCTTGAACGTTTTCGAAGGCTACTAAAACACCAATCTTGTTATTTGAGTGGATGTAAGAAACTACTTTTTCTGCTGAAATATTTTCATAGGCAGCTAACGTAATTTTTTCCCCAATTCTACCTGTTAGTTCGATAATGTGACCTTCTACCGAGCGACCATCAGCCAAAGGCTCAGCTAATAAATCATGCGCAGATGGAGCATGAGATGCTGCAGCTTTGTCAATGATGGATTTAGCTAAATTATTGAAATCGGCTACTTTAGAAACGGGTTCTGTTTCACAAGCTAAGGCAATTAACTTACCATTTGAATGATCCGCTGAAAGCGCTACAAGCACCACACCTTCGTTGGTGGCATTGTCTGCACGCTTAGCAGCTACTTTTTGTCCGGCTTTACGTAGCACGTCGATCGCTGCTTCGAAATCTCCTTCGGCTTCCGTCAGGGCTTTCTTGCAATCCATCATTCCGGCGCCAGTCATTTGGCGTAATTTATTAACGTCTGCGGCTGTAATTGACATTGTATGAATATTTATTCTTGTTCTGCTTCTTTTTCGTACTTAGCGGCTACCTTAGCTGCTTCAATTTCTGCTTCGTTGTCAACGGCACGTTTTGCCTCTTCTTCTTCAGCTACACGCGCGTCATCTTTATCTTGCTTTCTTTCAGCTAATCCTTCTTCGATTGCTTTTCCAATAGCTGAAGTAATCACAGAGATTGATTTGTATGCATCATCATTGGCTGGAATAGGGTAGTCAACTAACTCAGGATTTGAGTTTGTATCGCACATTGCGAATACAGGAATACCTAATTTTTTAGCTTCTGAAACAGCGATATGCTCACGCTTCACATCTACAACAAATAATGCAGCTGGAAGGCGAGTTAATTCGGTGATACCACCTAATACGCGCTTTAATTTTTCTTCTTCACGAGTCATCATTAAACGCTCACGCTTGGCAAGAGTTTTAACAATTACTTCGTCTTTTAACATTTTATCGATGCTTGACATCTTTTTGATCGACTTACGTACGGTCGCAAAGTTGGTCAACATCCCACCTAACCAACGATCCGTTACGTAAGGCATGTTTAATTTGCTTGCCTCCGCAGTAACCACTTCTTGTGCCTGCTTCTTTGTCGCAACAAACATGATTTTACGTCCAGAACGAACAATTGCACGCATTGCGGCAGAAGCTTCTTCTAGGTTAGTAATTGTCTTGTTAAGATCGATGATATGAATACCATTCTTCTCCATAAAGATGTATGGAGCCATTTTTGGATCCCACTTACGAGTCAAGTGACCGAAGTGAACACCTGCGTCAAGCAGGTCATTGTAGCTTAATTGTGCCATTTTTTGAGTTTAAATATGAATAAATAAAAAATGTGGAAAAGGCATCGGCAACACACAAGCCCTTTCCACGCAAAACGAATACTAACGTTTAGAGAATTGGAATCTCTTACGTGCTTTTCTACGTCCTGGTTTTTTACGTTCCACCATACGAGGATCACGTGTTAAAAAACCTTCTTTTTTCAAAGGTGAACGCAATTCAGAGTCTTGTGTTTGAAGAGCTCTTGAAATAGCTAAACGTAACGCTTCAGCTTGTCCTTTAATTCCACCACCATCAATTCTGGCTGTGACATCAAAAGAACCTGCCGTATTAGTTAGCGCGAATGGCTGATTAACCACAATCTGAAGAATCTCAGAAGGGAAATAATGAGCCAATGTACGACCATTGATTTTAATTTGGCCTTGACCAGGAGTCATCGAAATACGAGCTATCGCTGTCTTTCTTCTACCAATTTTATTTAATGTTTCTGCCATTTGATTGAGGATTGATCCTAATTTGGATCATATTGTCCGTTAAAACTTTATTTCTTTAGGTTGTTGAGCCGCATGTGGATGAACAGGTCCCGCATATACAAATAGGTTGTGGAATAATTCACGACCTAAACGATTTTTTGGTAACATACCTTTCACAGCTGCTTCGACTACACCTCTTGGATTTTTGACCAAAACTTCACGTGGCGTAGAAAAACGTTGACCCCCAGGATAACCCGTATGACGGATGTAAACCTTGTCGGTCATTTTCTTACCTGTCAAACGAACCTTGTCCGCATTGATAACGATCACTTGATCGCCACAATCTACGTGTGGGGTGAATGAAGGCTTGTGCTTACCACGAATTATTTTCGCAATTTCAGAACACAAACGTCCTAATATTTGATTTTCAGCATCTACCACTACCCAGGCTTTCTCTACAGTAGCCTTATTCGCGGAGATTGTTTTGTAACTTAAAGTATCCACTTGTGTTATTATTTAACTGTTTGAATCATTTCCAGCTAGACTACGGAATATGTCTAGAGATTTGATTATGACCTATTTTACAACTAAACGGGCATTCAATCGAAAAAATGGGAGTGCAAATTTAGAAAATCAAAATGTGATATGCAAATGCTTTTGAAATGTTTTAATAAAAAATAGAGTCAATCCCTAAAAATGAATAAAGGAGGCACTGGCCTCCTTTAAAATTATCAGTTTAAAATGATTGGATTTACAATCCTGTCAAATCAAAAGTATCCATAAAAGCCGTGGTAAATTTGCCAGATTTGAATCCAGGATCATCCATCAACTTAATATGAAAAGGTATCGTTGTTTTAATTCCTTCAATCACAAATTCTTGCAAGGCCCTTTTCATGCGAAGTAAAACTTCTTCTCTGCTTTGGCCACTGACAATTACTTTTGCAATCATCGAATCATAATTAGGAGGGATTGTGTAGCCTGAATATACGTGTGAATCGATTCTGACGCCATGTCCACCGGGCAAATGTAAATTGGTAATCTTACCTGGTGAAGGCCTAAATCCATTGCCCGGATCTTCAGCATTTATTCTACATTCAAGGGCAAATAATTTCGGGAAATAATTTTGACCCGAGATTGCGATGCCAGCAGCTACTTTAATTTGTTCTTTAATAAGGTCAAAATCAGTCACTTCCTCCGTAATCGGGTGCTCTACTTGGATTCGCGTATTCATTTCCATGAAATAGAAATCTCCATTTTTATCCACTAAAAATTCGATGGTTCCTGCGCCTTCATAGCCGATCGCGGTGGCTCCGGCAATAGCCGCATCCCCCATTTTTTTACGAAGTTCATCCGTCAATGCAGGCGATGGAGTTTCCTCACAAAGTTTTTGATGGCGTCTTTGAATGGAACAATCGCGTTCCGAGAGGTGGCAAACTTTGCCAAATTTATCGCCTACCACTTGGATTTCGATGTGTCTGGGTTCCTCGACAAACTTTTCCATGTACATTCCATCATTGCCAAAAGATGCTGCAGCTTCCATTTTCGCATCATCCCACAACTTTCGGAATTCAGATTCTTCCCGAATGATACGCATTCCACGTCCTCCACCTCCAGCAGTTGCCTTGATGATGACAGGATATACAATGGTTTTGGCTAATTCTATGGCTTCCTCTACGGTATCTAACAATCCATCAGAACCTGGAATCACGGGAACTCCAGCCTTTTTCATGGTGTCTTTGGCCGTTGCCTTATCGCCCATGGAGTTGATCATTTCGGCTGAAGCGCCTATGAATTTAATTCCATGTTCAGAACAAATTCTTGAGAACTCGGCATTTTCAGATAAAAAACCATATCCTGGATGTATCGCATCTGCACCGGTAACTTCGGCGGCAGAAATGATGGCGGGAATACTTAAATATGACTGTCTGCTAGGAGGTGGGCCTATACATACGGCCTCATCTGCAAAACGAACATGTAAACTATCTCGGTCTGCCGTTGAAAAAACAGCTACCGTTTGGATGCCCATTTCCCGACAAGTCCGAATGATCCGAAGGGCAATCTCCCCACGATTCGCAATTAATATTTTCTTAAACATAAATTATGCTATTTCTACCAAGAATAAGGGTTGGTCGAACTCAACCGGTGTGGCATTTTCAACCAAAATTTTAACAATCTTACCTGAAACCTCTGAATCAATTTCATTAAAAAGTTTCATGGCTTCGATCATGCAAACCGTTTTGCCTGGTTCAATCATGGATCCAACCTCAATAAAGTTTTCTTTATCAGGGCCAGCCGCACGGTAAAATGTACCTATCATAGGTGATTTGACCGTATATAAATGATCTGTATTAGATATGCTTGGGGCCGTAGGGGCTTGCGCCTCTTCGGTATATGCGATAGGAGTAGGAGCCGGAGCTGCAGCCATTTGCACCAATGGTGCGGCTGAACTATGTTTCTTCACGGAAACTTTTAATCCTTCCGTTTCGATGCTTACCTCAGCTAATGGTGATTTAGCTATATAATCTAAAAGTCTTTGTATTTCTTTAGTATCCATTTTTAAATTATTTTACGCGTGTAAAGGTAGATAAAATTATTTTACACGCTCCGCATATGCGTAGGTTCTTGTGTCAACTTTTATAATTTCGTCTTGTTCGATGAATATTGGAACGGTAATGGTGGCTCCAGTCTCAACGGTTGCCGGTTTTTTCGGGGAATTTGCCGTATCTCCGCGGACACCTGGTTCTGTGTAAGTAACTTTTAATTCAACGAATGGAGGTAGCTCACATGAAATAGCCTGTTCGTTTTCCGTATTGATTAAAATCTCAACCTCCTGGCCTTCTTTCATCAAATCTGCCATGACCACTAAATTAGAGTTCAATAAAATTTGCTCAAAAGATTCATTGTCCATGAAGTTGAAACCAAATTCATCTTTATAAATAAATTGGAATTTTCTGCGCTCCACACGAACTGGATAGATTGCCACACCTGAATTAAAGGTATTGTCAATCACTTTTGCCGTGTTTAATGAGCGTAATTTTGTCCGCACAAATGCGGGACCTTTTCCTGGTTTTACATGTAAGAATTCAATGATTGAAAATAAATCGTCATTGAATTTTATTACCATTCCGTTTTTAATATCTGCTGTAGTTGCCATGCTTGTTTATTTTTTTGGGTCATAGGCCCACTTTACATAAGCTGATGCCCACGTAAAACCGCCCCCAAAAGCTGCTAAAATTAAATTATCT
>JBIKRO010000103.1:0-8096 GCA_044349095.1 Aquirufa sp. | reverse complement strand
ACAAGCGATTTGAAAATCAATATTTCCATGCGTTGTGACTACGCCTTTGGGAAGTGAAGTTGTTCCAGACGTATACAAAATCATGGCGGGTCGTTCAGAAGAAATCTCAGGCAAACTGATTTCCTGAGGGTCAACTTCTTCATGAACCAAATGATAGGTTATTTGGCTTAACTGCACAAACGGCAATAAAACTTCTTGGAAATCGGTGTCAATCACCACTTGGCTTGTCCCCGTATCCTCCAAAACATATTGCAAAGAAGCGATGGGATAACTAATACACAAGGGAACGGCCACTCCGCCAGCTTTCCAAATTCCCCATTGGACCGCCACATAATGAAAACCCGGTTGGACCATAAAAGCCACTCGCGCACCATGTAAGTCAGTTCCCCCTAACAAAAATCGACACGCCCATTGATTGGACGCATCGATTAATTGTTGGTATGTAAAATCCCCATTCGGGTCTGAAATCGCTACCGAGTCAGCAAATAGATGTGCACTCGACGTAATTTTGGGCATATTATAATTTTGCTTCTATTCCTATAATTTGTACCACGGTTTGTGCCACAGCTGCTTTTGGATTAACTGCTACAAAATACAAATCTTGCATACCTGTTGTCGGTTGGATTTCTACTTTTATCGCCGGCATAGGTGCTCCACGACGCATTCCTCCCCCGCCACCAGGTTGAGCTGGAGTAGCTGGAGCGACCACTGGAGTTCCTAAAGGAGCACCTTTTTGAGCCGCATTTGGATTAGCAGCCGCTGGAGGTCCACCAAAACTTGCTTGAGAAACCGCGATGAAATTCGTTTTGCCTATCACCGGTCCTGTAGGAGAACCCACGTGTACCTCAATCACTCCACCGGAAGCGCTTGATCTACCAGGAGCTGTTGCCGTAATATCCAACGATTTGATTCCGGTTAAATCGATTGCCTTAAATCCAACATATGGATTTTGGCCAATCATATTCGTCGACTTAGACGGAGTAATTAATTGCTCGATGCCTGATTGCACATCTGCTTTTTCTGGATTTAAAAATGGATGACGTAATAATACCCACTTTTCAGATTGAACGGGAGCCATCTTTTTGTTTCCCTTGTCTAAATAAGTAGCGCGAACAACAAACACGCCTTTTGTGGCTGCATGTTCTTGAGGAATTGTAGGCGATAAATCTCCTTTTAAGGCAATTGAATTATTTGCTTTAGGATCTGACAAACTCATGATATAAGTCACCATGGTTTTAGCATCTGCTTTTGAAATTTGTGGATGGGCAGCCATCGCGTGATCACCCCAAACTCCATTTCCACCGGCGATCACTTTATTGGACAATTGATCAATCATGTTTTGTCCTTTATATTTATCGGCCACTTCTTGGTAGCTCGGTCCTACCGAACGTACATTTTTGATGTGGCAAGACTTGCAGTCACTTTGATTGATCAACCGCAAACCAGCGGACGCAAACAAATCACTGTCGGCCTTTCTATGCGACTGCGCCATCTCAATCGGATCGTAACCAGAAGGAATATAATCGAGCGTAGTAGCTACCGTCTCTTCTTTAATTCCATTTCCTAACATCCCGTCTTCTTTATCCTTAACAGTCACCTGGTAATTGATTTTTTGACCTGGGAAATAAAAGGATTTATTGGCCGAATTTAATACGATGTCCACTTCTGGTGCTTCGTTCCCTACTAATACTTCTAGTGAATTCGTATTGCTCGCTCCTTTTGCATCTGTAGCTTTCAAGGTTACTTGGTAAGTTCCAGGATTTGTCAATACCAATTCTGGGCTAGCGCCTTTCAAGGTCTTAACAAGGGTGCCTAATTTTTTAACGGTCCAAGTATATGTTAAGGCATCGCCATCAAAATCTTTTGTGCCTTCAGCAGACAAGGTTGATTTGAAAGGAACTGCACCTTTTAATTTCGATGCAGATATTTCTACTTGAGGCTTACGGTTTCCTCCCTGGTACTCAACTTTCACTAAGCGTGCATTGTCGTTTCCTTTGAACCAAGCCGAACCATATTCCAATACATATAAATCGCCATCAGGACTAAAGCTCATGTCAATAGCAGAGCCGAAATTTTGATTAGGAAGGAAGCGCTCCATGGATTTATAATTTCCTTTTTCATCCATGGTTACGGCCATGATCCAACCGCGCATAAACTCAACGATCAACCATTTTCCTTCATAATAAGCCGGGAAAGCTCTTTTGGCTGTTGGGAAATCAGAACGATGATATACTGGTCCACCCGTTGCACTTCTACCCGCAGCTCCCATCAATGGAAACTCTTCAGAATTAGCATAAGGGTACCATAAGAAGGCATTTTGTGCGGGAGGCAATTCGCGTAAACCTGTATTATTAGGCGATTCGTTGATTGGATTCGCCGGATTGAACTTAGGCCCCATGGCTAACGTCTCGAAATTAAAGTCGGTATATGGAATGTTATTTCCTATAAAATAAGGCCAGCCGAAAAATCCAGGACCTTTTGCTTGATTAAATTCATCATATCCGCGAGGTCCTTTAGGTCCATCCACAGAGGCATCTGGGCCTACTTCGCCCCAATAAATAAATCCAGTTTTTGAATCTACACTGACACGCCAAGGATTTCTGTGACCCATCGTGTAAATTTCAGGCTTTGTTTTTGGTGTTCCAACTGGGAATAAGTTACCCTTAGGGATTGAATACGTACCATCTTTTTCAGGATGAATACGTAAGATTTTACCACGTAAATCATTGGTAGAAGCGGCCCCTCTTTGATCATCCCAATAGGCTTGACCTGGGCGTTCGTCTATCGGAGAATATCCATCATTGTTACTATTACTTGTGTTGTTACCTATGGTTAAAAACAAGTTTCCTGATTTGTCAAACGCCATTCCACCGCCAGTATGGCAACATTCCTCGCGTTGAACAGGAACGTCTAACATGATTTTTTGTTGGTCTACTAACAACTCCTCCCCCTTTAACTCGATGCGAGACAACACGTGCTTTTTCTCTGTAGGGTGTGCGTAATACACATAAAGCCAATGATTTTCTTTAAAATTGGGATCTAGGATTATGCCTTGTAAACCTTCTTCGGCTTCGCGAACGGTTCCGATCCGATTGGTATATTTCGTGTTTACATTGATATGGGCAAGCACTTTCGTTTGATTGGTTTTAGGATCAAACTGCTTCACGTCACCCTTACGTTCGGCCAATAAAATTCGACCATCGGGTAGAAAAGTCATCATCATTGGCTCGTCTAACTTTTCAGCTAGAACTGTTTTGACAAATCGATTTTCGTCAGGGGCTTGAGCAAAGGAACTTGACATATGTAAAAAACATAAACAAGCTAATAGAGCGTAAATTTTGTTCATAAAACAGGTTGATTTAATTATTTAACAAAAATGATACAATAATCAATCAATTAAAAATTTAGCATTTATATTGCTACCAAAATTGAATATTTGTCGACAAATTTGTTCTCAACTAACCTTACATCCTATGAAATTGTTTATTCTATTATTTTTATTGCCTTTGCATTCCATATTTAGCCAGAAGAATACGGAACAAAAGGAAATTGAGCTTGTACTAAAAACACAAGAAAACTTATGGAATAAGGGGGATGTTCCAGGATTCATGGAATACTACGAAAAATCGGAAGACCTCAAGTTTATTGGCAAAAATGGCATTACAAGTGGCTGGAAAGCAACTTTACAACGATACCTCACTACGTATCCAGATCAAGAAACAATGGGGAATTTAACGTTTGACATCAAGGAAATCGACGTCACGGCAGGTAAAACAGCCTGGATATTGGGAAAGTGGCAATTAGTTCGACCCCAAAAAGGAGATGTGGGTGGATATTTCACTATTCTAATGAAAAAAATTAAGGGCCGTTGGCTCATTGTCAGAGACCATACCAGTTAATTTAAACCCTTGAAAAAACGTAAAACATTTCGCTGGCGATTTGCTTGGAACGTTCGTCATATTTTTGAGACTCTAGATTAGTATCGTCAAACTCCTTAGGATCCTCGTATCGTACGGGGATTCTTGCTTCGGCGCCAGGGATAAATGGACAATTTTCATCCGCATGTGAGCAAGTCATAATTGTGGCAAAAATACCATGTGGATTGATGACATCGTCATACAATTTTGAAAAGACAATGATGGGCCTGGCGTCTTTTTCATGTAAAATAAAATAGATTGGGTTCGAGTGGCCATGCTTGGAAATGATAAAGCCTGAACGTTCCAAAGAATGTATGGTTCGTTCATTGCATGCCGTGACTTCGACACCCCCCGAATAGCAAAAAGCTGGTATTTCAAAATAATCCGCAGCCGTTTGTGCCCAAATTTGGGAAAATTGTGATCGACGTGAATTATGCGTGCAAATGAAATTGAGTCGGATGGGCTGCCCCTTCTCACGCTTTGATTTGATGTAATCGATCAAGGGTTGAAGAACAGATTTACGCTCATCAGATATTTCAAGCGATAAAATTGATTCTATGTTTTCGTTTAACTTAGTATTCATCTTCTATTCAATTAGCAACAACCAGAACCCGGTGAGCACGTGTTAACGGTCGTTAATTCGGATAAGTTTATTTTTTCTTCTTGAGAAACGGGTGGCATGCAGCAAGCGGACGCGTCCTGTGAAGCATAATGCGGATCATTAAATTCGGCATCTTCATGAAAGTAATAAACTTCCCACTGAACACCATCAGGATCTGTGGCCCAAAATTTATCTTGAATCGCGTAGCAGCAAGAGGTACCAATTTCCTCCTTAGATACTATTCCTTGAGCCCTTGCTTTATCTAATAAATTAGACATTTCCTCAAATGTTTCCACTTGAAAACCTAGGTGACCAAAATTTGATTGAACACGATCTGAATTTTCGATAAATGAGATAATTAAAGAAGGTTTATCTAAAATATATTTTGCGTATCCTGGCTTTACCTTGTTAGCAGGCTGGCCAAAAAAAGTTGAATAAAAATTCACGGAAGCCGCTAAATTGCTGACATAAAGTGAGACATGCATACGTGGAAAGCTCATAATTAACAACAGTTAGATTTTTGTGTGATATAATAATCATCAAAGAATGCTCCAAATAAATTTCTAAACTCCGCCCATTTTTCTGGATTAATGCAATAGCAAATTGACACCCCTTCGATTGTACCCTGAATAAACCCGATTTCTTTTAATTCGCGTAAATGTTGGGAAATAGTTGCCTGGGCGAGTCCCAATTCCTGAACCAAATCCCCATTAATACAGGTGGTTGACCTAACTAAATACTGTAAAATCGCAATTCGCGCCGGATGTCCTAAAACTTTAGCCATGTGTGCCATGGCATTCTGTTCTGTTGAAAATAAATCGGTTTTGGTAATCCCCATGACATATTATTATATTGCAATATTACGATCAATAATTTTGTATTACAAGAGGCATTTGAAAAATTGCAAAAAAATTAATGATCTCCTTTCCTTTTGAGCAATACCCCGCCAGCGGCTTCTTTGATGATATTCGTAAAAATAAAGGCATTAGCATCATATTCAAGAACTATATTTTAAAATTCTTTCTTAAGAAAATTGATTTTAAACTATTTGGGCAAACTAATTATCCCGATAATTTAAAGCAGGCTTCCGATTTCCCAACAAAGACTTATATTGGAAATCTACACCTCGTTTTTTAGTCCATTCATCCGTCGCTTCTTGAATCATTTTAGGGTTTTTAAATAGGTCAATAGCCGTCAAAGCAATGGTTTTTGCTGCGACCATCATTCCTTTTCGGCCAATGCTGGTTCCGCCGGAGGCGACGGCTTGCCAACTATGTGCCGATGTTCCCGGTACCCAAGTAGCTGTTCCTAAACCGATGGTTGGCACCACCCAAGAAACATCACCTACATCCGTGGACCCACCCGAACTCGGATCAGGACGATTTAACAACACTTGGTTCGTTGTATTTAAATCCATGGCCTCCATCCCAGGAGTTTGTTGGAGTTGCTTCGCAAAAGCAGTTTCTGTGGGAGAAAGCACATAACCACCCACCATCTTTAAATTAGCTGACATGGTTTCCGCTAAACGTTCATTAGGTAAAATCTCATATACCCCACTGATCAGTTCCACTTCATATTTGGTTCCGGTCCCTAGAGCAGCTCCTTCAGCGGCCTTTTCAACTCGGTCCCAAACATCAAAAACAACGTTTCGATTTGGAGAGCGAATGTAATAATATACTTCTGCAAAATCGGGAACAATGTTAGGAGCTTTACCCCCATTCGTGATGACATAATGAATTCTTGTGGATGCAGGCACATGTTCGCGCATCATATTAACCATGTAATCCATGGCCTCCACCGCATCTAATGCAGATCTACCCCTTTCAGGTGAGGCAGCCGCATGTGACGACAATCCATAAAAACGAAATTTACCTGCTTTATTGGCCAACGAAGAAGAAGCCGCCACCGTATTTTCATCATTGGGATGCCAGTGCAACATGACATCCGCCTGCGCAAATAAACCTGCTCGGACCATATAAACTTTGCCCGCACCCCCTTCTTCAGCCGGACAGCCATACAATTTAATGGTACCTTTTTGACCCGTTTCTTTCATCCAATCTTTGACCGCTATGGCCGCAGCCACAGAACCAGTGCCAAATAAATGATGGCCGCAAGCATGTCCTGAATTACCCCCTAAAGAACGTTTAACAGGGATACTATCTTGTGATAAACCAGGCAAAGCATCATATTCTGCCATGATCCCAATGACTGGTTTTCCCTGGCCAAAAGTCGCCACAAAGGCCGTTGGTATATCAGCCACGCCAGCCTCAATAGTAAATCCAGCTTGTTTTAATGTTTCCTGAAGCAATAATGAACTTTGCTTTTCCTTATAACCCACCTCGGCCAAACCCCATATTTTTTGTGCCATTTGGCCGTAAGTTGATTCCAATTTAGCGATGCGAGCGATGGTCTTTTTTTTGTCGAGATCCTGAGAATTTGCTACCCATGAAAGAGTAGACAAAAGAATTAAAATTAAACTTTTACGAATCATGTATGTGAAATTTATGCGATTAATTTGGGACAATATAGTTGAATTTAGCAGGAAGAATTTTAAAATCAAATGTATCCGACTCCAAAACTTCTCCATCCACTTGCGCAATAAGGACCCGATTGCAATGAATGCGAGTTGCTTGAATAGTAGAAAATTCCAAAAAAGGATAGTTGACATGTTTTCCTTTTTGAATTAATGGCATATAAAAAAGACGCTTAATCACAGCTATAGGATTGCATAACATCATATTTAATGCACCATCTTGAATGGAGGCCATAGGAAAAAAATGGAATCCACCACCCGCTCGAGAGGAATTAAAAATCATGCACAAAAATACTTTCTTAGCTATTGTTTTTCCTCCACGATCAAAGCTAATCTCGTAGGATTTAAACTTTAATAGTTGGGGTATCGCCGCCAAATAATACCCTAAAGCACCTCCAATAAATCGAATGGCCTGCATCGATTTCAACACATCCCCCTCAATACCGACTCCCACCCCATTTAAAAAAATCATGTCATTAACTTGTCCAGCGTCATAACTCGCTGTATGGCCATTCAAAATATGGCCCAAATGTTCTGTTTTTGAAATTTTGCCAAAAACTTTCCAATGAAAATCATTGCCAGTCCCACCTTCAAATAAACCAATAGGAATGGAACAATCAGGGTATTTATTGACAAAATAATTAAAGGTACCATCGCCCCCCATGACCCACACTTCATCAAAATCTTGTAAGTCGGCAGGCCATTGTAGATCAAATAACTGGATGGACCAACTAGGCCTTTTTTCAGCGACTTCAGCCAAAACCCAATCACGGTAAGCTTTAATGTTACTTTTCTGAGGATTTACTAAAAAACAAATCTTTTTAAGATCAATGTTAGTCTTCATTTAGGCATGAATGTAATTCTTGAGATGCTCAATCGTTTCCAAATGTTTTTTTATAGTGGATCGAATTAAATCATTAATCGAAATGATTCCCATTAACTCCCCCTCTTCAACGACTGGTAAATATCGAATATTTTTTTCCGACATGATGACCATGCAAGATTCAAGGCTGGTAGTCCGATCGATCAAAGGCAAATCAGTCGT
>JBIKRO010000033.1:0-27466 GCA_044349095.1 Aquirufa sp. | reverse complement strand
ATGGCCTTTGGCAACTCCATTCACCGTAATCACACGTTCTTTTATTTCAGGAATTGATCCGATCGAAAAGTGACCACCCTGTGTGAAGTTGATGTACTCATAAATCTCATCCGCTAAAACAAAAATGTTTTCATGGCGAGCCACTACATTAGCGATATCCCTTAATTCTGATTCTGTATAGACCGAACCAGTTGGGTTATTAGGCGATGAAAACATTACCATTTTAGTTTTTGGCGTTATAGCAGCCTCAAACTGTTCTGCTGTCACTTTAAAATTATTATCAAAAGCACCTTGCACAAGCACCGATTTTCCATCGGCCAACTTCACCATTTCTGAATATGAAACCCAATAAGGTGAGAAAATAATCACCTCATCCCCCGGGTTAATTAATGCCGCGATGGCATTGGCCAACGAATGTTTCGCACCTGTTGACACCACAATATTTTCTGAACCCCACTCTAAATTATTATCACGCTTTAATTTATTAGCAATCGCCATGCGTAAATCAGGATAACCTGCCACAGGAGAATATCCATGAAATCCATCGTCAATGGCTTTTTTTGCCGCATCACAAATGTGAGCAGGCGTTTTAAAATCTGGCTCGCCCACCGATAAACTGATAACTTGATGCCCCTGCGAAGCAAGTTCACGGGCTTTTTTTGTCATACCTAACGTGGATGACTCTTCTAATGCTTGAATGCGTTTAGCTAATAAGGAAACTGACATAAATTGATTTGAACTTATAACTGATAATTTGTGCAAAATTACCCTATAAAAATTTGAATAACTAATAAAACTTGCAAAAAAGGGCTTATGTTAATTGGGTTAATTTTGCATAAATACCCTTTTTAATGGCCATTAATTCAAGGTGAGTTCCCCTTTCTACAATATTTCCTTGTTCTATAACAAGAATTTGATCCGCATGTTGGATGGTGCTTAACCGGTGCGCAATGACAAGGACGGTCCGGTTTTTCATCAAATTTCCGAGCGCGGCTTGAACTAATTTTTCAGATTCATTATCCAGAGCACTCGTCGCTTCATCTAAAATCAAGATGGGAGGATTTTTCAAAACGGCTCGCGCAATGGAAATACGCTGGCGCTGGCCACCCGATAATTTAGATCCACGGTCACCTATGATGGTATGATATCCATCAGCACTCTCAGAAATAAATTCGTGAGCATTTGCAATTTTGGCAGCATCTTCCACTTCACTCATAGTCGCTTCTGTCCCAAAAGCAATGTTATTAAAAATGGTATCATTGAACAAAACAGATTCTTGCGCTACGATGCCCATTAAACCTCGTAAATCATTTAAGGGAATATGTTTGATATCATGCCCATCGATCTTGACTTGGCCTATTGTTGGATCATAAAACCGCGGGATTAGGTCAGCTAAAGTGGACTTGCCTCCACCGGATGCACCCACAAGCGCAATCGTTTGGCCTTTAGGAATGTCAAAACTAATCTCATGTAAAATTTTTCTTCCTTGGGTATATTCAAAACCAACTTGCTCAAACGAAATTTTTTGGGAGAATTCCTTCAAAGAAACGATCGGCTCAATCACTTTAATTTCAGATTCTGTATCTAGTATTTCAATGATTCGATCCGCTGAGGCGATGCCTCGTTGTATCCCAGAAAAAGCATCTGCAATAGCTTTGGCGGGTCTCATGACTTGGGAAAAAGTAGCAATGAAGGCAATGAAAGTAGAGGCACTTAGTTCGCCTTCCCCAGAAATGACCAAACTTCCTCCATATAATAATATTCCTGTAACGACTAAAACCCCAAGTGTTTCAGAAACAGGGGAAGTAAGTTCTTGTCGAAACACCATTTTCAATAAAGAATGGCGATATTTTTGATTCCCTTCCCCAAATCGTTCATCCATCATTTTTTCAGCCCTAAATGCTTTAACCACTCGCATAGCACCAAAAATCTCGTCCAACAAACTAATCAAACCACTCAAATGTTGTTGGACTTCTCCAGCAGCTCGCCTTAAACGACGGGTAATGGTCGCAATGACACCTCCTGAAAGCGGTAAAATGAGTAAGGAAAACAAGGTCAACTTCACCGACATACTTGCCAGAAAAACAAAAAATAGGATTAACGTAAAAATTTCTTTGAAGGTCGCCGTAAACGCGCGGCCGATACTATTTTCCACTTCTTGGACGTCCGTGGTCAACCGTGATATCAAATTTCCTTTTTTCTGCTCGGTAAAATAACTCAAATCCAAGCGAATCGCTCTTTGGAAAACAGCTTGTCGCAGAGATGCAATCGTATCCGCTTCCACTGTTTTCAACACTCTTTGAGAAAAATACCTGAAAATATTAGCCAATACGACAGAAGCCATAATCGCCCCACACGCATATTTCAACGCTCCAATTCGACCAAAATTCTCCAATGCACCATAGAAATAGTGATTAAATAGAAAAGAAAAATAGGATGGGCTAAGCGAAAAATCAGGAATGGTCCGGTATATTTGAACATTGGTTTCCGAAGCCTGATTAAATAAAACATTCAGCAGCGGAATCAATAAAGTAAAGTTTAAAATCCCAAACAAGCTGCCTAATAAGGAAAAACCAAAATATGGAAATACATATTTACGGATAGAAACAGCATAGGACAATAAACGGAAATATGTTTTCAACGTTAAATATTTTGGAAATCTGTCTCAAATTACGACAATTTTCAGCACAAAATTAGAAATTCTTAGCCCTCAAATTTTAGTATGCACCCATTAATTTCTATCGTCATGGCAACCTACCAGGGCGAAAAATACTTAAAGATACAAATCGAAAGTTTGTTGGCCCAAGACTATCCCAACCTAGAATTCATCTGGGTAGATGATGCCTCCACGGATCAAAGTTTGTCCATTTTAAAAGCATATGCAAGCCATGATGCGCGCATTCACATCATAGAAAACTTAAAAAACGAGGGGCACAATGCCGCTTTTGAAAAAGGCATGAAAGTGGCTAACGGAGAATACATCGCACTATCAGATCAAGATGATTATTGGGTTCCATCTAAAATATCGACCCTCGTCAATGGTATCGGGAATTATTCCCTGATTTATTCTGACTCCCAATTAATTGACCAGGCAGGAAAAGAATTACCCTTAAAAATGTCTAGCTTAAAACGTCAAATTGCATACAATTCACCGTTGATGTACACGTTTGGCGCTTGGGCTCCCGGACATACCATGTTATTTAAAAAAGAGGTTTTAGAGACGGCATTACCACTTTCCAATTGGGTTACGCATGATTATTTGCTTGGATTTTCGGCCACTTGCCTTAACGGAATCGCTTACATCCCCATTTCAATGGTACATTATCGACAACATGAATCCAACGCAATTGGCGCCGATCTTAAAAAAGCTAAAAAATTATATAATACTCGTTCAGAACGAAACATGCGCATTTGTGAGCGCATTAAAATACTCGCTGAAAGGTGTAACTATTCCAAAGAAAAACAAATATTCGAGCAATTATACCTAGATTTTTCAGGAAATTCTCTCTTTAATAGAATGCGAAGATTTAAGACTGTCATGAAATACCGCGATGATATGCTGGCATATAAAGGAAAATCAAGCTTGGGCAATTTTTTGTATTGCTTTAAACTCCTATTTGGAATCTATTAACCTTTTTTTAAAAAGAGCCATATACGATAACCCGTATTTTTGACGTGTACCCAAAACGGAATTTTGGGCTCTTGCAATGCCCCGTAAAAAGCAAGACCTCTACGCAAATAATATTTGGACAACGTAGACGAGGTCATCCCCCACTTCCTGATAAATTGATAATATCCTTTGTTTTGTTTCACTCGCTTGACCGATATCGATCCAAAATGATACACCCGACTTGCCCCCAATCCCTTAAATAATCGAACTCCCTGTTTCCATAACTTAATGGAAAAATCGGGATCAGAATACATGCCCGGGGAAAACTCGACGGAATACCCACCGACTAAATCCCAAAGATCTTTATGAACGACATTGGGTGGCCACGTACTCCCCTGCCAGTCTTGAAATTCAAATTGACGATAAGTATCATTTAATTTCTCTTCTTGAAAATTTTCAATACTCGTGCCAAAATCCGCTTCAATGGAACAGTTACTTTGCGCCCGCGGCTCGATCATCGTAGATGAGAAAAAGAATTTTTGGGTTCCACAAGAGTCGATCTCTTTTTTCAATTCTTCATCCCAACCAGGCAAAACATACATATCATCGTTCAGGTACAATAAATAATTGGCGTTGGCCAATGTCCTCATGGCATTCATGGCATGACAAACACCCACATTTTTATGACTGTACGAAAATGCAATATCTTCCTGGGCCTCCACCCATTCTTTGGAACCGTCATTAGATTCATTCAAATGAACGATTAATTCAAAGGGTACCACTGAATTTTTCCTAATGCTATTGATGCACAAAGTAAGGTATGGGAGATTATTCCAGCTCGGAATTAAGATGGAAAAGTAGGGTGAAGCCAACTTCCTTTTGGCGGGAAAATAGTGGATTTCTTCCATCTAAATACGCTGATAGTTTTTATACTCCCCGATACGCCAACCCGTCCAATCGGCAATTTTTTGCAAGACTTTTCTACGCAAACTCATCTTAGAACGAAGGACCGCTGGATCAAAATCAAAGTCCCAATTTTGTGCCTTAATGCGAGAAAGAGAAACGTTGGGATGCGTACCTGTAAATCTAGTCAGCCTTTCAGCATTTCCAAAATCAAATTCGTAATCCGCCGGGACGTTTTCCGCAAGCCAAGCATCATCATGGTAAAACTGTGTGAAATTTCTCACTTTTTGGTTTAATCCTGTGGGAGGTTTAACCCAACCATAATGAAAGATATGTGCCGGAATTTCTTTTACTTTTAATTTTTTCCCGCTTTTACGAAAGCCCTGCGCGTCTTTATAAGAATGAACGAGCGGGTTAAATCGCACAAGCCGAATCTCTTTTCTATACCACCTCCGCGAAGTCGCGATGTAATCATAGGACCCATAAAAGTGCCTATATTTAAACAATAAACCCTCCACCTGAGGGTTTTCCTGATGCTCTTTTATAGCCTCTAAAATACCATTGAGGTCATCTTCATGCACACATTCATCCCCTTGGATATAAAATGCCCAGTCGGTATCTGGTGAAATAGCCTGATATGCCTTATCCGTTTCTAAAGCAAATACATGTCCCCCTTCACGTTTTGTGTCGTCCCATATCGTCTCAATAATCCTGATTTTATCTGATTTGATTCCTTGAATTAGGCCCAAAGTATGGTCTTCTGATTGGCCAACCGCCACAACAAACTCGTCACAAATAGGCAAGATCGATGTGATGGCTTCCACGATCGAATAATCGTTTTTAATCGCATTCCGAATGAAGGTAAAGCCTGAAATTTTCATGGGCTAAAATTTCACTTGAATTCCATGGTACTTTTCCTGCTCCACATAGTCTTTGCGAAGTGGATGACCGACCCAATCAGCGGGTAATAAAATGCGAGTCATGTCGGGATGACCCTCAAACAAAATACCCACAAGGTCAAAAGCTTCTCGCTCATGCCAATTAGCCGTTTTCCAAATCCCACTCAAAGTAGGTACAACGGGTAATTTCCCATCTTCTTGTAACCTAGGAACTTCTAATCGAATGTGAAAAGTAAGGTGATTGGGAATCGAGTATAGGGTATAAATAATTTCTAATGTTCCATTTTCAGGACCATTATCAATCGCAGTCAGGCAAGAAAGTGAATCAAAATAAGTAGACGGATGACGCCATAAAAAATCACAAATTGAAACCAATTGTGCAGCCTGAACGGTAATGCGACTTGATTTTTCATCTAGGTCAACAAGAATATTCAATTCACTTTCAATCAGATTTTTTATATCTATCGCTTCCATCCTTATGCTTTTTGGGCGATGGCGTCCAAAATAATTTGGGGCACGACACGCGTTTCCTGATTGATTTTTTCTTGTAATTTCAAAATTCCGCCTAATAAAGCCTCGGGCCTTGGCGGGCAACCTGGTACATACACATCCACAGGGATTACTCGGTCTACCCCTTTAACTACGTGATAACCATGTTCCCAATAAGGACCTCCGCAATTGGCACACGAACCCATCGAAATCACATAACGGGGTTCAGGCATTTGTTCATAAAGTCTTCTTATCCGATCGGCCATTTTAAATGTAACCGTTCCTGCGACAATCATCACATCTGACTGTCTAGGGGAAGGCCTAGGAAATACACCAAAGCGATCCAAATCATATCCAGATGCAAAGGTTTGCATCATTTCAATCGCGCAACAAGCCAAACCAAAACTCATTGGCCATAAAGAACTTGCCCGAGCCCAATTGAGTAAATCCTCAAATTGGCTCACTACGAATCCTTCCGACTGTATGTTTTGGTCTAAATATCCCTTCATTATCTTACAATAGTCAAATTCCCCACGACATCTGGGTAGGCGTCTGGGTAGTCTTCCAAATTTGGCCTAATGACATATATATAGGTGCCCGTTGGCAAATCTTTCCCGTTATATTTTCCCCTAAAGGGTTTTTCTTCATAAATCGTGCCCGTACTTTCAAATACTTTCAGGCCCCAGCGATCCATCACGTAAATCTCTGCGTATGGATAGGATGAAATATTATCGATGGTCCAATAGTCATTTAAATCATCATTATTAGGGGATATGGCATCATATGGTTTTAATCTTGCCAAAACGATGATATCAATTGTAGCATAATTCCGACAATCTGCTGCAGTCGTTGCGCCCGGCAAATAACCATTTATAAAATAAGTTGTCTTAAATGCACTTCCTCCCAAATCACCTAATCCCTTTACATCAAAATATGGATTAAGACTTAGTGGATCTGATAAGGCTAATTTAGGTGTCCATGACCATTTGATACCCGGCGTTTTAGCCCCATTTACAGGCATTAAAATGGGAGTAGGATTTTCACCCGGTTCAGGGGCAAACATGATTATTTTTTTGTCCGTAGCCACCCATACTTTTGTAGCACAGTCTTGTCCAAAAGCGGTTAATTGAACTAAAAGGAGGATTGAAAGAATCGTTTTCAGATTTTGTAATTTTTGTTTGAAAGTAAAAAAATATACACGCACCATAAAGCTTTTAAAAAAATCCATGTAAAGGTTTTGTAAATATACCTAAATTCACAAAATTTTTGATCAATGTCCACATCCCATTTTTTCGATTCAGATTTGGCTACTTTGCGAGGGATGACTCCCGCGCGCTTGTCGCTACTGCAGTCGGAATTAGGGCTATTTACTTTTGGGGACCTAATCCAATATTTTCCATTCAGATATGAAGATAGAACTTTACTAACACCTATCGCTCAAATCAATGATCAAATGGAAAATGTCCAATTTATTGGACGCATTAAATACAAAGAAAAAATTGGTGTTGGCCGGAGAGAAAGACTCGTGGCAGAGTGCTGTGATGAAACGGGATGCATTGAATTAGTTTGGTTCCAAGGAGTCAAATGGATCGAAAAATCATTAGTTGGCGGTGTAGATTTTTTATTTTACGGTAAGCCCGGAAGTTTTAATGGCCAAATTCAAATGACCCATCCTGAGATGGAAGTCTACAAAGGGCCACAGATTTCTGAGAAATTTTTTCAGCCCATTTACCCGCTGACTGAAAAATTACGTAAGAAATACGTCGACAGTAAATTAATTGCTTCCCTCCAGAAAAATTTGTTGGAAGTTGCATTCCCCTACATAAGGGAAACATTGCCGCATGAGATCATTCAGCAATTTAAATTAATTTCTAAGCAGGAAGCGCTCTACCACATTCATTTACCCCAGTCGGAAAATTGGCTACACCAAGCAAGAAGGCGGTTGAAATTTGAAGAATTATTTTACAACCAACTGCGTTTAATCAAGCAAAATTTAGTTCGTAAATCCGCTTTTCCGGGCCAAGTTTTTTCATCTGCCGCTTTATTAACTACCTTTTATAAGGAACATCTCCCCTTTTCATTAACGGAGGCGCAAAAGAAAGTTATTCGAGAGATTTTTGAAGACATGCGCTCTGGCAATCAAATGAACCGGCTCCTCCAAGGGGATGTGGGTTCTGGAAAAACGATTGTCGCCTTTATTTCGATGTTACTCGCCATCGACAATGGAACCCAGGCTTGCCTGTTGGCCCCCACCGAAATCCTAGCGGATCAACATTTTCAGGGATTAAAAAAGTTTGCCGATCTTCTAGGTGTCAGCATTGCTAAACTGACGGGATCTGTGAAAAAGAAAGATCGTGTGGAAATACACGAAGGCTTAACATCTGGAACCTTGAATATATTGGTGGGAACACATGCCATTTTTGAAGATGTGGTTCAATTTAAAAATTTAGGGCTTTGCATCATAGACGAGCAGCATCGTTTTGGGGTAGCCCAAAGAGCCAAACTTTGGGATAAAAACAAGCAAATTCATCCACATGTATTGGTCATGACGGCGACTCCGATCCCGAGAACTTTGGCCATGACTTTATATGGAGATCTTGATGTTTCCGTGATTGACGAATTACCTGCGGGTAGAAAACCTATTCAAACGATACATCGCTATGATTCACATCGTTTGCAAGTGTTTAGTTTTATACAAAGTGAGATTCAAAAAGGGCGGCAAGTATACATCGTTTATCCGCTCATCGAGGAATCCGAAAAAATGGATTTCAAAGACTTAATGGATGGGCATGAAAGCATCACGAGGGCCTTCCCAGAAATTCCATTGGGGATATTACATGGGAAAATGAAGCCGGCCGATAAGGATTTTGAGATGGCCAGGTTTGTCAAAAATGAAACCAAAATCATGGTAGCCACGACCGTTATAGAAGTGGGTGTTAATGTCCCTAATGCCTCAGTCATGATTATCGAAAGTGCAGAGCGATTTGGGTTAGCACAATTGCACCAACTAAGAGGCCGGGTGGGCCGTGGAGCGGAGCAAAGTTATTGTTTGCTGCTCACCGACTATAAAATTTCAGCGGATACAAAAAAGCGTATTGAAACTATGGTGAGGACAAATAATGGGTTTGAAATCGCGGAAGTGGATTTGCAATTAAGGGGTCCTGGAGATATCGGAGGAACGAGACAAAGTGGGGCTATCGACCTAATGATTGCTGATTTATCCAAAGATGGGGAGATTTTAAAAGTGGCCAGAGAGACGGCTGTTGCCATATTAAACGAGGATCCCAATTTAGAGCATGAAAAAAATACGATGATTCGGGAACAGGTACGCCAACAAAAAAAGGATACGACCAATTGGGCCCGAATAAGTTAATTTAACGTTGGGTCATCCGGGTAAGTAGACAACACCCGAAAATCGCCTCCCTTATCATATAGTACGGTCCGCCACAAATTTTTATTCAATTCATCAAACACATAATCTTCTCGAGCCGGATGTAAATACCATGCATTTTGCTTGACCTCGCGGGCTAGTTGACCCGCTCCCCAACCCGAATACCCGATAAAAAATTTGATCTCTTTGAAATTGATGGCGCCACTCACCACATGCTCAATGGCTTTTTCAAAACTTCCCGACCAAAATATTCCTTTGGAAATTTCAATCCCATCCGGAATAAGATCAGGCCTTCGATGTAAAAATTGCATGATTGTAGGATCCACAGGTCCCCCAGAAAACAATGGGACATTTTCCAATACCTTTTCATCTACGATCGAATCGAAAACAACCTCTTGCTTTTGGTTTAAAATGAGTCCAAAAGAATGTGAATTAGAGTGCTCACAAAGCAATACCACAGACCTATGAAAAGCAGAACCCTCAAGAAATGGTTCTGAGATCAAAAGAACTCCAGGTTTTAATTCATCTTCCATGTAATGTAAAGGCATAAAAAGGAATTTCGTATCTTGTTTTAAATTAAAAAATATATGTCTAGTATCGTTTTTATCTCTTTGGGTGGCAATCTAGGAAATACCCTTGAAATATTTAAAAACTCATACCTTGAAATTGAAAAAAAAATAGGTCGCATCACTGCATTTTCTAACCTGTATCAAACGGCTGCCTGGGGAAAAACAGACCAACCCGATTTTTTAAACCAAGTAATCTCCTTAGAAACCGATTTGAATCCAGAAAAAATAATGTCTGAATTATTAGCTATTGAATTGTTTTTTGGTCGTCGGCGCGATGTCATCTGGGGCCCTCGCATTCTTGATCTTGACATTCTTTTTCTTGGAAATCAAATTGTTAGCAGTGAAAATTTAACTATTCCACATCCTCAGATTGCCCATAGACGCTTTGTTTTAATTCCCATGGCAGAGATTGCCCCCGATTTTTTACATCCCGTTCTCCAACAAACTATGTTGGAATTACTGGAACAAACCACAGATCTTCAAAGCGTTCGAGTGATGGATTAATCTTCGATTTCAGTATCGTTTTCTAAAAGACTGGGGTTGGGGAAGCGCCAACTTTGACCCACAATTTTTTCGTAGTACTTCTCGTATAAAGGCAGAATGTTTTTGATGTCAAATAATTTGGCACGTTCCAATGCGTTTTTTTTCATAGTCGCATGTAAAACGGGGTCCGACAAAATAGCGATTGCATTTTTTGCCATATCGTCCACATCTCCAATTTCACTGACAAAACCTGTTTCCCCGTGAATATTAACTTCCGTTATACCACCGGCATTAGAGGAAATGACTGGTACTTCACAGGCCATCGCCTCCAATGCAGACAAACCAAAACTTTCCTTTTCGGAAGTAAGTAGAAATAAGTCGGCCAGCGAAAGCGCCTCCTCAATGGTATCCAATTTGCCCAGAAAACGAACATCTGCTTGAACACCTAATTCCCGGCACAATACTTCGATCGCAGTTCTTTCGGGGCCATCCCCTACTAATAAAAGCTTTGAAGGAATTTGTTTTTGGACTTTGGCAAAAACTTGAATGATATCTTGGATTCGTTTTACTTTCCGGAAATTGGACGTATGAATTAAAAGCTTTTCTCCATGTGGACAAATGGCTAATTTGAAATGCTCTTTAGGTTGTTTTTTAAATCGTTGAAGGTCAACAAAATTGGGGATCACCTCGATATTACTTAAAATTTCAAAGGAGGAATACGTGTCATTTTTTAAACTTTCAGAAACGGCAGTAACCCCATCAGATTCATTGATGGAAAAAGTAACCACAGGTTCGAAAGATGGATCACGTCCCACTAAAGTAATGTCAGTTCCGTGAAGTGTAGTAATCACGGGAACGTGAATGCCTTTATATTTTAGAATTTGCTTGGCCAAATAGGCAGCTGAAGCATGTGGAATTGCGTAGTGCACATGAATCAAATCGAGCTGTTCATTAATCGTCACATCCACCATTTTACTGGCTAACGCTGATTCGTAAGGTAAATATTCAAAGAGCGGATAGGATGCCACGGAAACTTCGTGATAGAAAATATTTTCGCTAAAAAAATCCAATCGAGGTGGTTGGGTATAGGTAATAAAATGTACTTCGTGTCCTACCGAGGCTAATGCCTTCCCTAATTCTGTGGCCACAACACCACTACCCCCGTAAGTAGGATAACAAATAATCCCTATTTTCATGCCTCAAATTTATTAGAATATCAATTAAAACTGACATAAAACCCAAAAGGTTCCTGATTTAAGCCTAAATTTGTGGTAAATAATGGTATCCCCTTGAAAAATTTAGTCATTTTCGCCTCTGGTTCTGGCTCAAACGCCGAAAAAATTTTTGAATATTTCAAGGATTCAAATGAGGTTTTAATCACGCATATCTTTAGTAATAATTCAGAAGCCGGTGTTATTTCACGGGCAGAAAGGTTAGCTATTCCCTGCACTGTTTTCAATAGAGCTGAATATAAAGATGGGACCTTGTTGAAAAAAATTCAATCCCTGAACACCGATTGGGTCATTTTAGCCGGCTTTTTATGGCTGATTCCAAGCGATTTTATTCAAGCCTATCCTCAAAGAATTGTCAATTTACACCCAGCATTGCTGCCTAAATTTGGCGGAAAAGGAATGTATGGGCATTTCGTGCATGAAGCTGTTGTGGAAGCGGGAGAGAAAGAATCTGGCATAACGATTCATTTCGTAAATGAACATTACGATGAGGGTGGCATAATTTTTCAAAGTTCCTTCGCCGTAGATCCAAGCGACACCCCAGAAGATGTTGCCAAAAAAGGACAAGTGTTAGAGCACCGAGATTTCCCAAAAGTGATAGCAAGTCTAGTGCTACCAGCCTCCTCCTAAAACACGGTACAAGTTAATCGCGCGCATCCACTGATTTCGAGATATTTCTAATAACTCTAATTCTGATCTTAACGCATTTTGTTGCGCGGTCAATACTTCTAAATAACTTGCATTAGCCGTTAAAAAGAGGGTCCCTACCGTATTTATGGCTCCCTTTGTCAATAGTACTTCCCGTTGCTTCAGTTGTTGTTGTTTTTGCAAATAGGCCAATGACTTAACTTGAGTATCCCATTCCAGATATCCCTTCACGAGAACATTTTGATAGGCTAAATCTTGTGACTTCCAGTGTGATTCGGATCGCAAAATATCGGCAGTCAGGGCATAGCGATTCAACCAAGGGCTCGTGATTCCGCCAATTAATTGGTAAGCCATGGAGGCTGGAAGTTGAAACAAATAAGCAGGCTGAAATCCTTGCACACCTAATATCCCGGATAGAACAACAGAAGGCTTCAAGGCTAAAACCGCACTTTCTTTTGTTTCAAAGGCAGCCATTAAATTCAATTTTGCCTGTCTAATATCGGGCCTATTCTCTAATTGATCTATTTTTACCCGAGCAAATAAACTACTGTCCAACGCGCATTGAAAGGGGAATTTAGATCGTTTAATCGAGGCGTTAGGCTTGTTCAAAAATAGACGGATTTCATTTTCCAAACTAATAATTTGTTGGAGCACATCTCCTTCCTGTGCCCGTGAGTTTAACCATTGAGCTTCTAGCTGCTGAACCGCAGATTCATTCACCGCCCCGGCTTCCTTTTGCACTTGTACCAATTCGAAGACCTTTCGCTGGATTTCAATGTTAGATTTCAAGATCTCTAACTCTTTATCCAATGCGATCAACTGACCATAGGAACTTGCCACTTCAGCCACGATGGAAGTTATTATCCATTGCTGCCCTGATTCCGAGGCGATGTAACGAAGGGCACTCGCCTTCTTTCGTTTGGCTAACTTCCCCCAAATATCCAGTTCCCAACTTGATTGTAAGCCGACTTGAAAATCAGGTAAATTTTCTGGAATGATTTGTTCCTTAGTGATATTGTTTGAAAACTTGGTATCGTAATTTCCAACAGCATCCATCGTATATTTTCCAAATCGCCTCAAACTGGGCTGTATTAATCCACTGACGGTAGGTTTTCTTAAACCTCTTTGGTAAACAAAATCAGCCTTTTGCATCGCAACTTCTAAAAAGCCGATCTTGATATCATTGCTTCGAATCAAAACTGAATCTATTAATTGCAATAACAAGGTATCCCGCTTCCAACACTCTTGTACATCTGAAACTGAGGGATTTTCCTTCGAAACTCGATAAGTTTCAATTTCAGCATTTATTTTGAGTTGCTCTTTCAAAATGCTTGACGTACAAGACGACAAACTCAACGCTATCAATAATATGATGTAATTATTTTTCATTTTTAGACATTTTAGCCGAGAGCGATGCGAATACCACATACAAGCCCGGAATTACCAATAAACCTCCTACCGTACCTAAAATCATTCCGCCAGCAGAGGCAGTACCAATCGTCCTATTTCCAATCGCACCCGCTCCAGATGCCAGCATTAGCGGAATCAATCCTGCCACGAAGGCAAAAGACGTCATCAAAATAGGTCGCAAACGGGAGAAAGCACCTTCCTTAGCAGCATCTATGATCGTGGCTCCTTCCTTTTGTTTGGCAATCGCAAACTCCACAATCAAAATGGCATTTTTTCCTAACAAACCGATCAACATCACCAGCGCCACTTGGGCATAAATATTGTTTTGCAAGCCAAACATATACAAGAATGCATAGGTGCCCATAGCTCCCATAGGAAGGAATAATAATACAGGAAATGGCAACAAGAAGGATTCATATTGCGCGGCCAACAACAAATACACGAATAACAAACAGATCGCAAAAATGAAAATTGCTTGATTCCCTGCTAAATCCTCTTCACGCGTCATACCCGACCACTCAAGGGTGTAGCCACGCGGTAAACTTTTTAATGCCTCCGCCCTTATGATATCCAAAACAGCTCCTGAAGAGAAGCCTGGCTCCGGTTCTCCATTGACCATCGCAGACGTAAACATGTTGTAACGTGTAAATTGTTCCGGTCCATAGACACGTTTCATCTTCACAAATGAAGAGTAAGGAACCATTTCGCCAGCTTTATTTTTGGCGTAAAACTTCAAAACATCATCCGGATGAGCCCGGTAACGCGGATCCACCTGAACCATTACTTTGTACATCTGGCCAAAGCGGATAAAGTTTGTCGCATAAAAACTTCCCAATAAAGTTTGTAAGTTATCCATGGCTGGCAATACATTTACCCCCTTCTGCGCAGCGGCTTCTTGGTCTACTTCCAACATATACTGCGGGAAACTAGGGTCAAAACTCGAGAACGTATTTTGAATCTCAGGAACCTCATTTAATTTCTTAGCAAACTCATTCGCTACGCCAGCCAACTTCTGTAAATCCCCCGAACCCGTTCGATCCTGAATACGGAACTCAAAACCTGAGGCATTTCCAAAACCTGGAACGGCCGGCGGTGGGAAAAATTGAATACTTGCATCCTTAATTCCGCTCGTCTTTTTTCGAATAATCTCGGTTAACTCATCCACCGTTTCCTTACGCTCTTCCCAAGGTTTCAAGGTGATAATCCCTGTTCCATACGAAGCTCCAGAACCATCGGTCAATAAACTATATCCGGCCAATGTTGAAAAAGACTCAATGGCATCTACTCCTTTGATCGATTTAAATACTTGGTCCATCACACCCTCCGTCCTTTCTAAGGTGGCTCCCGCTGGAGTCGTCGCATTCACATACAAGGTTCCTTGATCTTCGGTTGGTATAAACCCACTCGGCACAATGCCCGATAAGACTACAGTTCCACCGACAGAAGCAAGCAAAATTAACCACATCAAAATTCGTTTACTGATTAATGCGCCTACCCACACTAAGTATTTTTGCGCGATTTGATCGTAGCGATGATTGAAGGCATGGAAGAATTTCCCTAACCAATTCTTTTGGTTATGTTCTGGCTTTTTCAATAATAACACGCATAATGCGGGAGTTAAAGTCAATGCCGTCAAACCTGACAAAGCAATGGAAATGGCCATGGTCACTGAAAATTGTCGGAAAAACACGCCGATCGGCCCAGAAAGAAACGCTACCGGAACAAATACGGCTCCCATCACCAACGTAATCGCTAGAATCGCACCAGAAATTTCGTGCATCGCCTCTTGTGTGGCGGCTAAAACGGGCATGTCTTTTTCTTCCATTTTGGCATGGACCGCCTCCACAACGACAATCGCATTATCGACGACAATTCCAATGGCTAAAACCAAAGAAAACAAAGTCAATAAATTAATTGAAAATCCAAAACCGAGCATAAAAGTGAACGTCCCAACCAAGGAAACGGGCACGGCAATAATAGGCACCAAGGTAGCGCGCCAATCTTGCAAGAAGATAAAAACCACGAGCGCTACGAGTAGAAATGCTTCTAACAAGGTCTTGATAACTTCGTGAATGGATGCATCCAAGAAACGGGAAACGTCGTACGAAATAGTGAAACCCATGCCTGGAGGAAAAGTGGTCGTTTTCAATTCAGCTAATCGCTTTTTAACATTTTCAATTACTTCTGCCGCATTTGAACCCGGTCTTTGCTTTAATAAAATGGCAGCAGAGGGTCGGCCATTTTCTTTCGAAAGTACATCATAATCTAGCGATCCAAATTCCACGTCAGCCAAATCCTTCAAACGTAAAATTTGGCCAGTTTCGGTCGCTTTAATCACTAAATTTTCATATTGATCCTCTTGCGTAAACTTCCCCGTGTACCGCATGACATATTGCAAGGCTTGTGGATGTTTACCTGAGCTTTCCCCAATTTTCCCGGGAGCCGCCTCCACATTTTGATTGCGCAAAGCTTGAATAACATCTTCCGCGGAAAGTTTATAGGCAAATAAACGATCCGGATGCAACCAGATACGCATCGCATATTCTCTCTGGCCCATAATATCGGCAAAGCCAACACCATCAATCCTTTTCAATTCTGGAAGTACGTTAATATCTGCAAAATTATAAATGAACTTCTCGTCAATGTCGGTATCCTCGCTCAAAAGATTCACATACAACAACATGCTATTCACTTCTTTTTCTGTGATTACCCCAGCTTTGATTACTTCTTCGGGCAACTCATCCAGTACCGTTTGAACCCTCGTTTGCACGTTGACCGCCGCCACATCCGGGTCGGTTCCTACTTCAAAATATACCTGAATAATACTCGTTCCGTCGTTCCCTGATACAGACGTCATATAGGTCATTCCAGCTACTCCATTGATAGCACGTTCGAGCGGGGTGACTACGGCTTTAGCACATACCTCGGCATTCGCACCTGTATATTTTGTGGTCACAGTTACGGCGGGAGGAACAATATCTGGGAATTGCGTAATGGGTAATTGCTGCATGGCAATCACCCCTAGAATCACGATAAAGATCGATACAACGATCGACAATACCGGTCGTGTGATGAATTGTTGTACCATATTACAATGTTTTATATTCCGTTAATAATTGGCGCATCGGCTTGAAGGTCGACATGATTTTTTGGCCTTGCTTCACGAGCTGAATGCCCTCAATTAAAACCGTATCCTTGGATGAAAATCCATTTTTAACCAAGTAAAAATGAGGAATGCGCAAGTCAGGTACGATGCTTTTCATTTTAACAATACCGTCTACACCTTTCACAAAAACGTAGCTCTTTTCTTGAATCTCAAAAACAGATTTTTGAGGAACTGCCCAGTATCCCGTTACTTTTTTAGGCAATTGTACTTTTCCTGATGCCCCATGGCGCAGAAGTTTATTCGGATTTCCGAAACGAGCACGAAAGGCAATGTTTCCAGTATTTTTATCGAACTCCCCTTCAATGGTTTCCACTAAACCTTTTTCTGGATAAGTTTCCCCGTTGGCCAAAACTAAATCCACCGATGCCGATTTATTTACTCCGTCTTGTTCACTAAAGGCAAGGTATTCCTGTTCGGACACATTGAAATAAGCAAAGACATTGTGATTGTCAGATAGCGTTGTCAACAAAGTTCCTTCGTCGACCAAACTTCCGCGCTTGAAGGGCAATCGGTCAACGACACCCTCAAATGGTGCACGAATATTGGAATGTTCTACTTTCAATTCAGCGGCTCTTACATGTGCTAACGCTTCTTCGCGTTTTGCTTTAAGTCCATCCACTTTGGCAAGCGATATGGCTAATTGGTTTTTTGAAATTACATTTTTGTCTACCAATAATCGAGTATTTACCAAAGTCAATTCCTCCGCTTTTAACTCCGCCGAAGCCTGACTTAAAACAGCCTTTGCACGCGCTAAATCAGCCACATATTCTTGACTATTGATCGTAAACATAATCTGCCCTCTTTTGACTTGCTTGCCTTCGTCCACCAAAATACGGTCCAAATAACCTTTCACCCTGGCTCTAATTTCTACGTTTTGGACAGCATGTATATCAGCCACAAATTCCTGATGAATGGTCGTGTCTAAGGAAATGGGAGAAGAAACTTCCAATGTTTGAACTTCGACTAGCTCCTCTTTTTTGGCCGTGCAGGCTGTTAAAAGCATTAATCCGAATAGGTATTTTTTCATTTTTACTTAGTTAGGCCTTCCTCCATGTTGCTTGTAGGAAGGTGTTTGTGTTTTAAATGTATCCACCCATTCTATATTGGGTTTGTATTCTTGGTACTTGGGGGTTTGATTGACAGGCTTCTTTTCTTTTATTTCTACCCGTTTTTCAATCAATACTTTATCTTTCAATTTTCTGTTTATCTGATTTTTATAGTTTTTTTCTTGGCTGTAGGCCACAAAAACCATTGAGATAAACATGGACGCTAAAACGTATGTTTTCATAACAATTATTTTTCTATACGTAAAACGCATAGATGACAAGAAGATTTTATGATTTTGTTTCAATAATGCACGCGGAATTACGCCGTGCGAGGGGGGGGACTCTCTTGCTCTAGGAGCACATGTAATGTGGATAATTTATACTGATCATTAATTGATTTATCAGCAAAACCATCAATATTATTTTGGTCTAAATCCAAACCAAAATCTTCATTCGCAAAAAAATCATTACATCCATCTTCTTCAAATGAATCTTCAAAATTCATCTCTAAAGAAATGGGATTTTTTTCAACCAAAACATCAAACGCTAACGAAATTCCATCTTTCGTTAACAAACAAAATACCAACAAGAAATAACAAACAATTCCTCTTAACATTTACTAGTCTTTTATTTCTTCATAAGGCACATAATCGCCATCGTCGGCCTTTGGTTTTTTACCCGTTTTCTTTCCTGTAGGAGGAACATAATCCACGTCAATCGAACCTTCCCTGCGCGATTGTGCAGCAGCTTGTTTAGATCTTATATCCTGTTCCGACATCTTTCTATGAACCTGTGTGATGATAAATCCCTTAAACAAGAATCGCACCAAAGGCCAAATCACATAGTAAAATACTAATCCAAAAGCGATTAATTTTAACATGGCTATTTAGCGGCTTAAATATAAATTTCGTTCTCCATATACCTTGCGAAAGAAATCATCTTTCAAATCATCAATGAAATAAATCGCCTCTCCTGTCGATTTCATTTCAGGTCCTAGCTCCATATTGACATTAGGGAATTTCGAGAAAGAAAACACAGGAATCTTAATCGCATACCCTTTTTTCACCGGCTTAAAATTAAAATCTTTCACCTTCTTATCTCCCAACATAACCTTCGTCGCATAATTGACATAAGGTTCTTGGTATGCCTTACAAATAAATGGCACGGTCCGAGAAGCACGTGGGTTTGCTTCGATGATGTAGACCACCTCGTCTTTGACGGCAAATTGAATGTTTAAAAGACCTTTAGTCTTCAGTGCCACCGCAATTTTACGGGTGTGATCTTCAATTTGCTTAATCACATGATCCGACAAATCAAAAGGAGGTAACACCGAATGAGAATCACCTGAATGTATTCCTGCTGGCTCAATGTGCTCCATTAAACCGATGATGTATACATCTTCCCCATCACAGATCGCATCTGCCTCCGCCTCAATGGCATTTTCTAAAAAGTGATCCAATAAGATTTTGTTCCCTGGTATATCGCGTAAAATATCAACGACATGTTGTTCCAATTCCTGCTCATTAATCACAATTTTCATGGATTGACCACCCAAAACATAGGATGGGCGAACCAACAATGGATACCCTAATTCCCGCCCAAGTGCGGCTGCGTTATCCGCATCTTCACAAACGCCAAACTTCGGATAAGGGATATCTAAATCTTTCAATAGACTAGAGAAAGCTCCACGGTCTTCCGCTAAATCCAAGGCCTCAAAGGAAGTACCTAAAATTTTAATGCCATATTTCGAAAGCTTCTCGGCTAATTTTAAAGCCGTTTGACCCCCTAATTGGACAATCACACCTTCCGGTTTTTCATGCTGAATGATGTCATACACATGCTCCCAAAATACGGGTTCAAAATACAATTTGTCCGCTATATCAAAGTCCGTTGACACCGTCTCAGGATTTGAATTTATCATAATGGTCTCATAACCAGCTTCTTTGGCTGCTAATACCCCATGCACACAAGAATAGTCAAACTCGATTCCTTGACCAATCCGGTTAGGACCCGAACCCAAAACAACCACCTTTTTCTTCGTTGACACAACCGATTCATTATCCAAAACCTCCGCACCTTCCTGTCCAAAAGTAGAATAATAATAAGGAGTCTTTGCTTCAAATTCAGCAGCACAAGTATCCACACATTTGTAGATACGCTTAATGCCTAAGCTATTACGCTTATCATAAACCTCTGATTCTAAACAACGTAAAGTATGGGCAATTTGTCGATCCGCAAAACCTTTATGCTTCGCTTCTTCGAGTAAAATCTTGGGGATATTATGCACCGAGTACTTCTCTATTTCTTTTTCGACACGAACTAAATCCTCGATTTGATTCAAAAACCACTTATCTATTTTAGTTAATTGCTGAATCGTCTTAAATGAAATGCCCATTTTGAAGGCATCATAAATATGGAACAAACGATTCCAAGAAGGATTGGCAAGCGAATACATGATCGCATCCTGATCGCGCAATTCCTTTCCATCCGCTCCCATCCCATTTCGCTTAATCTCTAAGGATTGACATGCTTTCTGAAGCGCCTCCTGGAAATTACGCCCAATACCCATGGTTTCGCCCACGGATTTCATTTGTAAACCTAGCGTGCGATCCGCACCCTTAAACTTATCAAAATTCCATCTTGGCACTTTAACAATCACATAATCCAAGGCCGGCTCAAAATACGCAGAGGTCGTTCCTGTAATCGCATTGGTCAACTCATCCAAATTATACCCAATGGCCATTTTAGCCGCAATTTTGGCTATCGGATAGCCCGTAGCTTTAGAAGCCAAGGCCGAAGAACGAGAAACCCTTGGGTTTACTTCGATCGCTATAATTTCATCCGTATCAGGATTTAATGAAAACTGAACATTACATCCCCCCGCGAAAGTACCTATGGCATTCATCATCTTGATGGCCATGTCTCTCATTCGTTGGTAAGTTGTATCAGGCAAAGTCATCGCTGGAGCCACCGTAATAGAATCTCCGGTATGAATTCCCATCGGATCAAAATTCTCAATCGAACAAATGATAATAACATTACCGATGTGATCCCGAAGCAATTCTAATTCATATTCTTTCCAACCCATAATGGATTGTTCCACCAACACCTCATGGGTGGGGGAAGCGTGTAAACCTTTATTTAATGCTGCGTCAAAGTCCTTTGGGTCATGAACAAAACCACCCCCTGTACCCCCTAAGGTAAAAGATGGACGAATCACCAACGGGAATCCCGTTTCTTGTGCAATCTCTTTTCCTTCCAGAAATGAACGAGCCGTTCGACCCTTACAAACCCCAACGCCAATCTCAATCATTTTCAATCGGAACTTCTCGCGATCCTCCGTCGTTTCAATCGCCGATATATCTACACCAATAATCCGAACACCATACTTTTCCCAAATACCTGCCGCATCACAATCGATCGCCAAATTTAATGCTGTTTGTCCTCCCATGGTAGGTAAAACCGCATCGATTTGATGACGCTCTAAAATATGAATGATGGACGCCTTTTCTAATGGTTTCAAATATACATGATCCGCATTCATCGGATCCGTCATAATAGTCGCTGGATTAGAATTAATTAAAATGACCTCGATTCCCTCCTCGCGCAATGAACGTGCTGCTTGGGAACCTGCATAATCAAATTCACAGGCTTGACCGATAACAATGGGACCGGAACCAATAATTAGGACTGATTTAATCGACGAATCTTTAGGCACAGGATGGTATAAATTTAAAGCGTTATAATTTCAAAAATGATGGGCCCTTCAGTATGGCTCAAAAATTGTACAAAATTAGTGGTTTGAGCTCAAATTGGGAAGCATAATTGAAAATAAATTTATCAATTTCCCATAAATCCATTTATATCCACATTGGGCTAAATAGATCCCGAAAAATCTCTTATTTTTGATAAAAATTTGAACAATTGATAAAGATATTAGTCGCATTTGATGAAAATAGAGTCATTGGCAAAAACAATGCATTAATCTGGCATTTACCTGCTGACCTTCAGCGATTTAAAGCGCTCACTACGGGACATGTCATCATCATGGGACGAAAAACGTACGAGTCCATCGGCCGGCCCTTACCTAATCGGACGACGATTGCCATTACGCGTCAGACTGAATTCAATCCAGAGGGTGTCATCACTGCAAATTCAATAGAGGAGGCCCTATTAAAGGCTAAGTCTATGTCAAGAGAAGATATTTACATTGTGGGCGGCGCTGAAATATACCAAATGAGTCTTGCCGTCGCGGATCAGATATTAGTTACCCAACTACATGATATTTTTGACGGGGACACTTATTTCCCGGAGATTCCTGCAGATACCTGGGAAGTGGTAGCCCGAGAAAGAGGTATTACCGATGAAAAAAATAAGTTCCAGTATAGCTTTTTGACCTATCAAAGAAAATAAAGATGGAACAGAAAATTGAGCTAATCGATTCCCCACTTTTAATCGATCCCCAATTCAAATTTTTACAAGCTGATGAGGCCGGAGGAATTTGCTTGTTCATAGGAACCATCCGAAATAAAAATCAAGGAAAAGAAGTTAATGCGCTAACCATGGAGGCTTATTCGCCCATGGCGGTAAAACAAATAGAGCGATTAGTTACAGCAGCAGGGGATCAATGGCCCATCATCAAAACCGTGGTTTGTCATCGAACCGGACCATTGGAAATAGGCGATATTGCCGTGATCATCGGGGTGACTTGTGTGCATCGAGCTGAGGCTTTTGCGGCATGCCAATGGTTAATTGACACCTTAAAAAAAGAAGTTCCTATCTGGAAAAATGAATTTTATGCGGATGGGTCATCGTGGTTAGTCCCACATCCCTAATAGAATTATCTAGGGCGCCGATACCATCATGCTGCAGCCCCGCATTTCTGAATTATCAAAACGACCCAATACCTTAAATCGAATGCCGTCTTCTTCTAAAGAGCCCAAATCTTTGGTCTCGACAAACGAACAAGATTCAATATTAGCTAAATCAATCACTTTGATTCCGCCCACTTTTCCTGGTGTTTTTACCAGTGAAAATGGGTCATTCACCTCGCGCAGGAGCACGCGCATGGTTTTAGCCGGGACAAAAATTCCGTCTGAAAATGAATAGGCTTGAGAAAACAATTCGGTCATTCCATATTCAGAAGCCACCTGTTTAAATCCCATGTGCTCCATTAGGTAGGTATGAATGCGATCACGAATCCACTCTTCCCTTCGCCCCTTCATCCCTCCTGTTTCCATCACGATGATTCTACCTTCTTTGGTCGCCTCATGCCAAAATGAAAAATCTTGCCCCGAATCGATCCAATCTAACAGTCCAAAAGTCACCCCCATCAGCCAAATTTTCCGATGGGTTTTTAACGCTTCTTTAATTTGAGCCACTAATTCAGCGTATTGGTTTAAAAAAAATCCAGAAAATTCAGATTTTGATTCTTGAATGAAATGGTCCATCATAAAAACTAAACTGGAAGTATTTCTTTCTAAATAAGAGGGCAATAAGGCAAAAATGTGATAATCCGTTACTGAGCCAAAAAGGCGATTAAATGCATTTAATGAATTTTCTTTATAAAATCCGGGATCGCAAACGGCATGTTTAGACGGCACTTGGCCCGTAGTACCGGAACTTTCAAAGTCGAAAAGCACGGGAGAAAACCCCGTTTGAACTTGGTATGATTTAAACAGCTCAATGGGTAAAAAAGGAATTTGGTCGATTGTTTGAATGGCGTCCACCGAACAATCTAGCATCCTAAGAAAAGACTGATATATGGGATTATGCAGCGCTTGGAAATTAAATATTTCGATGGCCAAATCCTCAAAACCAGCAGAATCCACCTGTAAAACTTTACGTTTCAGTAGTTCAATTTGCAACTCCACTGCCTCAGGATTTTCTTGCATACCTTTTATTTCGAATTTCATACAAAATTAAACCAAATCATTAACTTTACGATTCTTAATTTTAGCATTGGATGTCCAATAAAAGTTTTTTATACAGTTTAACTATTTCGATTGCGCTATTCGTATGGAGTTGCGTGAAGGAACCCGAATTTAGTACCACACCGGCCATCTCGTTCTCATCTATCCAAAAAATCACCAAAACAAGTAATGACGGCTTTGGTGGGAAAACGAAAATCGACTCAATTATCATGAGTATTCGTTTTGAAGATGGCGATGGGGACCTTGGAATTACAGCTGCAGAAATGAAAGAAAATGCTAAATATAAGGACTTTAGAAATTTCGAAGTAGATGTATTATTGAAAAAAAATGGCAAATATGTGCCTGTCTTATTTAGCCCTAAAATCGGTGGATTAATAAATTTCCAATTGCGTCCCGACCAAAAACCGGGTCCAATAGAAGGATCTATCTCCTATTCAACCCAATTTGTCTATGCCTTCTACAAAGGCTATTCGCCTCTTTTTACTGAATTTAATGATACATTAAAGTTTCAGATTTACATTAAAGACAAGGCATTCCAACAAAGTAACACGATTGAGACTGAGCCAGTCATCATATTTCAAAAGTAGTTAGAATTTAGATATAATTTTATAAATCTTATCATTCAATCGATATTTCAACATCCTTTGATCCTTCTCGTCTTGCTGAATATCCAAAATGTTTTTGTCTTGAAAAATTAAAGATAAAGACTTGGTAAAATTGTCAATCAGCTTAGATCTAAATTGTCTTTGTGATTCAGGAGCACTTTTATGCCGGCCAAAAAAAGCAATCAATTGATGCCCATTGACATAGCCTTGACTATAATTTAACAAAAGGAAATCAAGGAACTTTTGCTCATTTTCACCTAAAATATTTTTTAGCTTGCGCCTAAGCCTACTTTTTTTCAGGTTGCCAAAAATAAATATTAAAAACATGCTAGCTAAAACACCTAAGCTTAGCATCATAACTTTAAAGAATTCCATATACCAAGGTTCGTCGGTTAGCTTTCCTAAATATTCTGAGTCAGCTAAAATATCATTAAGCGATATGGTATATTGAACAGCTTTTTTTGCTGTTGAATTTTTGGAAGAAAAATTAGATGACCAGACCAATGAGTCTTTCCCTTTGTAATGTATTTCCTGATCACTAAAGCTGTCATTATTTCCTGCAACAGGTAATCTGCCTGAATTAAGCCAATGGTAAGTTTTGAAGTTATCTAAAAGATCTATAATAATCATCGTATCATAACGATACACCTGAACAGACTTATTGATTAAAATAAAATACCTGCCGTTGAACAGAAAATTTCTATACAGGTCTTTTTCAACGTATTTCTTTAATTCTTCTAAATGTACAGCGCCAATTATTTTAAAATTATGATCCTTTAATCCGTATTCATATATATTCCAATCAATAATTGCACTTTCATACATTTTAGAATCATTCACTTTTAGATTGGCCATGGTAATGAAAACATCCCTTGATGGAATATATGCTGAAATTCCATCATTAATTGCCAAAGGCACATCCCCCTTAACTGCTATACTTGTCCATTCTTTATTAATTGGATCGTATTTCGTTAGCACATTGGATGATTGCCAAAATCCGTATCCTCCAAAGGAATACAAGACCCCATTTCGCAGAAATTTAATCGCCCCGCAATTTGCACCTCGATAAAAAGTTTGATCCATGCGTTTTAAAGTCCAATTTTTGCGATCTAATTGATATACTTGGCCCGTGCAACTAACCATTAAATAAGATAAGCTTGAGCCTGGAATAGGAATTTCTTGGTAATGCCTGTTCCCCGAAATAATATCATAGCTTTTAATATCTTGAAAACTTAGGTCAGCAATTTTATTCCATTGGGACCCATCTTTATTTTCAAAAAACTCTTTTGTTTCAAAATTAATCTGGTAAATATTTCCAGATTTTGGATGAATCCACTTAGCTGTTTGGGCTAAAACGGGTCTAGCCAACAAAAGAAAAAGGATGGAAAAAAATAATTGGAAATACCTCATAGGAATTTAATTCTATCCAAAAATGCAATTTTTTTATATAAAATTTAAATAATTCTTATCGTATGAATGAGAAATCTTGACATAATTTAAACGAAAATGGCTAATTTTGACTTATAAATCTAAGCTTAGAAAAATAAGCTACCCATAGAAATAATTAAATTATGACCTTACACCGCGAAGGAAGGACTTTATTAATCACATCACTCATTATTGTCCTTGGCATCAATGCGTTTTTTGCCTATCTTTTTCCAGACCGAGAATACCTAAGGGAATTCATTGTTGTCATTACTTCACTATTTTATTTGATCATTTTACAATTTTTCAGAGTACCGAAACGTCATACTGAAATAAATCCTCAGCATATTATTGCACCCGCTGATGGAAAAGTAGTTGTGATCGAAGAGACCGTAGAATCAGAATATTTCAAGGGAACACGTAGACAGATTTCGATCTTTATGTCACCCATAAATGTGCACATTAATTTTAATCCCATTTCTGGCATCGTTTCCTATTTTAAATACCACCCAGGGAAATTTCTAGTTGCTTGGCATCCGAAGTCGAGCACCGAAAATGAGCGAACTACCTATGTAGTCAAACATGAAAATGGTACCGAAATATTGTTCCGCCAAATTGCCGGCGCCCTAGCCAAAAGAATTTGTTGGTATGCCAAGGAAAACGAATCCGTCACCCAAGGTTCAGAATTTGGGTTTATCAAATTTGGAAGTAGAATTGATATTTTCTTGCCACTAGACGCCGAAATCTGTGTCAATTTAGGCGACAAGCCTGTCGGCGGAGAAACGGTTATTGCAAAATTACGTTAATTCCAGCTCACCCAATTTTCTTCAATTATACCTATGATTTTCTCAAGGCCTATTTGGTCTTCCTCCGAAAAATCATTAATAGAATCCGAGTCCACGTCAAGGACTAAAATCACTTGGTCCCCATGAAATACCGGGATAACGATTTCGGATTTTGAAGCAGAGGCACAAGCAATATGTCCAGGAAATTCGTCTACATTAGGAACAATAACTGTTTTTCTTTCCGTGTAGGCATATCCACAAACTCCTTTGTGAAAAGGAATTCGAGTACAGGCCACGGGGCCTTGAAATGGGCCTAAGACTAATTCATCCCCTTTCACCAAATAAAAACCTACCCAAAAAAAACCGAAAATATCATGAATAGCCGCTGCTATGTTACCAAGGTTAGCATATAGATCCGTTTCTCCGGCCAACAAAGATTGAATCTGAGGATACAAATTCGCATACTGATCCGCTCTTGTTCCGTTAATTTTGATTAAATCTTCAGCCATGTTAAACGCTCGATTTAGCTAAATATTTTTTCAACCAGGATTCACGAACCGTCTGAAGCCATTGATTTCTGTAATGACTCAAGTCTGATGTTTGAGGTGGGATGATGAAATCTTCTTCCAATAAATGAGCGCTTGAAATAAAATCTTTAATCGATGTTATCGGGATAAGCGAGATTTGTTCCCCTTGAATTCGAGCAATTTGCCGATCAAAAAAATCAACTTGAAGCATTTCTCCTAAAGATTTAAACCAGCGTGTCGACGCATCAATGGAACAACCCGAAGCTTCATTAATATCTTCATTGACCGCGACAATAACAACTTGGTTAAATCGAATCTCAAAAGAAGCATTCAGCGGTGCTCCAT
>JBIKRO010000031.1:0-28665 GCA_044349095.1 Aquirufa sp. | reverse complement strand
ATTTAAACCAGCGTGTCGACGCATCAATGGAACAACCCGAAGCTTCATTAATATCTTCATTGACCGCGACAATAACAACTTGGTTAAATCGAATCTCAAAAGAAGCATTCAGCGGTGCTCCATGAGCAGCCCAAGCATTCATCTCATTCATTAAAAATGACCTTATTTGTTCAATTTCATTGGCCATTAAGCGACGATTTGCTTGATACACCCACACACGGGACTGATCGGGTAATTGTTCGAATGGTATATACATCTTATTTCATTGCTTTTTGTACCAACTCAGCTAAGTCCACTACTTGGATATCTTTGTCATGGCCTGTTTTATTTAGACCATCTTGAATCATCACCATACAAAAAGGACAAGCAATGGCGACTTTTTTTACTCCGGATTCAATAATCTCTTCCGTACGCTTTACTTGGATGTCCATCGCACCTGGCTCCGGTTCCTTAAAAACTTGGGCCCCACCGGCACCGCAACAAAGTCCTTTAGTGCGACAACTTTTTAACTCTTTTAAATCTTTTTGAAGTTCCGAAATTATTTCTCTAGGCGCCTCATAAATCCCATTTCCACGACCCAAATAACAAGAATCATGAAACGCAATCTCCTCCCTTTCCTCCGAGATTTCTATTTTACCCTCTTTCAGCAATTGAGCCAATAACTCTGTATGGTGAATGACATCATAGGTTCCTCCAAGAGACGGATATTCGTTTTTCAACGTATTAAAACAATGTGGACAGGCTGTCACAATCTTTTTCACTTGATACATATTCAGCACCTCAATATTAGTCATCGCCTGCATTTGAAACAAAAACTCATTGCCTGTTCTTCTTGCTGGGTCGCCCGTGCAAGATTCCTCTGTTCCTAAAACGGCATATGAAATTTCAGCCTTTTGTAAAATTTCACAAAAAGCGCGCGTCACTTTTTTTTGTCGGTCATCAAAAGAACCTGCACATCCCACCCAAAATAAATATTCCGGCATTTCACCCTTAGCTAAATAATCAGCCATTGTTCGAATATTTAACACCATCTCTGACATATTACTTCTTTAGTTGTACGACTTCATTTAAAAATTTAACGGAGGCTTGCATCGGAAGCTCCGTTTTATTCCCCAAAATAGGTGAGGTTATCACATGATTGCCTGACTCAGGAAATGCTATTTCACGCTTTAAGGATGAGTCCGTTCCTAACTCCGGAAACATTTCTTGCATCGCTTTGACCGAAACTACCTGATCTTGGTGAGCCTCGTCTTTATAATAATAGGTTAATAACACTGGGATTTTAACCTGGTTAAAAACTTCTTTATTCATCGTATGTGTCAAGAAATTTTGCATTTCTACCACAGCCTCAAACCGATAATGCAAATTCCAATAGGCATCATGCGCCTTATTTTTGCTCGGTATTTCATTATATTCTCCCCCTTTGATGAGTCGGGCTAATTGGAGTCCCCAAGGATTGTCTAACAAAGCCGCGCTCGGATCAGCCACCTCAATACAAGGTCCATATAAAATGATTGCCTTAATTTCTGGGTGCTTTGAGGCTAAATAAACCGTCATCGCTCCCCCGAAGGAGGTTCCCATCACAATCACCTCTTGGCCCAGTTTTTTCGCTATGGCCAAATAATTCTCAACACTCGCATAATAATCATCAGCCGTCACATTTCCCAAAGTGCGATCAGAGGTCTTTTCTCCATGTCCCGCAACTCTTGCCAATACTAAATTTCCATTAAACGCCGCGGCAACTTGTCGGTGTACCGGATCGCCCTCCATCTGAGAGGCTGAAAAACCATGCACATATAAAAAAGCGTATTTAGTTTTTTGAGGATGTAAGGAATCAGCCCAAATAATTTTTGCTTCATTACCAGCTTTTAACTCCTTATTTCCTAATTCCTTCTGTTGAATAAACTCGGATATTTGCGTCATCGAATCCGGGATACTGGTCCAAGTAGGACTTGCCTTCAACACTGGAGTTTTGGGCTGAGGACCCACAAAATAAATAGCTATAAGGGCAACCAGCACTATTAATATTTTTTTCATCGTTTATGATTTTGCCCAATTCATTCGATCCGAAGGATTGAATTTCCAAGGGGCTTGATTTGTTTCAATATTAGAAAACATAGAATTCCATGCCGCAGGAGCGTCCGACATTTCCATGATTTGGTACCTTCTCAATTCCAGAATAATATTTAGAGGTGATAATTCCATAGGACAGGCCTCCACACATGCTTGACAAGTGGTGCAAGCACGCAATTCCTCCCCACTGATTTTATCCAATAATGATTTGCCATCATCGACAAATTGGCCTTTATTTTTGGACAAAATCACGCCCACTTCCTCTAATCGATCTCTCGTGTCCATCATTATTTTCCGAGGAGATAATGATTTACCTGTTTGATTGGCCGGACACTGATCCGTACAGCGGCCGCATTCAGTACAACTATAGGCATCTAAAAGATTTTTCCAATTCAAATCCATGACGTCCTTGGCCCCAAATCGAAGGTTGGTCGGCGCAGCTTCGCCCGATACGGCTTGGCCTAACATCAATTTGACTTCACGGTTAACAGAATCCAAACTAGGAATAAAGGCAGATGATTTTAAACTAGAATAATAAGCCGCAGGAAATGCAAAAAAGATATGTAAATGCTTTGAATAAGTCACATAAAGCGCAAATCCTAGGATTCCGGCGATGTGAAACCACCAAGCAATTCGCTCTAATAAATACAAGACTTCCGAACTATATGAATCCAAGAATGGAATTAAATTTTCTGAGACGATGAACGAGCCTACGGCTTGAAAATGTTCGACTCCTCGACTTTGTAAGACCGCATCTGCTGCGTTCATCGTCCACAAGGCAAACATTAACACACACTCGACGATTAAAATAGTGTAAGCATCTCGGATCGGAAATCCCTTTAATTCCGAATGTTTTTCAGATTGTAAACGTTGGACTTTGAAAATACCCCGACGCGCAAAAAATACTAAACAAGCGATAAAAACACCCCCAGCTAAGAGCTCGAAAAAATTCAAAAGTAGCGGGTAAAGTGACCCTAAAAAAGGAGCAAACAATCGATGCGTTCCTAAAATCCCATCCAAAATAATCTCCAGAATTTCCGCATTAATCAAAATAAAACCGATATAAATCAAGAAATGCATGAAGCCCACAAAAGGTTTTTGGAACATCTTTTTTTGGCCAAAAGCTAGTAGAAATACTCGCTTCCAACGTTCGGCCGGTTGGTCTGATAATTGGATAGGCTGTGACAATCGAATGGTGGCCAATATACCTTTAAATCGCATCGCGATTAAATAACTCATGGAAGCGAGTAAAGCGATAAAAAGAAATTGAAAAAAATAAGTCATATCCATTTATTAATCAAAAACGCTCATGTCTTAGGGAGCATTTGGGCAAGAATTTCAAGTGGAAAACTAAATAAATTTAAGCTAGAAAAAAACCAAATTGATCATATTTTAAGGTAATTTTTTATCGTAGGTAAATTACCTTTTAAGATTCAAACAATCATGGCCAACGCTAAAGTTCTTTTTTCAAAAATCTTCCCGTATGGCTATTTTTCGCTTTAGCCACCTGCTCCGGTGTCCCCGAAATAAGCAATTGGCCCCCGGCATTTCCTCCTTCTGGACCCATGTCAACAATATAATCCGATACTTTAATTACATCCATATTGTGTTCAATCACCAAAACGGTATTGCCTTTATCCACCAATTTTTGCAGCACATCTAAGAGTAATTTGACATCTTGAAAATGCAATCCTGTCGTGGGTTCGTCTAACACATACAGAGTTTTGCCCGTATCTTTTTTTGACAATTCTTCCGCTAGTTTAACCCTTTGCGCCTCTCCTCCAGATAAGGTCGTCGCATGCTGACCTAAAGTAATATAACCTAAACCCACTTCAGCTAGGGTTTGAACCCTACGGAAAATACGGGGTTGATGTTCAAAAAAATCGAGCGCCTGTTCCACCGTCATATCCAGTACATCTGAAATCGATTTCCCCTTGAAACGAACTTCCAAGGTTTCGCGATTAAACCTTTTTCCCTTACATGTTTCGCATTCAACGAATACATCGGGTAAAAACTCCATTTCTATTTTTTTTCTACCTGCACCTTCGCAACCTTCGCAGCGTCCCCCTTTAACATTAAAACTAAATCGGCCTGCCTTATACCCTCGAATTTTAGATTCAGGTAATTCACAGTATAAAGTCCTGATATCCGTGTACATATTGGTATAAGTCGCAGGATTTGATCGAGGTGTTCGACCGATGGGTGACTGATCTACCTCGATAACCTTGTCAATAAATTCCAAGCCCGTGATGGACTTAAAAGGTAAGGGTTCACGTTTGGTTCGATCAAAAAATTGCTTCAATTTTAACACCAAGGTGTCATGAATTAAAGTCGATTTTCCAGATCCAGAAACACCGGTAACCGTAATAAATTTACCTAATGGAAATTCAACACTTACATTTTTTAAATTATTTCCATGCGCCCCTTTAAGTACAATTGAATTCCCGTTACCAGCTCTCCGAACTGTTGGCGCTTCAATTTTCAAAGCCCCATTTAGGTATTTTGCCGTAGGTGTACCTAATTTCAAAAATTCCGTAGGACTTCCAAAACCAACCACATGCCCACCATGTCGACCCGCTCCAGGTCCGATATCCAAAATATAATCAGACTCTAACATCATGTCTTTGTCGTGTTCGACGACAAGCACTGAATTTCCTAAGTCGCGTAAATCTTTTAAGGCTAAAATCAACTTTTCATTATCGCGCTGATGTAAACCGATGGAAGGTTCATCCATGATATAAAGCACGCCCACCAACTGTGTTCCGATTTGAGTCGCCAAGCGAATTCGTTGGGATTCTCCGCCAGACAAACTTTTCATCGGTCGGTCAAGTGTCAAATAAGTAAGACCTATTTGCGTCAAAAAGCCGATTCTCTTTTTAATTTCTTTCAATACCTCGGTGGCAATTTGTCTTTGTCGGTCTGAAATTCTTTCTTCCAAATTAGAAAACCACTCGGCCAAGTCACTAACATCCATTTGGGCTAATTCGCCTATATGCTTACCATCAATTTTAAAATGCAAAGATTCCTTTTTCAACCTAAAGCCATCACAGTCTGGACAAATTTTAATCTCCAAAAAATCCTTCAACCAATCTTGTGTTTTTTCAGACCCATTATCTTGTTGGCGCTTCAGAAAATTAATAATTCCATCATATTTGGTACTCCACTCGGTCCCCACATATTTTTTTGAAGGCACAGGAACAGGTTCATCGGTTCCATAAAGCATTAGCTCTACAGCCTCCCGAGGGAATTTAGCGATGGGCGTAGATAAGCCGACAGAATAAGGCTTTAATAAGACCTCTAATTGTTTGAAAATCCAGAGCTCCCTATATTCCCCTATGGGTGCAATAGCTCCCCGAATAATACTCAGGGATGGGTCTGGAATGACAGATTCTTCGGTGATTTCTTCCACAACTCCCAGGCCATTGCAACAGGGGCAAGCACCATAAGGACTATTAAATGAAAAGGAATTTGGCGCAGGTTCATCGTATGATAAACCGGTTTTAGGATCCATCAGGGTTTGTGAGAAATAATGCAATTTTCCTTTCTCGTCCAAAACAAAAACTTGGCCTTTGCCTAAGTTTGTTGCCGTCTGCAAAGATTGTGAAATTCGTAGTCGTTCAGAATCAGAAACGATAAGTCTATCCACCACAACTTCCACATCGTGTACCTTAAATCGGTCTAATTGCATTTTGGGAACCAGATCCATCACTTCGCCATCCACGCGAACTTTGGTATATCCCCACTTGGCTATTTGAACAAAAAGCTCCCGATAATGTCCTTTACGCCCTTTCACTAATGGGGCTAAAAACCACACTTTGGTTGAGGAAAATTGACTCATTAAAGTCGATATGATTTGATCCACCGACTGCTTGACCATGCGTTCGCCGGATAGATATGAATAAGCATCTGAAGCCCGAGCAAAAAGCAATCGCATGAAATCATAAATCTCTGTGGTGGTTCCTACGGTGGACCTTGGATTCTTGGAGGTTGTCTTCTGTTCAATGGAAATCACGGGAGATAATCCATTGATTTTGTCCACATCTGGACGCTCCATATTCCCTAAAAATGAACGGGCATAGGCAGAAAAACTTTCCATGTAGCGTCTTTGGCCTTCCGCATAAATGGTATCAAAGGCAAGAGACGATTTTCCTGATCCAGAAATTCCAGTAATAACGACTAGCTGATTACGGGGAATGGATACGTCAATGTTTTTTAAATTATGTTCACGCGCACCCAACACCTCAATGTGAGAAAAACCGGTTAAATCTTTGGGTTGCTGCATATGGAAAAGTCAAATATAATTCGCAAAGGTACAAAAAAAGAGGCTGTCCTTTTAGGGACAGCCTCAAGATAATTTTATAAGAATTTTACTTATTCAATAACTGGTCAAAAGTTAAAGAAACGTAGTAAATACTTCCAACCGTTGGGTTAGCCCATCCAGTCGTATAAGCAGCACCTAATAAATTAGAACCACCTACTTTCAAAATAGTCTTCATCGCAGATAATTTCTTGCTAACCTGCGCATCTAAGGTATGGAAAGCAGGAATTAAACTTTGTTGAGATTGATTGACCACTTGGTTTACAATCGACGATTGCCAAACAAATTGATCTTGGTATCTCCAAACAGTACTGAATCCCCAACCAGAACCACCGATGTTACGGTTACCTAAAGTAACGTTTGTACGATAGTTAGGAGTGTTAAAGGCTAATTGGTAATCCACTAAACCACCATTATCCTTAACTGCGTTGTATGAAACGTTTGTTCCTAAAGCCCAGTTAGATCCTAATTGGTAATCTAAACTTAAACCCCAACCGTTTGTAACCACTTCGTTCTGAACGTTAGATGGGAAAGAAAACACTTTATTTCCTACTACCGTTGCATCATTGTGCTGAGAAGGTAATTGAACTACAACCATACCTGCTGAGAAATTAGTAAAGTTAGATTGGTAGACATAGAAATCGGCTAATAACTTATCTCCTAAAAATCCTTTGTATCCAAACTCAACTGTTTGAACTTGCTCTGGCTTCCAACCTTTAGCTGTATAAACCTCCGGCTTTCCAGCTAACACAGATTGTAAGGTAAATGAATTACCTGATAACTTATAACGATCTTGAACCACTGGAAGACCTCCTAGCAAACGAGCTGATGGAGTATTTAAGTTGATATACTGATCTTGTGTCGTTGGAATACGGAAACCTGTTTGATAAGAAGCACGGAAATTAGAACGTCCTTGAGTTAAAACCCCAGTCAAACGTGGGCTAAATTGGCCTTCAAAATTTTCGTTCTTATCATAACGCATAGAACCTGTCAATTTGAATTTATCAGCAAACATTTTCTTGCCTACTTGAATATATCCACCAAATTCGTTGATCGTGAACTCGCTTCCGTCTGCTTTCAAGGCAAACAAAGAACCTTCTGAATTTAAAGCGTATACTTGATAGCTAGCTCCAACAATCATTTCTAATTTCTTGTTAAACTTCTCAGTGAAGTTATACATTCCTTCATAGTGATAAAGAGCAGACTTATCTGTGAATTTCGCGCCTGCTGGAAGTGGTTTGTTTTTAATTGCTTCCACGGCTGCATTAAATGCTGCCGTTCCTGGAACTAATCTTCTTCCACCGTCAGCAGTTAAACGTGCGGCAGCATGATAATTAGCAAAATTAGCTTGGGTAGTAGCAACGGCATTGCCAATTGCAGCAGTAGGATTTCCCGTTTGCGCTAATGTAGTTGCCAAAACAGTACCAAAGTTCTGCAGAGCTGCTCCTGCAAATGCACCGAAATAATTAGGGTACCAAGATGTACTAGGATTTGCTGCTTCGTTTACTAATTGGCCCAACGTTCCTGTTGCATACGCATCTCCCGAATTCTCTTGAGTTGTGTAAGCGCGCAAGAAGAAATTACTTCCTTTCAACTCAGCCTTGTATTGTCCCATGGAGAAATTCTTAATGGAATAACGATCAGCTCCTGTATATAAAGTAGTACCAGAACCATATGATCCTTGTAAGATCAATTCTACATTATCATTAAATCGATAATGCAAAGCTGCATTAAATTTCATGTTGCGGTTCACATAAGAGGCTAAATCACTTTCCTTATATCCTTCACGAGAAATAAAAGATTTTGGAACGATGTAATTTAATATGGCCGTTGGCGATAATAAACCTCCCGTTGCTTTTGAGATTTGATTAATTCCCGCAGTTAATGGATGTGAAGGAACACCTAATAATGGAGTCAAAGAAGATAACATTTCAACGTTTGTCTCGTCACCAAAAATACTAACCCCATTATAGGCTAAATTTCCCATGCGACTGCCTGGTCCTAATTTAGTTCCATTCAATAAAGATTGATCACGGTAATCTGTCGACTGCCAATCTTCTGCACTTAATGTATTGAAATTAACTTTATAAGCCCACTTATTGTTGATGGCCTTCGCATAACGTATCGAAATATCGCTGTAAGGAGTAGTCGCTTCAGAACGATTTGATGCGCTCATGGCACCAACTTTTACTTGAGCACTTAAACCTTGGTATAAGAACGGTGACTTTGAATTCATCAAAATAATTCCATTCAAAGCATTTGGTCCATATAAAGCAGATGATGCACCTGGAAGTAATTCAACTCCTTCTAAATCTAATTCAGAAATACCTACGATATTACCTACTGAGAAGTTCAAACCTGGAGCTTGGTTATCCATGCCGTCAATTAACTGAACAACACGTGTATTACCATTGCTATTAAATCCACGCATATTGATGGATGAAAAAGTAAGGGATTGTGTACTTGTTTCAACGCCTTTCATATTTCTTAATGCATCATAAAAAGAAGGTGCAGCTGACTCTCTGATCGCACGAATGTCCATTTTTTCAATAGTCACCGGAGATTCTAACACGCTTTCTTCAATTCTAGAGGCAGATACGACAACATCCTGACCTAAAGTCGCTTGCTCTTTTAAGGAGATGTTTAAATTTGAATTTGCTGATGATACGACGATTTCTTGGCGTTCATAACCGACCATAGAAACAGATAAAGTGAAAGGAACTGGTGTCGTTGTGCTTAAGGAAAAATTACCTTTAACATCCGAAATAGTACCAATAACTTTCCCTTTTACAGAGATACTAACCCCAATAAGCGCTTCTTTTGAAGCAGCATCACGAACATTTCCAGCTACTTTAGTTTGTGCCATGGCAGCAAAGCTCATAGAGAAAATGAAAGCGAGAATGGGCAAGGTTTGAGTAATAATTCTTTTCATAATGAAGATTTGTTAATTACTTAATTTGATTATTAGGTTACAATTTGCAACAAAGCTACGTAAGATTTATGTAATGGCCACTTGTTGTATCAAAAAATTACTACTTTTTAAGTAAATATTTTTATTTCAAAACATGATTTTTAAACGTTATCACCCATCTAACTGTTTTTCGGTATTTAAAAAGGCCTCTTTTCTTCTTACATTTGTTCATTAATGTAGTCTAATGAGAAATTTTTTATTGTGTTTGATTGTTTGCGCTATCACATTGACATTGCAAAATTGCAAACCCTACACCCCTGTGACATTGCAGGTGCGCTGGAAGGATTCGCCAATACCCCCAGAATCAGACTATTCAGATGAAAATAATTGGGCTGCCTTACCTTCGAAAAAGGATGCGGCGGATCGAGTACCCATCGGATCTCCATTTAAGGACGAACAAGCTTCAGCTAAGGCCGACGTTTTTTTCATACATCCAACGATATTAACCTACGAACCTACCAATGAATTCAAATGGAATGCAAGCTTTAGCGATACCTATTTGAATGCTATGGTAGATAGTTCAACTATCTTAAACCAAGCGACTATTTTTAATGCAGCCGGTCGCATATACGCACCTCGCTACAGGCAGGCCCATTATCATGCATTCGTCACCTCTTTTAAAGAAGATAAAGCCGCTGCCTTGGATATTGCATATTCTGACGTGAAGAAAGCGTTCCAATATTATTTATCCCATTATAATGAAGGAAGGCCCATCATCATCGCTTCTCACAGCCAAGGAACTGTTCATGCCACAAGGCTCATGCAGGAGTTTTTTGATGGAAAAGAACTTCAAAAGCAATTGGTTTCTGCCTATATCATAGGAATTGCCACACCCAAAAATATATTTCAACAAATTAAACCATGCGAAAAGCCGGCTCAAACGGGTTGCTTTATTGCATACACCACTTTTTTACAAGGGTATTTACCTGATTGGCATCCCAAAACTCCTACGGAACTTGTATCCACTAATCCATTAACTTGGACTTTGGACGACAATTTTGCTCCAAAAGAATTAAATCCGGGTGGTGTGTCCTATGGATTCAAATGGGTCAAAAATTTTGCGGATGCGCAAAATCATTTAGGGGTATTGTGGACTAACACCCCTTATGTTTTTGGTCGATCTTTTGTCCATTTAAAAAATTGGCACAAAGCTGATTTAAACCTTTTTTATGCCCCTATTCGAGAAAATGCAAAAGCCCGAGTTGATGCATTTATTAGCCAAAAACATTAATATGAAAAATACGTTCTTGATTATCATGGCGGGCGGAATTGGTACTCGCTTTTGGCCCATAAGCAGAAGTGCAAACCCTAAACAATTTCATGATGTCCTTGGGGTGGGTAAAACGATGCTCCAACAAACCGCTGAGCGTTTTGAGGGCATCATCCCAAAAGAAAATATTTATGTGGTAACAAGCATCGAATTTGCGGATTTAGTGAAAGAGCAACTGCCTTATTTGCATGCTGATCAAATTCTTAAGGAACCACAACGAAGAAACACCGCTCCATGTATTGCGTATGCGGCCTATAAAATTGGCAAAAAACATCCTAAAGCTAAGCTGATTGTAGCTCCCGCTGACCATGTAATTTTGAAAGAAGAGGCCTTCAAGTTACGTATTAAAGAAGCACTGGAAACTGCGTCCGAATCTCATTTAGTCACGTTAGGGATTGTGCCTACCCGGCCAGATACCGGTTATGGATATATTCAATATCAACCCAGCGAAGAAGTAGCCAAAGTGGTTAAAACATTTACGGAAAAGCCGAATGTTGAATTGGCCGAAGCATTTTTGGATAGTGGTGATTATGTATGGAATGCCGGAATATTCATTTTTAGTATCCCTACTTTCAAAAAAGAATTAGAAAAGCAGTTATCTCGTATGGCTGAACAGTTTGATGAAGGGTCCAATACCTATTATACTGATCAGGAAGAAGAATTTATCCGAAAAGTTTATGGGGTATGCAAAAGTATTTCTGTAGACAACGGCATCATGGAAAAAGCGCAAAATGTCAAAGTAATCCTCGCAGATATTGGTTGGTCCGATCTAGGCACCTGGAAATCTCTTTACGAGATTAAAGAAAAAGACGAAAAGCAAAATGTGATCGAGGGAAAAGTACTCATTTTTGATACCGAAAAATGCATCATTAAAACACCCCATCATAAATTAGTGGTAGTGCATGGTTTACAAAATTACATCGTAGCAGAACATGGGAATGCACTAATGATTTGCCCGAAGGAGCAAGAGCAACAGGTGAAATTATTTGTAGAGGAAGCCACTAAAGTTGGCATAGAATTCAGCTAAGCATTTTCAGCCAAATCAATTAACGACTGAAAATCCATCAACAATTTTATATTTTCAGGTACTTTGCAAGTAGGTTGGAGCGCTTGATATCCCGTCAAAACAATTTTACTTTTTGGCAAGTCTTTACTCATCTTGCTTAAATAATCGTCGATCAAATCCAAATTGGGTTCACTGGTAAAAACAGAAAAAACATAATCTGGTTGATGGATTTCATAAGCCAACAATAACTCCTCATAAGGCAAGGATTGACCCAAATAAACGACCGAATGTTTGCGTGCTCGTAGGATGAAATTGGCAAATAAGATTCCTATTTCATGCAATTCGCCTTCGGGAAGATATAACAAAAACTTTTTTGAATGGGGCTTCAAATTAAGATCTTGGGCATCAATGGCCGCAATCACTTTTTGGCGAATCAAATGGCTTATGAAGTGTTCCTGAGCCGGCCCCACCGAACCCGAAAGCCAAAGAGTTCCTAAACGACGCATGAATGGATGAATGATGTTCAGCATGTAGCTTTCAAAACCATGCTTATTCACAATATTTTGGGTTAATTGCTGGAACTTCGATTCATCTAAATCCAACATAGCTAATGTCAGCGCTTGGATTTGTTCAGGATCACTTAAAACGTTATTGGAAAAGGCCAAGATGTGCCTAAAAATTTCCTCCTTCGACATTTTGACAATGCTGGAAATTTTAAATCCGCCCTTATTCTGCAGTAATGCGATGTTTAGGACCAACTTCAGTTCCTCATCGCCATAAAATCGGATATTGGTTTCTGTCCGGCAAGGATTTAAAATGCCGTATCGTTGTTCCCATATTCGCAAAGTATGTGCTTTAATCCCACTTAGATGCTCTAAATCTTTGATCGAATAGTACTTCTTCATAAAAAAATATTACTGTAATTTAGAAGTTTAACTTAATAATTTCTCAAAATGTTTTAAATCAAAAAAATTGCAATAAAAGCCAATGTCCCAAGAAGAACAGAAATTGGAGCATAGCAATTAATCGAAATAGACTAGACTTTGAAGGCCAAGGGCCCGACTGGTAAACATAATGAAAGAAAAAACTAAGGACCCACCAACCTACAAAATTCTGGATAGGTACTTGGACATTTGACCAGTGCCAAAAATCAAAATGAATAGCCACAGGCTCAATCAATAAATCTAATGCCGTCATTAAACCTGCACCTAAAGCCGCTTTACCTATTTTTCCACCTGCATTCCATTCTTCCACCACGGCATTTGTACTCATTAATAAGATTATCCAATTCAATCCGATGGTGATCGGCACATCTGCCAATTTCAATCCGAGCGTATTTCCGTACCTATAACTTCCAAAAATCAAACCCGTTCGGACCCCTTGGACCTCGACTAACCAAGCAGCGATTGCAATAAATATTAAAACCAAATAAGTACTAAAAGAAGGCCTTGGGTGATAAAAAATACAAATAAATGCCGTAAACCAAAGGTTTAAAGGAACCAATGAAATGAATAAATTTTGAGTCGCTGGGATATGCATGCCTATTAAGCCAGCTGCATACAATACCATCAAAAAACGCTTTAGATAAACAGGATTCATATCTACAAGTTTAATGAAAAAGTCCCAGCATCGCTACCGGGACTCTCATTTTCTAAATTGGGGCGGATGATGGGACTCGAACCCACGACCAAGCGCACCACAAACGCCTACTCTAACCAACTGAGCTACAACCGCCATTTAGGACTGCAAAAATACGAAATGGAAGGTATATTGCAAAACTGAAATCAAAAAAAGGGAGAGAATTTAAAATCTCTCCCTTAAAATTTATTTTTGAGCAGATAAATAACGCGCTTCCGCTTTATTCCAATCTACTACATTCCAAAATGCATCCACATAATCCGGGCGCTTATTTTGAAACTTTAAATAATAAGCATGCTCCCAAACATCTAATCCAATCACAGGAAACCCTTTTACATCAGCCACGTCCATCAAAGGATTATCTTGGTTGGGTGTAGAAGAAACCGCTACTGAACCGTCTTTTTGGGCCACTAACCAAGCCCAACCTGAACCAAAACGCGTGATGGATGCTTTTTTGAATTCCTCCTTAAAGGCATCAAATGAACCAAATTTAGCATCGATCGCTTTTGCTAAGGTGCCAACAGGCTCGCCTCCTCCCGTAGGGGATAATATATTCCAAAACAAATCGTGGTTGTAATGTCCACCGCCATTATTTCTTACGGCAGGCGCTAAGGTGGATATCGTTGAAAGCAATTCCAACAACGTTTTTCCTTCTAATGGAGTACCTGTCACGGCAGCATTTAAATTGGTGACATAGGCATTATGGTGCCGATCATGGTGAATCTCCATCGTCAAAGCGTCAAAATTAGGCTCTAATGCATTGTTTGCATAAGGCAAGGGTGCTAGTTCAAAAGACATATAGATATTAATTTATGTTTAAAGGGCAGAAAAATTTCTACCTAGGTAAAAACGTATTGAACGATAAAATTACAAATCATTGATAATCCTACCATGTTAAAACTCCTTTTTTTTAACGCCGCATGGAAAAAAATTCCTTTAACAGCAGCGCTGATTCTTCGGCTAAAATTCCTGAGGTCACCTCCGTTTTGGGGTGTAAAATATCTTTCCCTAGGCTCAAAAAACCTCTCTTATCCTCAGATGCTCCGAAAACCAATCGGCCTAACTGAGACCAATAAATAGCTCCAGCACACATTAAACAAGGCTCGAGTGTCACGTAAAGCGTGCAATCTTTTAAATATTTGGCCCCGATGGTTTGAGCGGCAGACGTGATGGCCAACATTTCAGCATGCGCGGTGACGTCGGTCAGCATCTCGGTCTGATTATAAGCTTTCGCCACAATCTTTCCTTGGCACACAACTACCGCCCCCACTGGAATTTCTTCCTCCTCTAAGGCGCGTTCGGCTTGTTTCAAGGCTAAACTCATGTAATATGCGTCTTCGTTCAGAGTCATTTTTGTGGCATCTGAATCACTTGATTCCTTAAATAAAAATCCAATAAAACGATGGCTGCCATCGCTTCTACAATGGGAACTGCCCTAGGAACCACACAGGGGTCATGCCTCCCTTTTCCTGAAACGGTAATTTTATCTCCCGTCTCATTCACACTGTCTTGATCCTGCATGATAGTAGCGACCGGCTTGAAAGCAACTCTAAAATAAATAGGCTCGCCATTAGAAATTCCTCCTTGAATACCTCCTGAATAATTTGTCAAAGTCCTTAAGCTACCATCTGCTTGTTTTTCAATGATGTCATTATGCTGCGATCCTCTTAACTCCACTCCAGAAAACCCACTCCCATATTCAAATCCTTTTACGGCATTAATGCTTAACATCGCTTTGCCTAATTCCGCATGAAGTTTATCAAAAACAGGTTCTCCCAATCCCACTGGACATCCAGTAATATAAGCAGAAATGACACCGCCGACCGAATCCCCCTGTTTCCTTATCTCGTCAATGTACGTGAACATTTTTTCAGCTAAAATTGGATCTGGGCAACGAACGGCGTTGGACTCGGTTACAGATAAGTCCAATTGCTCAACGGGCGTTTCCAATTTCATAGTACCTACTTGGGATACATAGGCAGTAATTTTTACGCCTAGCTGACTTAAAACCATTTTGGCTAATGCGCCAGCAGCTACACGGGCGACCGTCTCACGTGCTGAACTACGTCCTCCACCCCGGTAATCCCTCAACCCATATTTAGCAAAATAGGTGTAATCTGCATGCGAGGGTCTAAATTGGTCCGCAATATGCGTATAATCTTTAGATCGCTGGTCGCCATTCCACACGAGCATAGCGATAGGCGTACCCGTTGTCTTGCCTTCAAAAACACCCGATAAAATTTCGATGGAATCTGCTTCTTTTCTTTGCGTAGTAATGCGCGACTGACCTGGTTTTCTTCGATCTAACTCAGATTGCACAAAATCTAGGTCGAAGTTTATCCCAGAAGGACAACCTTGAACAATAACTCCCACAGCGGGTCCATGGGATTCCCCGAATGTACTAATCTGAAATAATTTTCCGTATATACTACTCATATCTTTTTATTTTGGCTTTTTCCAAACAAGGAAAGCAATAACAATCGCTAAAAATATCAATATTAAATTGGTTAATTGACTCCAATTAACCCACCTAGCCCACGACACGTCCAACGTCATTTTGTTTTCAATCCCTCGGTAAACCTCATCTTCCGATTGACCCGTATTGAGTAAATGATCCGATGAACTACCTGTTATATCCAACACCATTTTGGATCTTAATGTATCAAATTGCTCTGTTTTTACATTAAAATAGATCCAATTAAAATAATGACTTAGCGCAAATTTACCTGGTTGTTTGGGAATAATTTGAATTTTATCCGTTTTATTGCCAAACATTTTTTCTTGGAACGGTGCCACAGTCGTTTGAACTGAAATTGGCACAAAATGGATGAAATAATCAGACTCCGGAGATTTATAATTCCACAAAACTCCATTTCCATCTCCTAATAAAATAGCCGTATACTTAATAGGCAGCCCCGTCTTGGAAATTGACGATGAAATAGTTTCTTTCAATTGGAAATTTCCTACCGGAACCTTTCCACTTAACGGGTGATGCGGCAAATCCCTAAGCTTAATTTCTACAGGAGCCGAGGTAAAATAAACAGGTTTTTTAATAGCTTCTAATCCCCTTCTAGTAAGAGAAATGACTCTGAATTTTAGTGAAGGTATCTGAATTTTTTGATTTTGTAAAGCAAAATAGGTGGCTTGAAAAAACCGGTATTCCGTATATTTTTTTTTATTAATAGACACCTTGACAATTTGCTCCGTGGTAATTCCAAAATTTTCTTCCCAACAAAATTTAGGCTTCATTTTAGAAATTAAGGCGGGAATCTGAAGGTCATTTCGATCAAATTCGAATTCCTGTGTATTACTTTCTGGCACAAAAAATGACATTTTTAAGGTGAATCCTTGGCCAACAAATGGTTTACCTATATTCGAGGTAACCACAAAAAATGGTTCATTTGCGCTCAGCATGAACTCACTTGGCAAAAGCTCTTCTGTGAATTCCTCCGTGTCAACCGCTGGGCTAACGACAATCGTAAAAGGTTCAATCCTATATGTCTGATTACCCACCTCTATAAATTCATTATTTATTTCAAAATTACCTGCGTTATCAGGCTGATAATATTGAGAAAAAGTATACGAATTTACCATCTGGCCATTGATGAATTGAGATGCCTTTGCCCGACTTACACCTTGTTTTTTGAAATTCAAAAGCTCGGGGAACTTATAGGCTGGCAATGATGCCGAAACATTTTCAGCACTGGTCAACGTAAATGATAGAATGAAATTTTCGTCTTGCGATATGGACTTTGAGCCAATTTGTGTAGTCACGCCCATAGGAGTCTGACCGATAGCGGAAAATACTAGCGCCAACATCACAAAAACGATATGAAAAACAGGTCCTAATTTTTTCATTCTCGCAATTTACATAATTTGTCACGGGAGAAGATATTCTACGGATTAAAAACTTTGAAACGGAAGGAAATACCTAAAGCTCCATACCAATCTGATTTATTTGACAAACTTTTGCCAATAGAACAATCTAATTTAACATGATCACTTACATAATAGGCTAAACCACCATCTACCCAATGATCTACATTCACTGAAAAAGGAACTCGGCCAAACACCTCAACATAGGCATACCCATTTTGACCTATGTTCATATTAGGAGCAATTCGGTAAATTCCTTCCATAGTGCCATTAGTATGAAATTCCGCTCCAAAATTATACCCGATTCCATATCCACTACCGAAATCATTTTGAAAAGTTAATACCGCATCGCCCACTGAATGTTTGGTCGTATTTCGCTCACTTTCATCCCGATTCAAATTATCCCAATGCAAATGAGTGATAATGGAGGTTCTTGGAACCCATTTTTTTCCTTCCAACAAGGCCAATTTAAATCCAATGGCTTCTGTTTTAAAACTTGAAATGCCAGCAGAGGAAGAGGCCATAGACACATAACGCAGTTCTAGATTTTTCCACAAACCTATTTTAAGCAAAGTAGTCGGAAAAAAATACTCGAGGCCATCCGCATAACTATTGCGATTAAAGCCCATTTCTGCTTGAATATATCCTTTTTTGACAATGAAAGGGCATTCGGTTTGATCGGGCCGATCGGTCTCTATACGGCCGGTTTGTTGGCCTCGAACGGCCAAAAAAGACAATACAAAAAGGAGAAGCCAAATCAATCGCATGGCCAAACATACACACTTTTAGGCTTAACTAAAAATTTATTTTGCCTTACCAAAATTAAATCCAAGCACCCAAAACCACTCCCCGAACCAAATCGACTGGCTGGCTTTATCTTCTGATCGGCCTGTCGTATGAACATCCCACAAATTAGTATATCCACCCTTCAAGGTCGTTTCGAGAAATAATAAATGGGTTAGATTTAGTCGCAAACCCGATTTAATTGACGCACCTGCCCCGGCTAAATTCCAAAAATTATTTTGACCTACCGTAAATAAACGAACATCAGAACGGGGAACGACGACACCGATACCGACTCCATTAACCCAGTCTAATTGCACATTCGTTTTTCCTGCTCGCCATAATGTTGCGTAATGATCTAACTCAACTGCCGCGAAATTAAATCCATCGGTATGCTCATAATCAACAAAATCTGTTGGATCAATGACGATCGGCGAATTTGAAAAATTTCCCACATAAGTAGGATTTACCCAAATGCCAGGATTTGAAGCTTGGCTCGAAATTTTTCCCGTGATATGGCTATTCTGAAAATCATCCACCACATATTTCATGTGATCCCAACCAATACTTATGGATAAATTATCCTTAATAAAATACCCTGCATGCAAATTGAATTGGGGAATTGAAAAGAGCGATGGATTAAAATACGTCTCAAATCCATCAAAAGTGGTGGGGGCATCTGAGGCTGTCACCTTATTCAACGTAAAGTCATATCCGGGTCCTTGAAAGGAAATATCGGAGCTTGGATAAGCTGATCGATTATAGCCCCAATAAACAAAATATTTACCTTTATGTGGAACAGATTGACCGAAAGCAGTTATTGAGATAAATAGAAGCAAATATTTCAAGTCCTTATTTTTAAAATTTCATGTAAATTTCGGAAATTAAACGGTCAATTAGGAATCAGATTGTTGATATTTATCATAAAATTAAATTTTGTTTAAATTTTTCGGACACAAATACATAAATTGCGAGTTCAAAATTCAGCTTGCGAATTTTGAAATTGAAAATTGCCTAGTAACCATTGCTCATCAAATATGAAAAAACCAATTATAAAATTTGAATATAAAACTTTCACCCTTGGGTCAGAAATTACCCAAGAGCAAAAAGATTATTTCAAAAAATATGGAGTTATTCAATTTAAAAATTTTATTGCCCCTGAAACTGCCTTAATATTTATTGACGAATTAGCTCAAATTGAATCAAAATGGCTTGAAGAGGGGGTCCAAAAAATCAATGGGATTCCTCTGAAATTCGGGAAAGATCCAGAGGGGAAAGACATGATCCAACGTATGTGCTTCACAAATAAGTACAGTAATGTGTTGCAAGAGTTCTTACAAGATCCACGTTTAAGTATATTAACAGAATTCCTAGCTCCTTATGACGGTCGAATTTCAGAAGATGAAAAAGATGGCTTGGTGTTCAACCACTACGTAAATCAACCAAATTCCAAATTCACTCAAATGGGCTGGCATACCGACAGCCCCCGTGATTTATTTTTGGGCCAAAAAATATTACCTATGCTTAATGTAGGTATACATTTAGATCATTGTCCTTCATCTAATGGAGGATTAAGGGTGTTGCCAGGAACCCAAAACCAAAGTGTCTTGAAACTGCTTTTCGGCAAAAAACAATTTATCGATCATCGTTCAGACCCAAGAGAAGCTGCTTTTGAAATCGAGCGTGGTGACCTAACCATTCATGATGGAAGGTTATGGCATCGAGTAGAAGTATCCCCAAATTTTGGAGAAAAATCTAGACGTAGAGTGATGTATGTGCCGATTATAACTGGAAAATTCAAGCCTAAAAATTCAACGAGCAAGACTCCATTTTACCATCGTTTTGCCAAAGTAGTCACCAAATAAAAGCGTATCTATTTCGATGCTTCCATATAGGATTGCAAAATGATGGTTGCCGAAACGCGGTCTACATTTCCTTTTTCTCTCCGATCTTTTTTAGACATTCCACCAGCAATCATCGCTTGCATCGCTAATTTCGAGGTGAACCTTTCATCATGCTCGTGCAGGGGTACTTCAGGAAATTTCTTTTTGAAGCTTTTAATGAAAATTCGAACTCCAGCAGTGGAGTCCGTATCCGAATTATCTAAATTTTTCGGCATGCCGATGACCACTTCGTCAACGACTTCTTTTTTGAAATAAATCTCTAAATATGAGATTAGCGTGTGTGTAGGAACTGTTTCGAGGCCATTGGCGATAATTTTCAATGAATCCGTCACAGCTAAACCCGTACGTTTCAAACCAAAATCAATGGCTAAAATTCTGCCCATAAAATTTATTGAATATATCCTTTATCGCGAAGAATTTTATCCATCAATTTTTTATCATTTTCATTATTGAAAATTGAAAATGGCAAATACATAAATTGAAATTTTCCCATTTCAAGCACATAAGATTGCTTATCCTTGTATGCTTTTAAAATCATATCCCATTTCAACATACCCCCCTCTTTATCGGAAATTTTCATAAAAATTTGACGAGAATCTATCTCATATCGATACTTGTCGAAAAGCTGCTTATACTGAGCTAATTGAGTAATTCCAGTAAATTGAATTAACCAAAATAAGATATATCCAACAGTTCCGATGGCAATAAATATATAAATCCAATAGTTTTTATATGTACCAGAAAGATTTAAAGCCACATTAGCAAGAATTAAAACCAATGGAATAAACGACCATTTCCACTGATTGGCAACCAATTGGCGCATACAAAGTCCAATGTATTTGTTTTTTTCTAACCCGTATTTCTTCGTTTTAATCGCTAATGGATTGGAAGGAGCTTGCATTTGTTGGCGCTGTTGCGCCCCATACATTTTGGCCATATAAAATAATTTAACTGCTAAATAAAGCGTAAAGGTACGAAATTTGGATAATTTTGGTAATTTTAAGAGCTATTTTAGTGCAACCACCAATTATGTCGGCAAAACAAATCTTAGACGGACCTTCATTGCTTCAAAAAATCAGACGAATTTCGTTTCAGATTTATGAAAATAATTTTGAAGAAAAGGAAATAATTATTGCCGGAGTTATAGGTGAGGGCTTTGCCTTAGCTAAAATGCTTTGTGAACATATCCGGGAAATCTCAAAGCTACAAGCGAAGGCGGTGGAAATTCAGCTAAATAAAGAAATTCCATATGATCAACCCGTAAGTTTTGACTGTTCATTAGACCTATTTGAAAACAAAGTGATCGTGGTCGTTGACGATGTTTTAAACACAGGTCGAACTTTTTCTTATTCCTTAGCCCCATTTTTAAGCATTCCGGTCAAAAAAATTCAAGTAGCTGTTTTGGTTGATCGCAATTACAGAAAGTTTCCGATTTCAGCTGATTACAAAGGATACGAATTGTCTACGACTCTGTCTGAGCACGTTGAGGTAATTATTTCGGACGCGAAAAAAAGAGGCGTCTATTTACATTAAGATTTCCAAATCTCCCAAGCTTTATCGGCCTGACCGATTAACATGTCAATTCCTGTATGCGTGCCACCTACGCGAGCGGCAATTCCTTTTTTAAGAAATAAAGTTTCTAATGGGTTGTAAACGGCATCGTATAAAAAATGTTGTTCATTTAAAGCCGCATAGGGCAATGGTGGACTTGTATCAATATTTGGAAACATCCCAAGGGGTGTGGTATTCACGATCAGACCTATTTCAGAAATAAATCTTGGAATTTCTTCATAGGATATAGCGTCGGCGGAAGCCACTCGAGAAACTTTAATCACGGGAATTCCTAGATCTTCCAAAGCAACAATAATGGCTTTAGCAGCTCCCCCCTGACCCAAAACCAACGCTTTTTTTGATTTAAAATAGGCCAAAGCAGTCCATGAAGTAAGTGTATTTTTAAAACCCCAATAATCTGAATTGTACCCGATGGTACGCCCGTTTGATAAAATTTTAATTGTATTGACCGCACCTATTTTTTTAGCTGCAGAATCTATCTCGCTTAAAAAAGGCATGACGAGTTGCTTATAAGGAATCGTAACATTTAAACCCTTTAAAGTGGATTTATGCTGGGCCAATAAGCCAGGAAATTCATCGATTGATGCGATGGGAAATTGTTCATACGCATGCGATTGGGACAACCCTAGCGATTGAAATTTTTCAGTAAAATATTTTTTGGAAAATGAGTGACCGAGGGGAAAGCCAATTAAGCCATAAAGAGAAGAAATAGCCATAAGATTCTACTTAGCGAAGCGTTGCTTGATCAATCCAACCAAGATAGGCAATACCGAAACGCCTACAATTCCAAGAACTACCTTTTCGAAATTTTCCTTGACAAAGGCATTATCCCCTAGATAAAACCCCGCCATGGTAATGGAGGTAACCCAAAGACAAGCGCCTAAAAATCCATAAAGTAAATAAACAGGATACGACATGCGGCCGGCACCGGCAACAAATGGCGCCACCGTTCTCACGATAGGAATAAACCTGGCAAGAATAACCGTTTTAGCCCCATACTTAGCATAAAATGTTTCTGTTTGTTCCACATGTGAACGTTTTAAAAACAAAATTTGCTCCCTTTCCCTAATCCAGGAACTGAAATATCTTCCTAAAAAATAATTGACTTGATCCCCAGATAATGCTGCTAAAATAAGCAAAGGAATAACATAATAAACATCTATTTGGCCCGAAGCAGAGGCCAACAAACCCACTGAAAATAGCAATGAATCTCCAGGAAGTAAAGGCATAACTACAAGTCCCGTTTCCACAAACACGATTAAAAATAAAAGAGCATAAGTCAAAGATCCGTTGGCCGAAATAAACTCAGTTAGAAATTGCAAGGGATCTTTTAACAAATCCAAAAGTAATTGAAGCATGTTTATGTTTTTGAAAAATAAATGAACCCAAAACCACCCTTTATTTGTGTTGGATAGGCCCTTAAAATAAATATTTTATCGTGTCAAAAAATGGTCAAATGTGTCGCCGCGTAAACCTAAACGAATGGTTTCTAACGAAATAACTTCGTTAGGAGCAATATTCCCGACATTCACATTGGCGCCTACTAATTTAACAAACCAAACTTGTTGGGACTTCTGAGGTGCCTCCCAAATGATTTTTTCTTCGGGAATTTCAGTCAAAATCTCTTCCACTAATCCCTGTCGAACTTCTCCTGAGGAACGGAATAAGCCCACATTTCCACCTTCTCTAGCTTCTCCAATCACTTTCCAAGAACCGGCTTCCAATTCCATTTTCATCAATTTAATCCACTTATATGGAGGAATTATTTTAGCTTCATCTTTGGAACCCACCTCAGAAAGAACAATTACTTGCTTCGATAATTTCTGAATAAATTCACATTTTACATCGGAAGGCATATCCACGGATCCATCTGAAATTTCAGCATATTCCATGCCATATTGATCTAGGACACGCTGATATTCATCCACTTGGCCCCGAATATAAAATGCCTCAAATAAGGTGCCGCCAAAATAAACGGGAATGCCTGCTGATTTATAAATGGCTAATTTTTCTTTCAAATTAGGTGTCACATAAGACGTGGCCCAACCTAGTTTGACAATGTCGGTATGAGCACCGCCCATCTCAATGAAATCTTCTACTTGCCTTAAACTCAAGCCTTTGTCCATGACCATCGTCAATCCCTTTTGACGTGGCTTTGAAGTTCTCTCTGGAATTTGATCTAAATTATAATTCATAATGTGATATTGGCTATGATTTTCTCCAAGTAAGTCTAAAGAGAAATTTGGTACAAAAATAAGCATTCCGAATGAGGTCAGCAAACCTTTTTGAATTCTGTTAGTTTAGTAATTTATCATGATTTCCCCATATATTTGCACGTTCAAAAAATTTCTATCGATGAAAACAACATTTTTAATCTTGTTAGGTACGCTTATCCTACATGCAAATTCGTTTGCAAACTCAGGCCCTGATGTCATTTTGGGCGATTGGCTTTCGCAAGAAAAAGATGGAAAAATAAGTATATTCAAACAAGGCGATAAATTTTATGGCAAAATCTCATGGGGGAAAACACCTGGCAAAAAGGACATTAATAATCCTGATGCCAAATTAAAGAATCGCAACCTCATTGGATTGGTTATTTTACAAGATTTCAAGTTTAAGGGTTCTGCTTGGGAAGATGGCAAAATTTATGACCCAAATTCAGGCAAAACCTACGATTGCATTTTGAAAGTAAAGGATAATAACAAAGTCCTAGAAATCCGAGGATATGTGGGTACACCCATGTTTGGCCGAACGGCGACATGGACCCGCTCATAAAATATTATTTTTCCGCCTAACAAATTATATGAAACCAAACGAAACGGTTCTTCAGTTTTTGAACCAAAATTTAGATCGCAAGATTGTTGACGGAAATCCGAATCCAGTATCCTCTTGGTTAGATGGCACCTTGAAACAGGCCAAATTAGGTTCAATTACAGCCGAATTTGACGTTAGAGCTGACCAATGTAATCATGCTGGCGTTTTACACGGAGGAATTATTTCAACCATGTTGGATGAAATCATGGGCATGACCCTAATTACGGTTCAGATAGATCACCTGTATGTCACGATTAATTTACATGTCGACTTCCTATTTGGCGCTAAAGCTGGTGAAAAAGTTACGGTAACGTCAGAGGTTTACCGAGTAGGTAAAAAAATCGCTAATGTAGAGGCTAAAATGTACAATCAGGAAGGTAAAATTGTGGCGAAAGGAACGAGCAATTTAGCGGCTACTTCGATCCCGATTAAAATTTAAGAAAGCGTTTGATAGACCAAAAAGGCAGATAAGTATGCTAATGCGGTCATGTATCCGAATTGAATCAACGGGTATTTCCACGATTTAGTTTCTCGGTAGGTCGTTGCCAGCGTACTCATGCATTGCATGGCAAAGGCATAGAAAATCAGCAAAGAAAATCCTAAAGCCATGTCATACATCGGCTTTCCTGTTTGGGGATTTATCTCGGCACGCATTCTATTTTTAATCGTCGCATTTTCATTGTCGATTTCTCCCCCTAAACTGTAAATGGTCGACATCGTTCCTACAAATACTTCACGCGCGGCAAAAGAGGTGATCAGTGCTATGCCAATTTTCCAATCATAGCCCAAAGGCCTAATAGCCGGTTCAATAAACTTACCAAAATGACCCGCATAGGAATTTTCTAATTTTTCACCGGCAATTTTATTGCTCAGTTCAACACCTGATAAATTCGGATTTTGAATTTTAATTCGGTTCGTCGCATCCTCCATACTATTTCCAGGACCATAGCTAGCTAATACCCATAAGATAATCGAAATAGCAACAATGACTTTACCCGCTTCAAAAACAAAAGCTTTCACATTATTCAAAATTGTGTAGCTCACATGCTTAAACCTCGGCCCTTTATACGTGGGCAATTCCATGATGAAGTAACTCTTTTCCTTCGCCTTGAGAATCAATTTCATGATGTAGGCAGAAAATAATGCCATAAAAAATCCGAGCAAATACAAGATAAACAACACCAATCCTTGCAAGTTGAAAAGTCCAAATAAGGTGTTTTTTTCAGGAACCACTAAGGCAATCAACACGGTGTAAATTGGCAATCGCGCAGAACATGACATCAATGGAGTCACCAAAATAGTAATCAAACGATCTTTCCTAGACCCGATCGACCGAGTACTCATAATGGCAGGCACGGCACAGGCCACACTTGACAGAAGAGGAACAACCGACTTCCCATTTAATCCAAATCTGCGCATTAATTTATCCATGATAAACATCACCCGAGACATATATCCCGTTTCCTCCAACATAGAAATGAAGAAAAATAAGAAGGCTATTTGTGGAATAAAAATCAACACGCCCCCTATTCCTGCAATTAATCCATCGGTTAATAATCCTCTGAAGGTTGATTCCGGAAGTATGCCCTTCAGCCAATCATTTAAAAATGCCACACCTGCGTCGATGGCATCCATGGGATACGTGGCCCACGTAAAAACGGCCTGAAACATGACAAATAAAATCGCTAAAAAAAACAAATATCCGCCTACAGGATGTAGAAATAATTTATCCAATCGGTCTGTCCATGTTTTCACCGGTGGCGCATCCCATTGTCGATTTAAATTAATCACACAACGATCGACCACCTCCGTTAAAAACTCGTAGCGCTTGACGGTTTCGGCCGACTTATATTTTTTGGGTTCAAAACTATGTTTGACCATGATTTGATCCAATGTTGCGCACTGAGCTTTGGTAAACATTTTCATTCGATCATGTTCCATTAGCCAAAGCAAACACCGGTAAGGATCAACCTCTCCAAATGCCGACTGAATCTCGGTGATCAACTCATCCGATACGGGTAGTGGCAAGCCATCATTGGATGCAAATCGATTTTCTAACGTTTTTTGAACCGATAATTTTAATCCATTAACCCCAATTCCTTTTTTAGCATTTACCTCCGCCACCTCGACACTTAGCTCGCGAGCTAACTTGATCGAGTTGATTACATAGCCTTCATTTTCCGCTACGTCAATCATGTTGAGAGCCAAAACGGTTGGAATTCCCAAGTCACGAACTTGAGAAAAAAGCAATAAATTTCGCTTTAGATTAGATGCGTCTGCCACGACAATGGCCATATCTGGATAATCAGGATGTGCCGGATTACCCAAAATATTAATCACTAATTCCTCGTCGATCGACTTTGGATAAATACTATATATTCCTGGTAAATCTAAAATCTCAATTTGATTTTTTGGACCTAATTCCCAAATTCCGGTTAATTTATCCATGGTCACGCCAGGGAAATTTCCCGTTTTTTGACGTAGGCCAGTCAATGTGTTGAACAAGGACGACTTTCCCGCATTTGGGTTTCCAATCAATGCTATTTTAGGGATTTTAGTCAATTTACTTATGATTTAATAGGATGGTGGCCGCCTCTTCTCTTCGCATCGATAGGGTGTAACCTGAAACTTTAATGGCAATAGGGTCGCCAAATGGAGCATGATGCGTTAAAATAACTTCCGTACCTGGCAAACAACCCATTTCTAATAATTTTAAGGAAAGTTTTTCATCCGTAAAACCTGAAATAAACCCATGATCTCCAATACCCAAATCTGCAACTGTACGCATATAGAACTAAGCTCTCCTATTTAGAATTATTCAAAATTAGCTACAAATGTACTAAGTATATCTGAGCTAAAAAATGATCGAGTAGAGATTTAATTTGATGTTTAATGCGAAATGATTCAAATCAATAGATTTACGATTAATCCCAGGGTAAAATACTTGTATAATATTCCTTAAAGCAAATTTTCTGTCGTAAATTGCGGGTCCTATTAGATTTATTCATGCTAATTAACGAGATACGCGTGTTGGTTAAAAAAGAAATCCAGATGGAATGGCGTCAGAAATACGCGATTCATGGGTTACTTTTGTATTTGGCCTCCACGATATTTGTTTGTTATTTATCATTTAAGGCCAAGCAACAAGCTATCAATCCCATCACCTGGAATACTTTATTTTGGCTCATTATCTTATTTATAGCCGTCAATGCCATCGGTAAAAGTTTCACCCAAGAATCAAAACAGCGCAATATATTTTATTACTCGATTGTAAGCCCAGAAGCGGTCATCTACTCGAAAATTTTCTACAATGCGCTGGTGATGGTCGGCATTTCGTTTGTCGGGATTGTATTTTATTCTTGGGTTATGGGCAATCCCGTGGGGAATTTACCATTGTATCTTGTCTCGTTGCTATTAGGATCTATTGGGTTTTCAGCTACTTTGACAATGGTCGCCGGAATCGCTGCACAAGGCGAAAATTCGGCTACATTGATGTCGGTCCTAAGTTTTCCTATCATCATTCCACTCTTGTTGCTCTTACTTAAACTCTCAAAAAGTGCGATGGATGGAATATCCATGCAGGAGAATTGGGATGAAATGGCTATTTTGGCCTCCTTAGACGTAATTGTTATAGTATTATCAGGAATTTTATTCCCCTATATATGGAGACATTAAAAAAGAATTATTGGAAAATAGCCTGTATGCTGCTTTTAATCTACACGATTTGGGCAGGATTTATGGGAAAAGTGCCCCGACAAGCCATTCTAAATGAAACCGTGAGAAATTTATATTTTCATGTCACGATGTGGTTTACCATGATTTTTTTATTGGGAACCTCGGTATACCATTCGATTCAATACCTTCGAAAATCAGACATCAAAAGTGATCTCATTTCCAATGCCTATGTGGAAACCGGTTTAGTTTTTGCCACTTTAGGTCTGGTTACCGGTAGCCTTTGGGCGAAATTTACATGGGGAGATTGGTGGACTAACGACCCCAAATTAAATTCAGTTGCCATCGGTCTATTAATTTATTTGGCCTATGGCTTAGTACGTTCCTCCATGCCAGATGAACAGCAAAAAGCAAGAATATCAAATGTTTATAATATTTTTGCCTTTGTTATTTTCATGATTTTGATTTGGATATTGCCTCGTATGACCGATTCATTGCATCCCGGAAATGGAGGAAATCCAGGATTTTCAAAATATGATTTAGATTCCAATATGCGATTGGTCTTTTACCCGGCGATTATCGCTTGGACCCTATTAGGCTATTGGATCGTAAACCTTAGAATTCGAATTAAAAAACTTGCACATTTAATATCAGAAAACGAATAGACATGAAATTTTCAAACACTTTATTGATTCTTTTAGTTAGCAGTTTTAGTTTGATGGCCCAACAAGCCGACATCGAAATGGCGGATCAATTCCGTGCAGATGG
>JBIKRO010000101.1:0-8791 GCA_044349095.1 Aquirufa sp. | reverse complement strand
CATCATTGCTGATGGCTTGTCCAGTGTGGCTCCCATTTCTGTGCTTGAACTCTAATGATTAATCTTAATTCAAAATAGATTTATTTAAAATCCAAAAATAATTTTATGTAATAACTAACTGGTTATCAGATATTTAAATGTTACAAAATTTGGAATTGTCATTTTTTTCAATTATTATTTATCAAGCCACCGATGTTGGTGGTTTTAAAATGATAAGACAATGACAAGAAAAAAAAGAGATCTTGGGAATGACACCTATTTTACTGTTTATAACAGTGATCTGAAATTAATTAAAGATCCTGTGAAAAAGATCCTGTATTCAAAGCTTAAGAATTGGATTTATAGAAATGAAGACAAGGAGAGTGAATACCATTTTAAAGCCGGTTACTATTGGACTTTTGGGTCATATGATTACTGGGCTAAAGAATGTGGTTTGGATAAGAAAACAGTTGGTACACATTTGCGTGAACTAGTTGCAACCGGTCTTTTAAAAACTGGTAATTACAATAAAATGACAATAGATAACACTATTTGGTATCGATTAGCTACAGAAGATGAATTGAAAAATGTAAACTTTCGATTATTGTTTTATGGGAAGTCCAAAGAGAAAAATAGTAATAACCATAGTAACGAAACGTTATATCAGATGTACCTAAATGGTATGATTGAAGTAAGTAATATGGACGCCCATGGAGAAGATTTGGGGTCAACAATACTAGAAGATAGTTCAGAAAATAGTATAGAAGATATATCAGAATATTCTTTAGAACATAGTTCAGAGGAGAGTGCAAATTATAACAATATTAAAATTGAGGATTATAATAAAATAATCAACAATGATGATATTCTAATTCATATTGAATATTTAACTAAAATTAATTTTGAAGATATTCCAACAGATAAAATAAAATTATTTTTAGATAAATTTCATGCAAGTAGTATTGATTCAATCAAAAATTTTGATGATTTAGTAATTTATAGATATAGAATTGATGGAATGTATCAGAAAATATTAAATCAATTTCAATTAAAATTTTGCTGGAGTCTAGCAACAAAATATTATGAAAATATTATCTCTCCTCAACCTGCGGAGCAGAATGGTGACGAAGTCTCTTCAACGATTGCCTCATCACCCCGAATTCCGCTCAACCCCTCTTCTCCAGAGACTAATTAGGTGCTTAAATTTCAATTGAAATAAGCTTTTGTATAAGATACTTCAAATATAATTTTAACGTCCTTAAAACGGCTATAATGTGCCAAAAATTGAATATGGAATGACACTACCTTTTATTCTTATTTTCCTGTAAGGATGAAAGGTGGTGGTATTCTCTTTTTTTCTATAGAAGTGATTCTTAATTAAAAAATTAGTGCTTATGAAAAGCTTTCCATCAGAAAAAAAATAGTCACTATTACTAGTGCCATATTTTTTCAAGTATTTTCGAAGGGTAGGATCGGAAGTATCATACATCCCCAAAATCGTAGGTAGAGCTATATAATCGGTTTGATTTAGGGTCGCACCAGTAGTTATATATTCTTTATTACCATCATTATTCAAAGTAATAATCTGATAAAAATCTATTTTTTCCATAAAATATCGATTAGGCTGAATCCCTTTAGAAATAAATACTTTTGGAAATACCCAAATTCAAACAACACGATTTTAGCATATGCTAAAACAGGGAATTCGATTTTGTTACTGGGACTTAATCTGGGCTTCTGATAGATACTAAATTCACTTATATATTGCTTTGCAATATGGGAAACCTTGGAGGAAGGAAAGCAGGCAGGGGTGTTAAAACTTTTCTATTACACCCAATCCGAACAACGCAAAGTCATATTTTACAGGATCAATTGGGTCGAAAGTCCTTAAGATATTGTCCAGTTCTGTTACTGATTTAGCATCATTCTGTTTTCGGGTTAACAGACCCAATTTACGGGCTGTATTTCCTGAATGAATGTCTAGAGGTATGGAGAGCTTTGATGGGCTAATTTTGCCCCAAATACCAAAGTCCACACCTTTTTTATCATTCCTTATGAACCACCTGAGCATCATATTAAGCCTTTTCGCTGCAGAACCATTTAAAGGATCAGAAACATGTTTAAGAGTTCTGGATGAATGTGGTAACTCAAAAAAGATTTTTCTAAATTGGCTAATAGATTCTTGTATTGAGAATTTAGATGTTAAATCATTGAATACATTTTCTAAACCACCATGATTTAAATAAATGTTTTTAATGGCAGCTAAAAAATAATAAAAATCAACACCATTAAAGGTTCTATAATAGAAGTCAGTTATTTTATCCTTATTTAAATCATTAGATTCCATTATGAAATCATAGGGGCTTTCTCCCATTATTTGCATCATTTGGTCTGCAGCACCCAGTATTGCTTTTCTATTACCCCAGCTAATTGTTGCAGTTAAGAATGCAGAGATCTCTATATCTTCTCTTAAAGAAAAACGGTGAGGAATGCTTATTGGATCAGATTCTATGAATTCTGGCCTATTGAACTCAGTTACCTTGTGATCAAGAAAGTCTTTGATTTCGTCGATTGGAAGCATCATTATTGTTTAATCAACAAAAGTATTAAACTACACTAATTACCCGTAAGAACTATCAAATAATTTTATAAATTTATGACCATGCTAGGAATATATTGTAGAACATCCAAGGCCAGAAAGGAAAAGTACACCATTTCTATTCAAAAAGAAAAGGGTATTAAATGTGCTGTTGGACTTGGTATTCCGTACCGAATTTATGTCGATGATGGCATCAGTGGTACATTAGACGAAACTGTCAGAGGTGGGTTGTCAGACTTATTTCAAGATATGAAATCAGGCGATTTAACCGCCGTTTATTGTATAGATCAAAGTCGCATTGAAAGAGATACACAGACATGGCTTTTTTTCGTCAGTCTAGTTATAAATTTTAAAATAGACTACTACCCAGAAGGTAAACGATTAGATTTAGATAATCCCACAAATCGGATGTATGCTCAACTGATGTCGGTTGTAAATGCTTATTACTCCGAGATGACATCAAGAAAAGTAAGAGATGCTAATGCAAAAAAAGTAAAACTCGGTAAAACTCATGGCTTAAAACCGTTTGGTTATCAGAGAGATGAATTAAATAATTACATAATTTTTGAAGAAGAGGCTAAACACGTTAGGCGAATGTTTGATTTATCTCTTTCAGGGTGTGGTGCTTACACCATTGCAAATATTTTTAATGCGGAAGGTATCAAAACTAAGTACAGTAGAAATTTTGAGGGTGAGATAACAAGAAAAATTGATGGCAATAGAAAAATAAAGGTTTTTGAAAAGAAAGATGTTACTTGGCGCGGGAATGTAATTGGTGATATGTTAAAAAACCCTATGTATAAGGGTACTAGAATTTGGAAGATGCATGAAGATGCTTTTGAGTATATTGATGGAAAACCGGTTAAATATAAAAGGGTAGTCGATATTATTCAAACAGATGATCACGTGCCACCAATAGTTAGCACCGAAATTTGGGAAAAAGTACAGTTAAATTTTGAACAAAATAAAAAAAATCTCGGCCCCAAAGAACAGTACCATTATCTTTTAAACGGTTTAATATATTGTTCAAAATGTAATTTTGATTACCGGGGCAAAAAACGGCCAAAGGGCAATGATTATGCATACAAATGCACAAACAAAAGATACCCCAATGCTGTCTGTGACAACAGAGGAATTAACATTGCTAAAATCGAAACATTTATTATCCGGTTGTTACTTACTGACTTAAAATCGTTAAAGCTATTTAAAAATCTACCGAGTAAAACTACAGATTTAGAAAAGCACTTTAAAAATCTAGAGGTCAAAAGGAAAGAGCTAGATAAGATATCAAAGAGTTATAATAATCTAATCTCTTTTGCCAAGGAGATGAAAAACGATGATTTTAAAGAATTATCAATAGAGTATCAAAATCTTAAAAAACAAGAAAATAAACTAAATGAAGAAATTATTCAATTAGAAAGGAAGATCAAAGAAAACTCTTCTGGATCTTTTGATCAAAAGCTAAAGGAGTCTCAAGATCTAATGAAAAGAGTGAGCACCAAGATAAGTAAAGCTGAAAACTTTGATTTAATTAAATCTTTGGTTCATTCGTTAGTTGACAAAATTAATGTAGAATATAAAGAAGAAATTAGTTCATACGTAGTTGAGGTTATACTTAAGGGTAAGGAATCTACTTTAATTTTTGAGACCAATCGATATAAAGATTACTGGGTGCTAGCTGATTCAACGGGCAATAAAGAGTTTACTTTTGAAAATAAGCCAGTCGCCATTAATGGAATAGCATTGGTTAAAAAAGTTAATGGACAACCCATCTATCAATATGGGATTAAAATCCCTAAAGAATCATATGTAAATTTTGATTAAGTTTGTACCATCTTAATTACCCTTATCAACATACATATTCGTTTACATGCTGAGTTTTTATTTGGAGTGGAAACATGTTTTTTTGTCCTTTCCGGAGCCCAAGGATCATCAAAAAAATGCGTGTAAAAATCATTAATTGCCTTCGTTGTATTTAATTCATGTAAGTTATTATCCGGCACAAAGGCTGTTTCTAAACTTGGATGGGTGGTGTAGTGCCTGTTGAAAAATCGAAGAAAATATAGCGCATCCGTGCTTTGAAAAGTTCGATGTTTAAAGGATTCAAACCGTTTTAAATCGGTCTCTTGATGATTTAGAATGAAATCGTGAGGTGCTCCATCCATCAGATCGATCAATTTTTTGGCATTATTCAGGATGGTTGTGCGCTGTCCCCAAGATAGGATCGCCACCCAAAATCCCATAATTTCCCGGTCTTGTAATTTGGTAAATAAGTGGGGAATTTGAATCGGGTCGTGTTCAATGAACCTAGGATGGTTGAAAAATGCGTATTTCTTCTCAAGAAGTTCTACGATTTCTTCCTTCATGGGCTTATTTTATTTTGCTAAAAAATGCGATTAGTTTGGAAGGAAATGAAAATATCCAAACCAACAAGGTTACTGCGGCTGAAAATAGTGCGATAAATGGATAGGATAAGATGAAGAAAATTTCAAAAACTACATTTCCTACTGTCACCGGTCTTTTGCGTCTAGGCATTTTATTGAATTAAATAGCTGATCTCGGCTCTGATTCTTTTGTCGACTGCATTAAGTCGCTCAAATGCCTTAGGAGAAAGTTTAATGATTAATTTTCCATCTGAGTTAGGCAATCTGCCGATCACCTTAACCCATATACTTTGGTTGTTTGCTAAATTTTTGACCAAAACCAAGGTGCCTATAGGGGCTGATTTGTGTAAGGCTAAATACTTACCGGAATTGTCAGGAACCTCGATTAATTCTGCAATTCCTGTTTCAATGGTCTTTTTTAAGCCATCTGATTCTTTACTATCTGATTTTAATTCTTCAATTCCTTTATCGTTTTTGCTGCCCAATAAAGTTGATTTGTCAATGACGAAATTTTTCGGTGCCTCGACTAATAAGCGTTGGCCCTCTTTCAAAACATCTGTAGTTAAATTATTCCATTTTCGGATATCGGCCATCGTTACCTTATGTAAATTTGCGATGGTTAATAGGCTTTGTTTGGCTGAAACAATATGGATGCCAGATTCAATGGATTTAATTTCTTCTTGTTTTTTAACGACCACTTTTTCCAAAGGTTTAGCAGGAGCAATTAGTGCATTTGTAGCTTCGTCTAAGTAGTGAATGGGGATGAATATGATTTCCCCAGCATTGATTGGGATAATGACTTCAGGATTGATTTGCTTGAACTCAGTTAATGAAAGATTAAAATGCTTTAATATCGAGTAAAGGGGTTGCTTGTTTTCCACCTTGTACACGATATAGGTTTTATTATTGTCTTTTTTAAGTCCTAAGGAGTCAATCGGACTTGCAAAAGCGCTCGTGAATCCCACACTTAATAAAACGAATAAAAGTAGCTTTTTAGAATTCATAAAATATTAGTTGATGCTTGTCTTTAATATAAATCAACGTGCGATTGAATATTTGAAACGTATTAAAACCTATGGTTTCTCCCTCCGCAATTATTTCGGTATGCTCCGTTTTAAATCCTTTATCGCACACTCTAAGGATGTTTTTTAAGCCATCTTCGTAAAGATAATAAGAAAATATTATCTTATCATTTCCATCCCAACAATCCATGGCTTTGACTATATTTTCGTCAAAATTTTGTTTGAAAAATAATTTAAAATCTGAAAATCCTGGTTGGTTTTCCTCAAAATGAGCTGGGTTTTCAAAAAGAAACTGATTACTTCCCTCATCAGTTGGGTCTTCAGGGACTTCAAATTGGCCTGTTTGTAAATTTATCCAATAGAGCGCTTTTTCCTGAACCACTTGAATATGCGAATCGGTCAATTTTACCCAATGCGTGATGGCAACCTCATAAATTAAATTTCCAGAGGCTAAATCATAGGCTTCTAATGCTTCAATGCCTGGATTTATGCCCGATTTTAAACGAAGAAATAAACCAATATTCCCTACGCCTTTTAACCAGGTTTTTATTTTATTGGAGGGGTCAAAGGAACAAATATCACTCCCCATTCGCTTTGAGATATCAAAACTGACCCAATTTGTTTTTGTGGGAGATCGAAGTTCAATCCAAAGTTTAGGAACCTCTTTTGTCCCGAAATATCCGATACTCCAAATCGTTGATTCAAATAAATGTTTGGATATTTTTTCCAAAAGCGAGAGCGATTTTAATATAAATTATGTGCAAATTTGTTAAATTTCATTGAATAAACTCAATTTATTATGATCCAAGGTAAAAAAGTTGTAGCCGTAATTCCAGCACGTTATGCGTCAACTCGCTATCCTGGAAAGCCATTGGTGGATCTAGGTGGAAAACCGATGATTCAAAGAACCTATGAACAGGTAGCTACGGTGAAGGGTTGGGATCAGATTATTATAGCCACCGATGATGAACGTATTTTTAAGGTGGCTCAGTCATTTGGTGCTTCTGTTATGATGACTTCAGCGTCCCATGTTTCTGGTACGGATCGATGTGCTGAGGTGTTAGCAAATTTAGGGGATGGTATTGATTATATTGTGAATATTCAAGGGGATGAACCCTATATTGAACCTCAGCAGCTTATTGAAATCACGAATGCGATGGATTCAAATGCCCCCATTCTGACCTTAGTTAAACAAATTACCACGATTGATACCTTGTTTAATCCAAATTGTCCTAAGGTAGTCTTGGACAATAAAAACCAAGCTTTGTATTTTTCTAGACATGCCATACCCTACATGCGCGGTCTACCCCAGGAAGATTGGTTGACACATCATCGATATTTCAAACATATAGGTTTATACGCGTATCGCTCAGATATTTTATTGTCCATTAGCCAATTACCCGCCTCAGATCTTGAAACTTCAGAAGCCTTAGAGCAGTTGAGATGGCTACAAAATGGTTTCCCTATTCAAGCGGTCGAAACACAATTTGAAACGATGGGCATCGATAGCCCAGAAGACCTCGAAAAAATCAGAAAATTAGGTTTCCTTTAAATCAAAATTTATGGGCGATCGGTTGAAATGATGTATCTTTGTCAGATTTTTAACCTTTTTATTTAGTCGCTTTGATTCATTCAAAGTTTCAATTGTCTATGCTTAAAACAGATATACGAGAACTTTTACTAGATAGGATTTTAGTCCTAGATGGTGCCATGGGTTCTTTAATTCAACAATATAATCTGACTGACGCTGATTATCGCGGCGAACGGTTTAAGGATTTTCCTCACGAGCTTAAGGGCAATAATGATTTGCTTTCCATCACTCGTCCCGATGTGATCAAAGAAATTCATGCTAAATATTTTGAGGCTGGTGCGGATATAGCGGAGACCAATACGTTCTCGGGTACCTCTATTGCGATGGCAGATTATCACTTGGAGGACTTGGTATATGAATTAAATTTTGAGTCTGCTAAAATTGCCAGAGAGGTTGCTGATGAATTTACCAAAAAAAATCCCAGTAAGCCTAGGTTTGTCGCGGGTTCGATAGGGCCTACCAATCGTACTTTATCCTTGTCGCCGGATGTCAATGATCCTGGTTTTCGTGCCGTCACCTTTGATGAATTGGTGATTGCATACCAAGAGCAAGTTCGCGGCTTAGTGGACGGAGGAGCCGATTTATTATTAGTTGAAACCGTTTTTGATACCTTAAATGCAAAGGCAGCTCTTTTTGCCATAGACCAATTTTTTACTCAAAATCCCAATTATACTTATTTACCTGTGATGGTTTCGGGAACCATTACAGATGCCTCCGGACGTACACTTTCGGGGCAAACAACAGAGGCATTTTTGACATCTATTTCTCACATGCCGCTTTTGTCTGTCGGATTAAACTGTGCCTTAGGTGCGGATTTAATGCGTCCTTATGTGAAAACATTGAATGATAAGTCGCCATTTTTTGTATCTGCTCATCCGAATGCAGGTTTACCCAATGAAATGGGTGAATACGATGAATCGCCTGAGCAAATGGCTGAAGTGATTGAGGATTTTCTCCAACATGGTTTTGTGAATATCATTGGAGGTTGTTGCGGTACGACACCGGCACACATCAAGGCGATTGCAACGATCGCTTCAAAATATAAGCCACATCAGATTCCTGAAGCTGGCCATAACCAAATGCTTTCAGGTTTAGAACCGCTTGAAATTACGCCATTGACCAATTTTGTTAATATTGGTGAGCGGTGTAATGTGACCGGTTCGAAGAAATTTGCCCGATTAATTCGTGAGGAAAAATTTGAAGAAGCGATTGCCGT